>VERA01000013.1 GCA_018882935.1 Burkholderiaceae bacterium | reverse complement strand
GGCGTATCCAGCTCACCCGACGGCAGATGGATCGCGGCGGCTTCCGAAATCAGCAACGCGGTCAATTTTATTGACACGGCAAGCGGGAAAAAAGTATTCGCGGTCAAGACACGCGGCAAAAACCCGGAGCACGCGGTGTTTAGTCCTGACGGCAAATGGATGTTCGTCTCAGCAGAAGAGGCCGACAGCGTTGACATCATTGACGTTAAACGGCGCAAGCAGGTGGCCTCAGTCAAGGTTGGCGACCGCCCGCGCGGCATTGCATTTCGGCCGGATGGCAAGGTCGCCTACGTCGCCTGTGAAATCGCCAGCACGGTGTACGCCATCGATGTCGCCAAGCGATCGGTCATCAAACAAATCAAGACGGGCAATTTTGCCAACGGTGTTGCGATGTCGCCTGATGGAAAACGGGTGTTCATCTCGAATGGCAAAGACGGCACAGTATCTGCGGTCGACACCGAGAGCCATGAGATTCTGGCCGCCATACCTGTGGGAAAACGACCATGGAATATGGCGATCACACCCGATGGCCGCAAGCTATACGTTGCGAATGGCCGCTCCAACTCGGTCAGCGTGATCGATGCTGTCGACTTGAAAGTGATATCGGAAGTGAAAGTTGGCGAGATGCCGTGGGGCGTAGTTATCAAGTAAATAGTGCCGCGGTCAGATAGCAAAAAGCTACTGTTCGTGCCGTGCCGGTACAGCCGACGTTTCAGCGTTGGTTGTCGCTTTGATAGCGAAGCCTGACGAGCCTCAACATATTGAAAAAAATTCACTTGTAGCCCGCATTGAGCAAGACCTATATTCCAAAGCCCACTAGCATCAACCAAGGGATTTCAACGATATTGCACAAGCAGTATCAATGAAAATTTTGCCGCATAAGCGGTTACACATGTGTTTTTATAAAAACCAATCGGAGATTAAATTGGCCAAATCCAACGTTTTTGTTAAGAGCGCTCTGGCATCGGCACTGCTCATCGCCTTTTCGGCACCGAGCTTTGCAAAAGATGAGGGTCTCGAAAAGATCTCGCAGTTCAGAACTTCGGGCACTGCGATCGACATTCCTACCGTTCCTCAGTCTGGCGCTAACGTCGAAGCGCTGAAGGCAAACCTGAAGAAGATCAAGCTGCCAGAAGGCTTCAAGATCGAACTGTACGCAGTCGTTCCTGACGCGCGTTACATGGCGGTTGCACCGTCGACCAACATGCTGTTCGTTGGCACACGCAAGACCACCGTCTGGGCAGTTACCGACCGTAACGGCGACAACGTCGCTGACGAAGTCAAGCCTTTCGCTCCTTCGATCAAGTTCAAGAACCCGAACGGCGTATGCTGGACCAAAGACGGCTTCCTGATCGTGGTTGAGTCGAACCGCGTGCTGAACTTCCCAGCAGCTGAGTACTTCTACGAAGGTCCGGACGTTGCAGTCATCACCGCTGTTAAAGAAGGCGGCCTGATCCCAGTTGAAGAAGAGTCCTTCAACCACACCGGCCGTACTTGCAAAGTTGCTGACGATGGCAAGGTCTACATCACTCTTGGCCAGCCATTCAACGTGCAGCCGAAAGACAAGATCGACCTGTACAACAAGACCGGTATCGGCGGCGTGATCCGTCTGAACCCGTTCGATGGCTCGGGCAAAGAAGTGTACGCAATGGGTATGCGTAACCCAGCTGGCCTGGACATCAACCCGAAAGACAAGACCATCTGGACCACCGACAACCAGGTTGACGGTCTGGGCGATGACGTCCCACCGGGCGAACTGAACCGCATCACCAAGGCTGGTCAGCACTTCGGCTTCCCGTTCTACAACGGCAAGTACAAAGTTGCTGGTTCACCTGCTGCTCCAGACCTGAAGGGTCTGCCTGAGCCAGCTGGCATGATCTTCCCGCAAGTCGAGTTCCCTGCGCACCAGGCACAGCTCGGTATGTCTTTCTACACCGGTAAGGCATTCCCGAAGAAGTACCAGGGCGGCATGTTCATCGCATCGCACGGCTCCTGGAACCGCACTACACCTAGCGGCTACCTGATCAACTTCGTTCCGGTCAACGCCGACGGTACAGCTGGTCAAGCTGAAGTGTTTGCGGATGGCTTCCTGGACAAGACCACCAAGCGCGCACTCGGCCGTCCTGTTGACGTCGCCAACCTGCCTGATGGTTCGATCCTGGTGTCCGACGACTACGCTGGCGCGATCTACCGCATCAGCTACTCCGCGAACTAAGCAACGCGGATAAATGCCGGGCCACAAGCCCGGTACTGATCTTGATCAGACCCGCCGCAAATTATCGCGGCGGGTTTTTTATTGTGTTTAACCTGTTTCTACTGAGCCAAAAATGAAATCCGCCATTCATATCGCTATCAGCCTTGCCGCCCTCACCGTGTCAACCTCCAGCCTTGCAGGTGATGTTAAAGCCGGTGCTTCGGTGGCCCAGAGCTGCATCATGTGTCACGGTGAAAAAGGCTTGTCATCAATGGCAGGCACACCCTCGATTGCCGGCCAACCCGAGATGTACCTTGCCAGCCAGTTGCGCGACTTCAGAGACGGCAAGCGGCACAATGAGGTCATGAGCTTGATGGCGAAACCGCTGAGCGATGCCGATATTGATAATGTCTCCGCTTATTTTGCGCAGTTTGAAATCGAATTGAAGAAACGCTGAGTCACCAGCCAGGCTGGTGCTGACACTAGCCTGATACTCGCTGTCAATGTGCTGCAGCACGCAACTGGCGTTGCGTCAGATACCCCGCATGCGCGGGGTTTTTTGTTTTGACTGATTATGGGTTGGTCAGACTAATTTTTGCGTCAAGATGACCTGCCTCGTCGGCAATCTCCAGCGCGGTCTTGCCACGGTTGTCCGCAAGCGCTGCATCGGCACCGGCGCCAAGCAGGAATTTGACGGTTGCCGTATGGCCCTGACCGGCAGCCCACATCAGCGCGGTTAAATCATTTGGATAGCGGGCATTGATATCCACCCCCGCCTTCAGCAGCCGCGCCACCACCTCTGTGCGGCCCTCACCCGCTGCGTAAACCATCGCAGTTTTTTTCAGCCGGTCAACCGCGTGAACGTCAGCACCTCGCTCCAGTAATCGCTCGACCATGCCCAGGTCGCCATTAAAGGCTGCTGCCATCAACGGCGTTACGTTCGCGGTACTTGCGATATCCACCCGCGCTCCGCGGTCGAGCAAGTAGTTGGCGATGTCTTGCTTGCCCGCTTTGATCGACATCATCAGCAGGCTCTCGCCAATCCGATTCCGGGAATTCAAATTGGCGCCGTGGTTGTCTAACAGATCGCGAAGCTTGGCGAGATTCCCGGCGCGCACGGCAGCCAGTGATTGCTGATGGGGGTTATCTACCTGCTGCGCCGCTGTTGCGCCGCAAAAAAGTAACGCCATCAAAAATATCAGAAATGTATTAACCAGCTTCATCAGAATCGCCTTTGAAATAATGGTTTTATGTTGCAAATGGTCCAAACTCAGACTACGATCACATGGCGCAATGATAAGGCTGTCCGTCAAATTCTGGAACAAGGATGAGATTTTAGAACTGTCTTGGCGATAGTAAGTACTAAATACAATAATTAATTTATTACTACTATTCCTTGGTCATTTTTAAACAGGGCTTGTTGTTGTTTGTTGCGTTTAAGAAGAAGGACTGACGGGTCTGGTATTAACTGATCATGCTGTTCCTCAAAGGGCTTGATCAATAACCCAAGACAACGACAGATATAAGAGGTTCAAACCCACCGAGAGAGGAAGCATATGGCTGTTAACAACATGCTGAAAACACTTGCCGTTACCGGACTGGTCGTCGCCAGCTCAGCGTACGCGCAAGAGCCTATCGCCGGCGCCGGCGTCAAGGCAAATCCGATGCCGAAGTTCACCAGCGTATCGCAAGATATGTTGAACAACGCGGCAAAAGATGGCAAAAACTGGTTGCTGCCTAACGGTAGCTACGATCAGACCCGTCATCATCCTGCATCGCAAATCAACACCGGTAATGTCGCAAAGCTACGCCCGGCGTTTGTATTCCAAACCGGTATTGTTGAGTCGATGGAAACTGCACCGATCGTTGTTGACGGTGTGATGTTCGTTACCACGTCGTACAACCACGTCTACGCCATCAACGCGGTCACGGGTGAGCAGTACTGGCACTACAAGCACAAAATCGGTCCGGTATCGACCTACTGCTGCGGCCCGAACAACAAGGGCGTTGCTGTATCAGAGGGCAAGCTCTTCATGGGCACGCTGGATGCCAAGCTGGTATCGCTGGATGCTAAAACCGGTAAGTTACTTTGGGAAACCGAAATCGCTGATCCGGAACTTGGCTACAGCGAAACCATGGCACCTTCAGTCGCCAACGGCAAAGTACTGATCGGCACCAACGGTGGTGAGTACGGTGTACGTGGCTTCGTGAAAGCCTATGACGCAAATTCCGGCAAGCTGGCATGGACCTTCCATACCATCCCGGAAAAAGGTCATGAGGGTGTGTGGGCAGAAAACGATGCGACCGGTCGCAACATGAAGCGCAATATCGCGGCAGAGAAAGCAGCACTGGCCAAAGGCGGTGGTGATTTCTACAAAACTCTTGGTGGTGGTGTGTGGATGACCCCTGCTGTTGACGTGAAGACCAACACGGTATTTTTCGTCGTCGGCAACCCGTCCCCTGACCTGTATGGTGCCGAGCGTCCGGGTGACAACCTGTACACCGACTCCATCGTTGCAGTTGACCTGAACACTGGCAACTACAAGTGGCACTACCAGTACGTCGCGCATGATGTTTGGGATCTAGACGCTGTCTCGCCACCTATCCTGGTGGACGTGAAAGACAAGAACGGCAAGATGATCCCTGGCGTGATCCATGGTGGCAAAACCGGTCACATCTATGTTCATGATCGCTCGAACGGCAACCTGATCCGCTTCTCGGAGCCGATGGTGTCGCAAGAAGGTCTGTGGACATTACCGACCAAAGAAGGCGCACGTATGTCCTTGGGCGCTAACGGTGGTGTTGAGTGGTCACCAATGGCTGTCAACCCAGGCCTGCGCCTCGCTTATGCTGTCAACCTTGAGCAGCCAATGACTTACCACGTTGAAGCGGCGGCTTATCCAGGCGGCAAGCTGTGGCTGGGCGGCGCGTTCAAAAACAGCGTGGGTGAAGAGCAGTTCGGTAACGTCACTGCTGTCAACATCGATACCGGCAAGGTCGTATGGAAAGCACGCACCGATCAGCCAATGATCGGTGGCGCGTTGTCGACAGCTGGCAACTTGGTGTTCGCTGGCGAAGGCAACGGTTGGTTCAAAGCCTATGACGCAAAAACTGGTAAGGTATTGTGGCAGTACCAGTGCGGCGCAGGCGTGAACGCTCCTGCAACGTCGTATACAGTCAATGGCAAGCAGTACATCGCTGTAGCAGCAGGCGGCAATACGCAGCTGGACTTCAAGCGCGGCAATAGCGTGTTTGTGTTCGCTCTGTAAATCGTTGGTATCCGAAGGAGGCTGCCTGCGGGCAGCCTCTTTTTTTAACGAGTGAATGAGAGTTTAGTCATGAGATGTCGAGGAGTGGTGGCCGCGATTATTACACTTGCCGCATTCAGCTTGAATGCGCAAGCGCAAGATGTTGAAGCGGGCAAAAAGAAGGCCGAGGCGTGCGTCGCCTGTCACGGCCCAAATGGAAATTCTCAGGTGGGTACGTTTCCGGTGTTAGCCGGACAAAGCGATCGGTACTTGTATCTTCAGCTGCGCGATTACAAAGAAGGTCGTCGTTCCAACCCGATTATGTCGGGCATTGCAGCCGGCATGGAAAAACAGGACATGAAAGATTTGGCGGCTTATTTCTCCAAGCAGAAACAAGAACGCACCGGCTTCAAGTCAGAGATGCCTCGGGTGGAAGCGGGCGCCAAAAAAGCGGAAGAATCACTTTGCGCGATGTGCCACCTCGGCGGCATGAAAGGTCAGAATGAAGTACCCCGTTTGGCGGGCCAGCATCCTGATTACATCATCACGCAGTTGAAGTCATTCAAGGCACGCGAGCGCACTAACGATGCAGGTAACATGACTAGCTTGGCTCAGACGCTGTCTGAAGAAGATATGTTGAACTTGGCGCATTGGATTTCTAATCTGCACTGAGTGAGCTTGAGCTTCTCATAAAAGCCGGCGATGCCGGCTTTTGTTTTTTTAGCGCCATCAAAATACATCGCTATGGATCGCATTCAATATCGCCTCAATGGCTGGATGCTGAATTTTTCTTTCATTAGAGATAGCATAAATCTGCTCGCGAACTTGCGTCATGACGCCAACTTCGACAGCACCGAATTGTGATTTAACATCGTTCGCCAACACCGTTGGTGCAGGAAACAAACCGCGCCCGGCACGACCGAAAGTGTGAAGTAGCGCATTGTCATCAAACTCGCCGATCAGATCGGGTTGAATTTCATTCAGCTCAAGCCAGTGATCAATACGCGCTCTGATCGCATTGTTGCGAGTGGGCAGAAGCATGGGCGCTCCTGTAACACTTTTCGGGAAACCCTTGCGGTAGCGTTCGGCCAGTTCAGGCACCGCGTACAGGCTGATTTGTGTCTCGCCCAACAAATGACTGAACACACGCAGCGATGAGCCAGGCGGTACTGCTCGGTCCGTCAGCATGACGTCCAGCTTGTGCACGGACAGTTTGCCGAGTAAAGACTCGAATTGTTCTTCATAACAAATCAGACGTACTCTTTGTGGCAGTGCGAGCGCGGCGTCGAGCATACGCGATGCGATTAGCTTGGGCAGCGAATCAGAAATACCGACAGTGAGACGCATGATGGGCTCGGTACCCACGTCAGCCAACGCTTCCTGTAGCTGCTCACCCAGTAAAAAAATCTGATCGGCGTAGCGCAATGCTACTTGCCCGGCCTCGGTTAGTACCAGGCGGCGTCCCTGTGGTTTGAACAGCGACTTACCGACTGCCTGCTCCAGCAGTGATAGCTGCGCACTAACCGTTTGGATTGCAAGGCCCAGCCGATCAGCGCCACGCGTGATACTGCCCTCTTTGGCGACCACCCAGAAATAATGCAAATGTCGGAAATTAAGGCTCACGTTGATCTCGCTTTTTCGAACAACTCATCTGATTATGCTTACTTTAGAAGCACGCTGCTGCGCAGCGCTGCTGCTGATATCTCGTTAGAATTCCGGCATTCAAATCACCGATCGGATCCCCAATGCTGGAACTGCTCGCCGACCCGCACACCTGGTTTGCTTTTGCGACACTCACGGCGCTTGAGCTGGTGCTTGGCATCGATAACGTCATTTTTATTTCTATCCTGGTCGACAAGCTGCCCCCACATCAGCGCGACATGGCGCGCAAAATAGGCTTGTTTGCTGCAATGTTCATGCGGCTTGGCTTGTTATTGATGCTGAGCTGGATTGTCGGCATGACCTCGCCGCTATTCGACGTGTTTGGCAACGCCTTCTCCGGCAGAGACCTGGTACTGCTTTTCGGAGGACTGTTTTTGCTTTGGAAGAGCGTCGGCGAGATACACCAGATGCTGGAAGGCGCACATGAACAACGCAGCAGTGTTGCCCATGCGGCATTCGGCGCGGTTATCCTGCAGATCATGGTGATTGATCTGGTGTTTTCTCTGGACTCAATCATTACGGCCGTTGGCATGGTGGATCGTATTGAGATCATGGTTGCAGCGGTGGTTGTCTCGGTTGGTTTGATGATGGTGTTTGCTGGTGCGATTGGGCGATTTGTATCCGCGCATCCGACGTTCAAGGTACTCGCCTTGGCGTTTCTGGTAGCCATCGGAGTAGTTTTGATCGCAGAGGGCTTTGGCACGCATGTTCCTAAAGGGTATATTTACAGCGCGATGGCATTTGCGGTCGTCGTCGAAATGATCAATATGCGTTTACGTGTGCGGTCTACGCGCCCGGCTGAGTTGATCGCATCAATGTCAGAAAACACACACCAGGAGCGCCCCTGAACTCGCTGCGTGCGGCGGTGTTCTGCCATTGACGCCAGTGCTACTGGTATCAAGTGGTCGTCAAACCAGCTGCGCCGCTTGCAGCTCATGCTTGACGTAGGCATAAAACACCGGCGCAGCGATCACGCCGCTGATTCCAAACAAGGCCTCCATGACGAGCATGGCAGCCAACAGCTCCCACGGGCGCGCGTTAATTTGTACCCCGATAATCTTCGCGTTGAGAAAGTACTCGAGCTTGTGTATGGTCACCAGAAACAGCAACGACGCTGCAGCAACACCAAGCGAATAAGACAAGCTCACGACCACAATCACAGTGTTGGAAATAAGGTTACCGACAACGGGTAGCAAGCCGGCGACAAACGTCACTAGGATCATGGTCTTCACCAATGGCAACTTGATACCCGCCAGAGGCAGCACGACCGCTAGATAGATAGCCGTGAAGACCGCGTTGATGGCGGCAATTCGTACCTGAGCGAAAACAACCTGCCTGAATGAGCGGTGCAGTTGCGATACTCGCTCGTGAAGCGCAGCGGCAAGCGGCTTGAAGCGCGGGATCTGCGTGGTGTCATACAGCGCAGCCATCGCACCAATCACCATACCGATCAGGATTTGCACGAACACCCGCCCCGTTTGCTGGCCGATTTGTGTCGCTTGCGTGGCATGATCACGTATCCATTGCGTCAGCCATTGCTGCAGAGCCTCGGCACTTTGTGGCAGTAACGCGCCGAGCCAAAAAGGAATTTGGCCGCGCGCCTCCTCAATCAAATCGACCAGTTTCTTTAGCAGTACCGGCAAGCTACCCGCTTCAGAGAACAGGAACGAAGCCAGCATCCAGATACCCAGGCTGAGCAGCACCACGATGATCGTGCTGAGCGCAGCGACGGCTACCCACCGGGCAGAGTGTCCACCAATAAAGTAGGCCAAGGTAGGCGCCAGTAAATGAACCAGCGCATACACCAGCAAGCCGGCGTACAGCGCCGCAATCAGTCCGGCGTGCAGCACCAACAACAGACCCAATGCGGCGAGCGCCATAGATGCCAGTTGCGTGAAGTTCTTGGTGTTGGGTGGGTTCATGGTGCCGGGAGCCGAGGGCTTATACCTCAAGTAAAAAGCCGCTCAATGTTGAGCGGCTTTACAGCAACAGTCTGTAGAGACTCTGGGGCCGCAGCTGCGGCCCCGCCTCAGAGATCAAAATCGCGCGGATTTACGATGCTTGCTGTACACCAGCCAACAGCCATCCTTGTTGACCCACTGCTGGCTTGGTTAACACCCATATCTCGCTGAAATGCTCTGCCGGTGCGTGCAGATCTTCGCGGATCATGCCGTGGAAGCGAACGCTAGCAATATGTTCAACCGTGTTCGATTCCACGCCCAACATCTCGGCGTCGATGCTGACCACGTCGGTATTGTTAGCGGAGCTGCCGCGCTCGGTCAGCTGCATCTTTAACTCGGCGAACATCTCGGGCGTGGTGAACTCCCGGATGTCGTTCACATCGGCGCGATCCCATGCCGCTTGCATGCGAATAAAGTTGGTTTTCGCGTGCCGCAGGAATCCCTCAACATCGAAATCTGCCGGCACAGCCGCTTGTGCCGGCTGCCAGGTTGACGCCGCTGCGCTACCAAGGCCAGAACCAATTTCTGGTGTGCGGGCATCGCTAATCGCCTCACGCTGCATCGGGCCACCATACGCAGGCTGTAGCGGTGCCGGCTGGGACTTGCGACTCAGCATCCGGAAAATAAACCACGCAGCGGCTACCAACAGGCCAATCATCAACATGGTGCCCAGCATTCCTGCCGCTGCCTCGCCAAGGCCAAAGTGCGACAACAAGGCGCCAATGCCAAGACCCAGCAAGGCGCCGCCAAGAATGCCGCGCCAAGGACTCGCCGGCGCAGGTGCTGCGGGTTGTGCGGGGCGCGGCGCTGTTGTCGCCTGATTGGCGGGTGGTGTGGCTTGCCGGCTATACGTCGGCGATGACTTACCAATCGAGCCGCCACCGCCCAGGCGTTTCGCCTGCGCGCTGCTCATCAACACCGCGCTACCCATCAGGGCAACCATCAGAATTGTCAAAAACCTTTTCATGGATCCTCCAGATCACGAGAACATCAAGCGTACTGCCAAATCATCCGCCAATTCTTCGGCGAGCGCCCGAGTATAGGCGATAAACGGTTCCCAAAAATACTGCGCCTTTAGGGAGATTGGGTTCGGAAATACGGGAGCTTGGCGTATCGAACCGCTGTCCCCGGTAGATGGACACTAGTTGCCATCGCTCGGCGGAAAACTCCGCCAAACGATGGGCACTGTGGTTCGCCTCAAACAGCTCTGCAGCTCAAGGCTTAGCCGGTAAGCCAAAACAACGCAGAGGGCTTTTGATTGGCATTACTGTGCGAAGTCAAACACCCATGACTTCTTTTTTGAACTTCAAACGCCACGCATGCAGCAGCGGCTCGGTGTAACCCGAAGGCTGTACCGAACCCTTGAACACGAGATCACTCGCTGCACGGAAGGCATGAGATTTTTCCAGATCCGGTGCCATCGGCCGGTAGAACGGATCACCCGCGTTTTGTTGATCAACGATCTTTGCCATGCGCGCCAGCGTCTCCTTGACCTGCGCCTCGGTGATCACGCCGTGACGTAACCAGTTCGCAATATGCTGACTGGAAATACGCAAGGTGGCACGATCTTCCATCAAGGCCACGTTATGAATATCGGGCACCTTGGAGCAGCCAATGCCTTGCTCTACCCAACGCACCACATAGCCCAAAATACCTTGTGTATTGTTGTCGAGCTCTTCTTGAATCTCTTTTGCCGACCAGCTGGGCGCATCTACGATAGGCACGGTCAGCAGTTGGTCTCGCAGCTGCTGTAACTCTGCGGTGTTGTCTTGCTGCTCAAGCTCGCGCTGGGTGTCGAATACATCCACTTGATGGTAGTGCAAGGCATGCAGCGTCGCCGCGGTTGGTGATGGTACCCATGCAGTATTTGCGCCGGATTTTGGATGGCCAATTTTCTGATCCAGCATCGCCGCCATCAGATCGGGCATTGCCCACATACCCTTACCGATTTGCGCACGACCGCGCAAACCACAACTCAAGCCGGTCAGCACGTTGCTGCGCTCGTAAGCGGCCAACCATGTCGAGGTTTTCATGTGGCCCTTGCGCAGCATAGGGCCACCAAGCAAGGATGAATGAATCTCATCACCCGTACGATCAAGGAAACCGGTGTTGATGAATGCCACGCGCGCTGCTGCTTCTTGCAGGCAAGCAGTGAGGTTGGTCGAGGTTCGGCGCTCTTCATCCATGATGCCAAGCTTGACCGTGTTCTTTTTCAAGCCCAGCAGCTTTTCAACGCGCTCAAATAACTCGACTGCAAACGCAACTTCTTTTGGGCCATGCATCTTCGGCTTGACGATGTACACCGAACCCGCACGCGTATTGCAAATAGCCTGCGAAGCAGGGCGACGTAAATCATGCAGCGCGATCGTGGTGGTGACGACCGCATCCAAAATACCCTCGGGGATTTCTTTGCCATCGCCAATCAAGATGGCCGGATTAGTCATGAGGTGACCCACATTGCGCAAGAACAGCAATGAGCGCCCGTGTAATTTCAGTGTCTTTCCATCGGTGCCGATGTACTCCCGATCCGGATTCAAAGTGCGCTGGAAAGATTTTTCACCTTTTTTCACAGTCTCCGACAGCGTACCTTTCAAGATACCAAGCCAGTTCTCGTACGCCGCGACTTTGTCGGTACCGTCTACCACGGCCACCGAGTCTTCAAGATCAAGAATCGTCGATAAGGCTGACTCAACAACAATGTCTGCAACGCCTGCAAGGTCTTGCTTGCCAATGGTGCTGTTGGGGTTGATACGAAGCTCGATGTGCAAGCCATTATTTTTTAGCAGCACCGATGTTGGATGTGAAGCATCGCCCTGATAACCAACAAATTTAGTGGCATCGGCGAGCCCGCTCGCACTACCGTCTTGCATGGCCGCTTTCAGGCGATTACCGTCAACCGTGTAGGCAACCACATTTGCGTGCGATCCTGCTGCTAATGGCACCACTTGGTCAAGGAATCCACGCGCAAACGCGATCACTTTTGCGCCGCGTACCGGGTTGTAACCACCGTCGCGTGTCGCACCATCCGCCTCGGGAATGGCGTCAGTACCGTAGAGTGCGTCATACAGAGAACCCCAGCGCGCATTCGCCGCGTTCAACACATAACGAGCATTCAGAATCGGTACCACCAGCTGCGGGCCGGCCGTGGTCGATAGCTCTGCGTCGACATGGTCGGTGGTGACTTTGACAGATTTAGGCACCGGCAACAGATAGCCAATCGACTCCAGAAATTTGCGATAGGCGGGAATATCTTTCACCGGCCCGGGGTGAGCGATATGCCAGGCATCCAGCTCGCTTTGCAAACGATCGCGCTCAGCCAGCAGCAGCGCGTTTTTCGGTGACAGATCATGAACGATTTGCGCGAAACCACCCCACCAACTATCACTGTCGATACCGGTACCAGGAAGGACTCTGTCTTCGATAAAGCGGTACAGGATGGTATCCACCTGCAATCCGTGGCAAGCGGTGCGTGCTGTCATTTGTAATTCCTTGATGAGTTGATTGTTGTCGTGTTTTGAATTAATCGGCGAGTTTTAATGTCCCTCGCGCTGCCGGACAAATTGAAGCAAGTCATTCAGAGAACGGCCTTCACCATTCGGCACCACGCCGAGCACCTCTGCCGGTGCTGCTGCGCGGTTTACCCAGAAGGTGGAATAACCAAACCAGGCCGCGCCGCAAACATCCCAGCCATTACTCGACACAAACAGACTGTTATTCACCGTAGCGCCCAGAGTGTCCAAGCCTAATTGATAAACCTCTGGCGCAGTCTTGAATTTTTTAACACGATCGGCCGAAATCACGTGGGTGAACACATCCGCCATTCCCGCCGCCTTGACCACGGGATCAAGCATTTCCGGATTACCGTTGGACAAAATCGCCAGCGCAATACCCTCGCGGCGCAATGCTTGCAGCACACCCAAGTTTTCGGGAAAGGGTGCCAGTTGGTTGTACTGCGCCATCAGCTGCGCTTGGGTCGGCTGATCGAGCGCGAGACCGAGCCTGCTGCAAGCAAATTGCAGCGCGTCTCGTGTCACCTGGTCAAACGGCTGATAGGTACCAGACAGCGTGCGTAATCGCGTGTACTCAATCTGCTTGTCGCGCCAGAGGTTTGCCAGGGCAGCGCCCTGCCCGGGAAACTGGCGCTCTGCCTCGGCGGCAATGGCGTAGACGTCAAACAGCGTACCGTAAGCGTCGAAGAGTATGGCTTGGAAGGACATGCTGCGCGAATACGATTAAACGTCGATGTTCCCGGCCGCGAGCGCGTTGGTCTCGATGAAGGCGCGGCGCGGTTCGACCTCATCACCCATCAGGGTGGCAAAAATCTGATCAGCCGCTATCGCATCTTCAATCTGTACTCTTAACAAGCGACGCACTGCAGGGTCCATGGTGGTTTCCCACAGCTGATCCGGATTCATCTCGCCCAAACCTTTGTAGCGCTGCTTGCTCACGCCGCGCTCTGCTTCGTCACGTAGCCACGCCATGGCCTGACGAAAATCGCCGATCGCGTGCTCGCGCATTTTTTCACCGCTGCCGCGGCGGATCAGTGCGCCTGGTCCGATCAAGCCCTTGAACGTAGCCGCCGCCTCAAACAACAATCCATAGTCGGGACTATCGACAAACTCCGCATCAATCACACTCAAGCGAAGGTTGCCGTGGTGCTGGCGCTCGATGCGCAAGCGGTGTGCAGCGGACAGGGCGTCCATATTGACGCTGACACGCACCATCGGGTCATTGATCGCGGTAGCCAGTGCTTGCGCGCTGGTTTCTGCAGCCTCTTCACTCGAGAGATCCAGCGTCACGCCGTTCATGATTGCAGCGAGTGCGGCATCGTCAATGACTCTGGACAAGCGCTGAACAATCGCGTTGGCGGTGTTGTACTTCCTGACCAGTTCATTCAGTGCCTCGCCGGCAATAGGCGCAGCACCTTCGGTCGACAACAGCGCCGCGTCTTGCAGCGCAATTTGCATCATGTAGCTGGTCTCTTCCAGGTCATCTTTCAGATAGCGCTCATCTTTACCGTGCTTCACCTTGTACAAGGGCGGCTGGGCGATATAGATGTGCCCACGCTCGACCAGCTGCGGCATCTGCCGATACAGTAGCGTGAGCAACAATGTACGAATGTGCGCGCCATCGACATCGGCGTCGGTCATGATGATGATGCGGTGATAGCGCAGCTTCTCGATATTGAACTCATCCGCACCGATCGACGTCCCTAGCGTTGCAATCAGCGTGGTGATCTGCTCGGACGAGAGCATTTTTTCGAAGCGCGCTTTTTCGACATTCAGCACCTTACCGCGCAAGGGCAAAATTGCCTGAAACTTGCGGTCGCGACCTTGCTTGGCAGAACCGCCGGCGGAGTCACCCTCCACAATATAGAGCTCGCACAAGGCTGGATCTTTCTCCTGACAATCCGCTAATTTGGCTGACAAGCCTAAGCCATCCATGACACCTTTACGGCGAGTCAGCTCACGCGCCTTACGCGCAGCTTCGCGAGCGCGCGCCGCCTCGACGATCTTGCCGCAAATGATTTTGGCGTCGTTGGGCTTTTCCATCAAAAAATCAGTCAGCGTTTTGGCGACCACTTCTTCCACCGGACCACGAACCTCGGAGGAAACCAGCTTGTCTTTGGTTTGCGAACTGAATTTCGGCTCAGGCACTTTGACCGATAACACGCAGGTCAAGCCCTCGCGCATGTCGTCGCCACTAACTTCCACCTTGGCTTTTTTCGCAAACTCGTGCTCTTCAATGTACTTGTTGATGACACGGGTCATCGCAGCGCGCAAGCCCGTCAGGTGGGTACCGCCATCACGCTGCGGGATATTGTTGGTAAAGCACAGCACCTGCTCGTTGAAGGCATCGTTCCACTGCATCGACACATCGACAGAAATCGTTGTGCCATGCTCGGAAACCCGCTCGCCGGTTGCCTGAAATACCGTTGGGTGCAAAACGTTTTTATTCTTGTTGATGTACTCGACGAAGCCGCGCGTGCCGCCCTCGAATGCAAAGCTCTCTTCTTTACCAGTGCGTTGGTCAGTGAGCTTGATATGCACACCGTTATTCAGGAATGACAGCTCGCGAATACGTTTGGCAAGTATGTCGTAATGGAATTCAACGTGCGAGAAAATTTCCTCGTCGGCCCAGAAATGAACTTCCGTACCACGCTTTTCGGTATCGCCAATGATCTTGATCGGCGATACAGCAATGCCGTCTTGTTGCTCGATCTCGCGGTTCTGAGGTACGCCGTGCGCAAACTCCATGAAGTGTTTTTTGCCATCGCGGCGAATGGTGAGCTTCAACCGCTTGGATAGCGCGTTGACACAGGAAACGCCGACGCCATGCAAACCACCCGACACCTTGTAAGCATTTTGATCAAACTTTCCACCCGCGTGTAGTTCGGTCATCACGATTTCTGCCGCGCTGCGCTTAGGCTCGTGCTTGTCGTCCCATTTTATTCCGGTGGGTATGCCGCGGCCGTTGTCGGTAATCGAAATCGAGTTATCGGCGTGAATGGTGACGTGAATTTCCGAGCAGTGGCCAGCCAGCGCTTCATCGATCGAGTTATCAAGCACTTCGAAAACCAGATGATGCAAGCCGGTGCCGTCGGACGTATCACCAATGTACATGCCTGGGCGCTTACGCACGGCCTCCAGGCCTTCGAGGATTTGAATCGATGAAGCACCATACTGATTTGTGGCGTTAGAATTTTCTGCGGGTGTAGCTGACATGGTGTTCCTGATCAAGCAAAACGTTGGCTAGCGGCTTTCTAAAACGGCACGAAGGGGCCGGATGGCCCCCTCCATCAACCGCTCGGGTCTCGCCTTAAATACGCATCGGCATCACGACATATTTGAAGTTAGGGTCATCGGGAATCGTAATCAGGGCGGACGAGTTGGCGTCGCCCAGCGAGATACTGATGCTGTTGCACTTCAAGTTATTCAAGACATCCAGCAAATAAGTCACATTGAAGCCGATATCGATCGCATCACCGGCATAATCAATCTCAAGTTCTTCCACAGCCTCTTCCTGATCCGCGTTGGTTGAGCTGATCTTCAAGCTGCCCGGTTCAATCATGCAGCGAACGCCTTTGAACTTATCGGAGGTCATGATCGCGGCGCGCTGCAATGAGCGCAATAGCGCTTCGCGATCAAGCGTGAAGTTGTTTTTGTACGCCTTGGGAATCACGCGGGTGTAGTCTGGAAATTTGCCCTCTACTAGTTTCGAGATCAGCTCGATATTGGAGAAATCAAATTTCACCTGATTGGTCGCGATCGCCAGCTTCACCGGATCATCAGTCTCTTCCAGCAGACGCTGCAGCTCGATAATGGTTTTACGCGGAATAATCACTTCCTGCCGCGCAAACTCCTGCTCAGTCACGATCTGGCTAAAAGCAAGACGATGCCCGTCGGTAGCGACAGCGATCACATTTTTACCCTCAACCACCAGCAGCAGCCCGTTGAGGTAATAACGAATATCTTGCTGCGCCATCGAGAAGTGCACCATGTTCAGCAGGTGCTTGAGAGTTTTCTGCGGCAAGTTGAACTGCGCGCCATATTGTTCAGCTTGTGCGACTGTCGGAAATTCTTCCGCCGACAAGGTCTGTAACGCAAAGCGCGACTTGCCGCACTGCAGAGTCATGCGCTTGTTCGAGACCGAAAGCGTCACCTCGGCGTCGGGTAGCGCACGCAGAATATCTAACAGTTTGCGCGCCGCCACTGTCGTCGCCGCGGCATCGTTTCCCGAGCCGATCTCGGCGTGGGTACTAATTTGTACCTCGATATCGGTAGATAACAAGCTCACCCTATTACCGTCTTTACGGATGAGGATATTGGCCAGAATCGGCAATGTGTGCCGACGCTCGACAATACCGCTCACGATTTGCAGCGGCCTGAGCAGCGCATCTCGTTGAGTCTTTACCAGCTGCATGGTGTTTTCCTTTCGCAAGAAATGCCTGGTGTTTGCAAAGATAGTTTCATCGCCTCGCTCAGCCTTTCAGGGTCTGCTCGAGCACGTGCAGTTCATGATTGATTTCGGGGTTTTTGCTACGGTCTGCCGCAATTTTTCGCACTGCGTGCAGCACCGTGGTGTGGTCGCGGCCACCAAACAGCTCACCAATTTCCGGCAGGCTTTTTTGGGTCAGCTCCTTCGCGAGATACATCGCAATCTGACGGGGTCGCGCGATGTTGGCCGGACGCTTCTTCGAGTACATGTCGGCGACTTTGATATTAAAAAAGTCTGCCACGGTCTTTTGAATGTTCTCCACCGAGATTTGGCGGTTTTGTACAGACAGCAAATCTTTCAGCGCTTCTTTCACCACATCAATGGTGATCTCGCGACCATGAAAATGCGAGTAGGCGAGAATCTTGCGCAGCGCGCCTTCAAGCTCACGCACATTCGAGCGCAAGTGCTTGGCGACAAAGAAGGCCACGTCGTCATTTAACTTGACGCCTTCTTGCTGCGCTTTTTTCAGCAGAATCGCCACCCGCATCTCTAACTCAGGCGGCTCGACCGCTACGGTCAGGCCGGAGTCAAAACGAGAAATCAAGCGGTCATCCATCCCCGTGATCTCTTTCGGATAGGTATCACTGGTGATGATGATCTGCTTCTTGGCGGCGATCAGTGCCTCGAAGGCATAGAAAAACTCTTCTTGGGTTCGGCTCTTGCCACCGAAGAATTGGATGTCATCAATCAGCAGCAAATCCAGCGAGTGATAGTAGCGCTTGAAATCATCAAATCCTTTACGCTGATAGGCAGTAACTACATCGCGCACGTACTGCTCGGCATGGATATAGCGTATCCGCACACCGGGATTGTCGGCGATCGCCTGGTTGCCAATAGCGTGAATCAAATGGGTTTTGCCCAGACCGACACCGCCGTACAGAAATAGCGGGTTATAGGAACTGCCCGGGTTACTGGCCACTTGAATCGCAGCCGCACGCGCCAGCTGGTTCGCCTTGCCAGTGACAAAACTGTCAAACGTGAGCGCAGGATTAATCTTGCTCTGGTCTCGCAGCACTGCGCCATCGGCGGCGAGTTCGGCCGTCTCTTCGGCCGCCTTGGACGGGGCAGAGGACGATGACAAACTGCCCGCCGGGCGCTTGCCGGTCGCACCGCGCGGATCCAGTACAAATTGAACGTCTACCGGCGACTGCCAGAACTCTGCCGCCAAGCTGGTGATGCGCGCCGCGAACTGGGTTTTTACCCAATCCAACTTGAACCGGTTGGGTGCTGCAATCCGCAGCCGGCCCTCTTCATAGTCCAGCGGCGCCAGCGGCTTGATCCAGGCGCTGTATTGCTGCGGTGTCAGCTCTTGCTGCAACCGCTGAGCGCAGGTCTGCCAAAAATCTTCCATTTAAACGTCCAAACAGAAGCTGCAGCGGCTGCGCTTCATTTATTGGTTGATCGGTGCATTGAGGCGCCGCGGGGGACAGGTGGGAACTATCTCGCTACGGCAGAATCAACCGCCATTTTACCGCCGCCGGCGCTAGTTATCCACAGGCTGATAGGTGAATTTATGCCACCCGCGTTGGACACCCGGCTTGCGCATGACAAGGTTTCTGCTTGTGTATCAAGGGCTTCCGGTAGGCACCTTAAGTGATTGACAGATATACACATTCTGGTGTCTAATTCGCGGTTCTGCGCATCGCGCTTAGGCATAATTGCATCAGGCCGGGGCGGCCGTTGCTGTAGTTACCGACCTGGCCGCGGCTCACGCCATATGTCGCCCCCTACAACTTCGCGAGACCATTATGAAACGTACATTCCAACCTTCTGTCGTTCGCCGCAAGCGCACTCATGGCTTTCGTGCTCGCATGGCAACTCGCGCCGGTCGCGCCGTGCTGAATGCGCGCCGTGCAAAAGGCCGCAAGCGCCTGGCGGTTTAAACCGGTAGCTCGGCTCAATCCGCGTCGTTGCATGCCCGGTTCTCCGGAGGGCTACGGCAGGCACCAACGTATTGTAAAAACGGATGATTTCTCATCCGTTTTTCGTTTGCGGCCCATGCAGCGAACCGAAAACTTCGTGCTCTATCTTCGTCCGAATGTGCTCGGCCACGCGCGCTTGGGCGTCGTGGTGGCAAAACGGCTTGCGCCACGCGCGGTGACGCGCAATGCAATCAAGCGCATGGTGCGGGAGGTGTTCCGTAAGTCGCCGCCGGGCTCATTCGACTGCATAGTGAGACTCGCCCAATCGCCACTCCGGCGTGAATCAACCGCAGCGCCGCGCTCATTGCGGGTGGTGTTAGGTGCTGAGTTGCGTCGCTTGTTTTCAGAAATCCCGGCGCCACGCGCATGAAAACGATCCTGCTCGCATTGCTGCGTATCTACCAGCTCGGTATCAGCCCATTCCTCGGCCAAAACTGCCGATTTTTTCCGAGCTGCTCGGCTTACGCGCGCGACGCAATTACTTTGTACGGACCGATCAAGGGCAGCGCGCTAGCTGGACGGCGACTGTGCAAATGCCACCCGTGGCATGCCGGGGGCTATGACCCGGTGCCGGCCATCGACCACGCCGCCAAACCCTTGTGCGCGACTGCCTCGCAGACGCATCACTGAATTTCTCACCTTCGAAAAATCAATGGATATCAAACGTACTGTGCTGTTAGTGGTGTTTTCGCTCTCATTGCTGATGCTATGGGAAAACTGGAATCGTTACAGCAACCCGCCGCAACCGGCTTCGGCTGAAGCAGCAAACCCGACCACAACCGCTACCAAGGACGTTGCAGTTCCACAGGTAACAGCACCAGCACCGGCGGCAGTGCCCGGCGCCGAGCTTCCGGCTACCGGCCCGTCGTCGGGTTCTGGCCAAATCATTAGTCTAAGCACCGATCTGTTGAAACTCGAGATCAATACCTTGGGCGGTGACATCACGCGCGTCGAGCTGCTGCAGCATCAAGATGACAAAGCGTCTGGCCGGCCGGTGGTGCTGCTGCAAAAAAATGACCATCTCACCTATGTTGCGCAGAGCGGCTTGATCGGTGGCGACTTCCCTAACCACCGCTCGGCGTTTGTTGCGCGCGATGGCGTGCGAGACCTGGGCTCTGGCGACACGCTGCAACTCGTGCTGGATAGCGAACAGGGCGGGGTGAGGGTCACCAAGACCTATACGCTAAAACGCGGCGAGTACGACATTGGCATCCAGCACAGCGTTGAAAATCGCGGCCCAACAGCGATCACGCCGTCGCTCTACGCGCAACTGGTGCGTGACGACAGCAAACTGGGCGGAGACTCCTACTTTTACACCACCTTCACCGGGCCGGCGATTTACACCGACGCAGAAAAATATCGCAAGGTCAGCTTCGAAGATATCGAGAAAGGCAAAAACCCGGTCGCCGCGCGCACGCCTGATGGCTGGGTAGCGATGGTGCAGCATTATTTTGTTGCGGCCTTTGCGCCGCTCTCCAAGGGCGACCATGAGTTATTCACCCGCAAGGTCGGGCCTCGGCTCTATGCCGTGGGCGCCATCATGCCCGTCGGGCAAATCGCGCCCAACGCCAGCGCGACTCATGAAGGCAAGTTCTACGCAGGTCCGCAAGAATCAGTAATGCTGGACAAATTTGCCACCGACTTTGATCTGGTAAAAGACTATGGCTGGCTGACGCTGATTGCCAAACCGATTTTCTGGTTGATGACGCAATTGCACGCCTTGCTCGGTAACTGGGGCTGGACCATTATTTTCCTGACCATTCTGATCAAGCTCGCGTTCTTCCCGTTGTCCGCAGCAAGCTACCGCAGCATGGCCAAGATGAAGCTGGTGACCCCCAAGATGACGGCCATACGCGAGCGACATCAGGGCGATCCGCAAAAAATGAATGCCGCCATGATGGAGTTGTACAAGACCGAGAAAATCAATCCTCTTGGTGGCTGTCTGCCCATCGTTGTGCAGATACCCGTGTTTATCGCGCTGTACTGGGTGCTGCTTGCCAGCGTAGAGATGCGCCACGCGCCATGGCTAGGCTGGATTCATGATTTGTCCGCACCAGACACGTTGTTCGGCACACTGCCGGGGATCGACATGCCGATCGGACTGCTACCTATCATCATGGCGGCATCGATGTATGTGCAAACCAAATTAAACCCCACGCCGCCCGATCCAATTCAGGCGAAAGTCATGATGATCATGCCGCTGGTGTTTTCATTCATGTTTTTCTACTTCCCTTCCGGACTGGTGCTGTACTGGGTGGTCAACAATATTTTGTCGATTGCACAGCAATGGGTTATTACCAAACAATCCGAGGCCGGCAAAGCGTAGCGCTCGGCCCCGCGCTTTCAAGAAAGTCCGCTGCCTGATCGCGCGGACTTTTTTATTGCGACTAGAATCCCTGCATGTTTCCTGATTCTTCTCCCATTGCGGCCATCGCCACTGCGCCTGGTCGTGGCGGTATCGGCGTCGTTCGCCTCTCTGGCCGTGGCTTGCTGTCGGTAGCCTCGGCGGTGTGCGGATTACCGGCGAGTGCACTACGCGCGCGGCACGCGACATACGTCGGCTTTGTTGCTGCAGACGGCAGTGTGATTGATCGCGGCCTGGTGCTGTGGTTCGAGGCTCCGCATTCTTATACGGGTGAGGATGTACTCGAGCTGCATGGGCACGGCGGGCCCGTAGTGCTGCAGATGCTGCTGAATCGATGTCTGGAGGCCGGCGCAGAGATCGGTCTTCGACATGCGCAACCAGGTGAATTCACATTTCGCGCGTTTCAGAACAATAAGCTCGATCTCGCCCAGGCCGAGGCAGTGGCGGATCTGATCGAGGCGTCCACCGAGGCCGCGGCACGGCTGGCGACGCGCTCGTTAAGCGGTGCTTTCTCGCAGGTTGTGTCTGAGCTGGTCGATCAAGTAACGCATGTGCGGATGTTGGTCGAGGCCACCTTGGATTTTCCTGAGGAAGAAATCGAATTTCTCGCGTCGTCAGATGCGCGCGGCCGTTTAAACAGTATTCGCGATTCCCTTGAGAACATACTGGCACAGGCAGGTCAGGGCGCGCTGTTACGCAGCGGACTCAAGGTCGTGCTGGCTGGTTTGCCCAATGTCGGCAAGAGCTCGTTGTTAAACGCGTTGGCCGGGGCAGAAGTGGCGATCGTAACCGCAATCGCCGGCACCACGCGCGATAAGGTAACAGAGACTATACAAATCGAGGGCATCCCGATCCATGTTATCGACACTGCCGGTATCCGAGATGATCAGGATGCCAGCGACGAGGTCGAGCGAATCGGTATCGCACGCACTTGGGCTGCCGTAGATGAGGCCGATGTTGTGCTGCACATCCTGGATGCAAGTCGGGGACCGACACGCGCCGACGAAGCCCTGGTCGAGCGCCTTCCAGCGCGCCTTCCGCTGCTGCGTATCTGGAACAAGATCGACATCTCCGGGCATAAGCCATCGCTCGAGCTGCAGGGAGATGCCACGCATATTTACTTGTCCGCAGTAACAGGCGGTGGCATTGATTTGCTGCGGTCTGCGCTGCTGCAAGTCGCTGGCTGGCAGCAAACTGATCAATCGATTTATCTTGCGCGCGAGCGGCATCTGATGGCGTTGCGCGCCGCGCACGAGCACCTCACCATCGCCGAGCAATACGCTGGAAACGATGATCGATCGCTTGACCTGTTTGCTGAAGAGTTACGTTTAGCACAGCTACAGTTAAGCAGCATTACCGGCGCGTTCACTTCTGACGATCTGCTTGGTGTTATTTTCAGTCGATTTTGTATCGGCAAATAGCGTGCTGCTGATCAAGTATGATCCCTAAAATTAATGGCAGAACTGTTCATCGGAAGGAGCCCTGTTGTGTCAAGCCACCTCGCTGTATCGATAATTGCTGCAAGCGGCTTGCTCGCGGCGATGCCAATTGCTTTATCCGCAGACGCAAGCAAGCTTGAAACTTTGCGTGTTACCAACGCTTGCAAGTATTGTGATCTAACTGATGCCGCGCTGTCTGGTGCGGATTTACGCGGTGCAGATTTTCAGAACGCGAATCTCGTGGGTGCGAATTTGTCGAAAGCCGATCTGTCGCAACGGCCGATGGAGAAAAGAACGCTATCAACAAATTTTGAAAGCGCTAACCTGAAAAAAGCCAACTTAAGCGAAGCCAAACTGAACGGCGCAAATTTTCAAGGGGCTTTTCTACGAGAGACTAACCTGCAAGGAGCAGATTTATCGAACGCTGAATTCGGCTCGGCGAATTTGAAAGGCGCCAATTTGAAGGGCGCTACCGCTACCGGCACCAAATTTGATGGGGCCAAACTTTGCAATACGGTGATGCCGGACGGCAGCGTCAACGACTCCGGTTGCTGATACGCGTTCAGTGATAACGGCGTTATTCATTACGCTCGAAAACGCCTGCGGCTTTGTTTTTTCTGACGCTATCCCAGTCAAATACCTGGGCATTCATGGCGACAAATACGCCGGGGTGACTAAGCTGCGCTACCGCAATGGCAAAACCCAAGTTGAATAAGGCGTCTGAAGAGGCTATCCGGTACGGAACCATAGCGCCGGTAAGTACGATGGTTTTTTGCAAAGCTGCTTGTCCGATCACCTCGGCTGTTTCACGCATGGTGTCGGTACCATGGATGATCACGATTTTTGTCTGTTCGCTGCGCTCGCACGCTGTCAAAATTTTCGCGCGGTGCTCGTCAGTCATCTCGAGCGAGTCAAGCGCCAGCAACGACTCGAAGCTGATGGCTTCGGTAATGCGGGCGCGCGCTAATGCGGTTGGCAAAATGCTGCTCTCGAAGACCAGGTTCCCGGTCAAGGGGTCGTAGCTTTTATCAAAGGTGCCGCCGGTGGCGATGATTCGTAGGCTCATGATGCGATCTCGTAAAATCACCAACATGATAGCGCGATAAAAAAAGGAGTGGCCCCAGAGGAACCACTCCTGAAATGCTGAGCAACGCCAGCGTTGATCGCCAGTGTTGCCCGCCATCCGAGACAAGATGGACCGCCATGGTAAAAGCGCACAAGGTGAAAAATCCAATGCTAAGTTGGCATGCTTTTATGTTTGCACTTGCATTGCGGTTACAGGTTCAATAAATTGGTGCGAATGTCGGGTTTATTATTCGACATACGAACGCGCGTTGATAACAGTAAACTACGCTCTCCAATTATTTTGATGCTGCATCGTTGATGAAAGCACTTGCTCCCGGCACCGTCATCTTTCACCGCTATCGCGGCTATGGCGTTATTACGGCGGTAAATTTAATGACCGGCTGGGTCTCAGCACGATTTGGGAGCGAGGGGCGCACGCTTGATTTGAATCTCTCCTGTGACCAGGTGCAGTATGCGGATGGCGAGCCGATTCATTTTCGAGCGGCGCCACCTGATCGCATGCCTCATGGAAGATTAATGGCCATGGTGCAGCAGTTACATCAGGCGGGCTATCAGCGCCTCTACCTATACAGCTGGCCCAAGCCATCAGGCTTGCATTGGCGCTGGCATTTATTTACTGGCAAACGTGACTGGTACCGACGCAGCTGGCGTGAAGGCTGGTACGGCTCTGGTGCCGACTACAACCTGAACCCGGTGATGGGTTGGGGCGACGGACCTGCCGACACGGTGGCAGAGCTATGCTCCGCATTGGCGCGGTTTGACCCGCACGGCTTGGCGCAAGCGCTGGGTCGCGACGAAGATCACTCACGTTGGTTCGCCGATGTTTGTGCCGCGCTGCTGCCGAATTACGGCTATTCGCTAGGTATTGATGGACACCGCGCCTCGATGCCGGCGTCCTTGCCGATTATTCCGCTGCGCGCCAATCTGCCGCCGTACGCCGGCCCGGAATTGCCATGGCCTCCCGGCTGGTCGGCGCTGTGGTCCAGAACGCGCCCCTTCTTGGCGACATCAGAGCCGGTTCGATTTGATCTCTGAGCATCCCTCGCAAGCAGAGCCGTCCGTGCTGCCTATGCGAGAGGGTGTGGCGCCCAGTTTCGCCTGGCTTCCGCATGGTCACTGGAAAACCTTAGGCCAATATCTCGCCGTTCGCTTTCCCATGGTGCCAGAGACAGAATGGCGTTTACGCATGAGTCGCGGTGACGTACGCAATGACCGTGGTGAGGTGTTGGATTACGACGCTGCGTATGTCGGCGGCACAAAGATTTTTTACTACCGTGTGCGCATTAACGAAACCCCGATCCCGTTCGAAGAGGTAGTTTTATATCAAGATGATGAGCTGATTGTGGTCGACAAACCGCATTTCGTGCCGGTGACGCCTGGTGGTAAATATTTGCATGAGTCCTTGCTGGTCAGGTTGCGACGGAAAACCGGTTTGCAATCCATCAGCCCGATTCATCGTTTGGATCGTGAGACTGCTGGGGTAATATTGTTTTCGGTGAACCCGGCCACTCGGTCGCTCTGGCAGGCGATGTTCCGATTCAAAAAGGTTCATAAAGTTTATCAAGCGCTAGCGCCGCTGAACGCGGATGTAAAGTTGCCATGTACTGTGCGTAGTCGTATTGTCCGTGATGATTTGTTTTTTCGGGTCAAAGACGTCCCGGGGGAGCCGAACGCAGTAACCCACATCGAGTTGCAGTCGCATGATGGCCACATCGGTCGCTACAGACTTATCCCCGAGACTGGCAAAATGCATCAGCTACGCTTTCACATGAGCATGCTTGGTATTCCCATCATCAACGACAAGTTTTACCCCACGCCTGAGCCGACTACGCTGGAAGATTTTTCTGCGCCATTAAAATTATGTGCCAGCGCGATTTCTTTTATTGATCCGGTGTGCGGCGTCGAGCGTTCGTTCGAAAGCGCGCATCGTCTGTGATAAACCCGGAGGCACCCCCGGTCAGTCCGGATCTCTCTATTCCGCGCAGTGCTTTCATTGCGCTAGCCTTAGCAGCATTCGGCAGCGGAATGTCGATGCGTGTTGCCGATCCAATGTTAGTAAAACTATCTACTGAGTTCTCGCACAGCATTGGTGAAGTCTCTGCGGTAATTACGGTATTCAGCGTGGCTTATGGTGTGGCGCAGTTGTTGTTTGGCCCGCTAGGCGATCGCTACGGCAAGTATTTAGTGATAGCAATTGCATGCTTTGTCTGTTCATTCACGTCCTTGCTATGCGCTGCTGCGCATGATTTCTCCACCCTTGTTGTGGCCCGCCTCTTGGCGGGCGCCAGTTGTGCGGCGCTAATCCCGCTATCGATGGCATGGATTGGTGATGTGGTTAGCTACGCCGAGCGACAGCCGGTGCTAGCCCGATTCATGATAGGTTTGATTCTCGGCAACGGGGTTGGTGTGTTTGTTGGCGGCTTGTGTGCAGATCATCTTGATTGGCGAATTCCGTTTGGTTTGATAGCAATATCGTTTTTGATGACAGGCGTTTACCTGTTGCGACTACGTCGCCAATTACCAACCCATGCCTTGGTACGACATGCGCAGCACACCGGCCTAAGCAATCATGGCATTGCTTCTCTACTAAGGTCTTTTTCACATGTTCTTCAAGTCGCTTGGGCTCGCATTGTGCTCTTGAGTGTGTTCGTTGAAGGCGCCCTGGTCTTCGGGACCCTGGCATTCATACCTACCATTTTTCATCTGCAACTTGGTCTCTCGCTAACAGCTGCCGGCTCTATGGTGATGCTGTTCGGTGTTGGAGGGCTCGGATTCGCGCTTTTCTCGCCGCTATTGGTCCGCGTATTAGGAGAACGGTGGCTAATTCGTTTGGGTGTCAGCATGATGTCGGTCGCTATGCTGATCATTGGCTTTAGTCGCAGTTGGTACTTAAGCTTACCGGCGTGCTTTATTTTTGGTTTGGGCTTTTACATGATGCACAATACGTTGCAGATTAACGCGACGCAGATGGCGCCGGAGCGCCGCGGTGCTGCTGTTGCCGCGTTCGCTTCGTGCTTTTTCTTGGGTCAAGCCTCGGGTATTGGAGTGACAGGTTACTTATTGGAACAGGTAGAACCGTCGCATTTAAGCATCTGGTTCGCAATCGCTTTGCTCATAACTGGCATGTGGTTCGCTGCTGCCTATGGGCGGCGTTAGCGGCACGTCATAGAAAAATTTCCATGCTATATCTGTTGCTTCATACACTAATCGAGTTTACTCAATGAGTTTCTTGACACTAGATTTGAATTTACTGCGTGTATTCGACGCGGTAATGACAGAGCAAAACCTTACACGAGCAGCTCATCGTCTTGCGATGACACAGCCTGCGGTATCAAATGCTGTCAAGCGCTTGCGCGATGCGCTGGGTGATGAGTTATTAATTCGTACAGCGCATGGCGTCAAGCCGACGGCACGTGCAGAGTCACTCTGGCCAGCGGTAAGAAGAGCACTCGCTGATTTAGAAGAGGCTGTTGCACCGCGAAGTTTTGAGCTGGAAAAAGCGCATGCGACCTTTCGCATGGCAATGGCTGACGCTACTGCGGCGCTGATCTTGCCGCCATTAGTCAGAATTATTGAGCAAGTAGCACCAGGTATTGATGTACGTATGGTGCCGTTAACCACGCGTGAGCCGCGTCCATTGCTACTGCGTGGTGATGTGGAATTAGCCATCGGTTTTTTCCCGGGTGTTGTCGCGCAATTGCAAGGCTCAACCGAAACACCAATTCGACATGAGCGCTTGTACTCTGGGCAATACGTTGCCGTTATGCGGAAACAGCATCCTTTAAGCGAACAACCACTAACGCTGGACCGCTACTGTGATGCTAATCATTTGCTAGTAAGCTTTTCAGGGCGCGCTCGCGGCTTGGTTGATGATGCCTTAGCTTCGCTTGGTCGCGACCGAAGAATCCTTCTAACAGTCAATCAGTTTTTCACTGCGGGTAAAGTCGTTGCTGGTTCTGATCTGGTGATGGTTATTCCAAAGCACCTGATTAACGCTACCGGCATGTCAAGCCAGTTAGTGCATCAACCGCTACCTTTTGAATTGCCTGAAGTTCATATCGATATGTTGTGGCATGAGCGAGATGGACGAAATCCTGGACATCGTTGGCTGAGAGAGCAAGTAAGACAAGCTAGTCAGGAAAATATGTCTAAGGCTATGTGAGACAAGCAGGTACGTCGTGGCGAATAGTACAGCTATCGTGTGTCATCCGGTGGGATTTCTGTCGCAGAAGATGTCGCGCTGTCGACGTGTTCTTGTTTGAAAACAGCAAGCACCTGAATTAAATAATAAGGTTTTATATAAAACTAGTAATAGCTAATAAAGCAGTCATCGGTTGGTGGATATCTTCGCTTTATATTTACCGTTCAATGACTTGCACGAAGGATAAGCGGTGTATCGTCTTGCTGGAACCGCTGCACAATAAGTGGAAAGATTTTTCTGCGTGTGTAGCATCGTAAGTTGTTAAGGTTTCCTGCACTACTTATCCAACGGATTATCCACAGCTAACGGCGATCAAGGCTGATAAAAAAATTATGCGATGTGTGAGTGAAGAATCTTGGTGACGGCATCGTTTTGGAGCGGTTGATGACATCTAGCGAGAGTATCGGGACATTTGACTACATCATTATTGGCGCAGGTACGGCCGGTTGTGTCTTGGCCAATCGTTTGAGCCAGCGCAAAGGTAGTCAGGTGCTACTGATCGAAGCTGGCGGTAAAGATGACTACGTATGGGTGCATATTCCTGTTGGCTATCTCTATTGTATTGATAACCCGCGTACAGACTGGCGTTATAAAACTGAGAGTGAGCCTGGTTTGAACGGGAGGCGGCTCATTTATCCGAGGGGCAAGGTGCTGGGTGGTTGTTCCTCGATCAACGGCATGATCTACATGCGTGGCCAGCGACAAGACTATGACGACTGGGCTAGCGTGACCGGGGATGATCGATGGCGTTGGGATAACGTGTTGCCGATTTTCTTGCGTTCAGAAGACCATCATGCCGGGGCAAACCCATTTCATGGGGTTGGTGGTGAGTGGCGGGTAGAAAAACAGCGATTGCGCTGGGACATCCTCGACGCGTTTCGCGAAGCTGCTGCGCAAACGGGTATTCAAACGGTTAGTGACTTCAATCAGGGTGACAACGAAGGCTGTGGCTATTTCGAAGTTAATCAAAAAAATGGGCTACGCTGGAACACGGCCAAGGCGTTTTTAAAGAGCAGCGCGCGTCAAGGGGCCTTGACGATCATGACGGGCTGCCACGTAGAAAAACTCATTTTTGAAAAGAACGAAAGTGGGCTGCGTTGCAGTGGTGTTGAGTTCACCGGCGGCGCAAAGCGCTGGCGTGCTACTGCTCATCACGAAACAGTACTTGCTGCTGGCGCGATTGGCTCACCGCAAATTCTCCAACACTCCGGGGTAGGCCCACTGGATTTATTACAACGCTATCAAATTACGCCTACTTTGGTGCACGAGGGTGTTGGCGCTAACTTGCAAGATCACTTGCAACTCAGGATGGTGTTCAAAGTAAAAGACGCAAAAACCTTAAACACGATGGCGAATAGTTGGTGGGGCAAGGCGGCTATCGCTGCTGAGTATCTAGTTAATCGCACGGGGCCGATGTCTATGGCGCCATCGCAATTAGGGTTATTTACCCGTTCAGACCCCGCTCAACTCAGAGCGAACATTCAGTATCACGTTCAGCCCTTGTCATTAGAGCGCTTCGGTGAACCGCTTCACGCCTTTCCGGCTTTCACGGCCAGCGTATGTAATTTGCGGCCAAGCTCGCGCGGCAAGGTGGAAATTGCTGGAGCGGACCCTTACCTCGCACCAAAAATTTCATTGAATTATCTCGCCACAGCGGAAGACAGGCGGGTGGCGGCTGACGCAATACGTATTACTCGGCGTATCGCCCAAGCGCCAGCACTGCAGCGCTACGCTCCGGAGGAACTTAAACCTGGCGCTGACCTGGCATCCGATGTCGAGCTGGAGAAAGCAGCTGGCGATATTGGTACGACAATTTTTCATCCGGTGGGTACGTGCAAAATGGGCGCGGCGACAGATCCTGCTGCGGTGGTCGATAGCGAGCTGCGCGTGCGGGGTGTTGCGGGCTTGCGGGTAGTCGACGCGTCAATCATGCCCACTATCACATCGGGCAATTGCAATTCACCGGTAATCATGATCGCAGAACGTGCATCGGATCTGATTCTGGCCGCGCATGCGTAAGCCGGTAAGGGTAGCGATCATACCCACCGCCAATCAAGCAAACCCAGCTTTATCAATGCATTTTCTGACAGCGTGCGCTAACTATTTCCGGATGATCTTGGGCTCCTGATGGAGAACTGGGTGCTCGAGCCAACGGTACTGCTGATGATTGCGGCATTTCTGGCGGGCCTGCTCGATGCGATTGTCGGTGGCGGTGGCCTCATACAAGTACCGGCATTGTTCAGCGCATTCCCCGCCGCGTCGCCGGCGAGCTTGTTTGCAACCAATAAGCTCTCGAGCATATTTGGCACAGGGCTGGCTGCGAGAACCTACTGGAAAACCGTACCCGTTGATCTGTCCTTGCTGCTCCCGGCCACTGTCGCGGCCTTAGCGTTTGGTTTTTTAGGTGCCTGGGCAATGTCTTTGGTGCCTCCGGATGTTTTCCGAAAAATCTTGCCCTTTGTTCTGGTGTTGGTAGCACTCCATGTGTTTCGGCATAAAAACTTTGGCGTGGAAGCCGCTCGGGGATTTCAAGGCCGGGCTAAAGTTGGGGCTGCAGCGGTGCTGGGCGCAGCCATCGGATTCTACGATGGCTTTTTCGGCCCCGGCACCGGGAGCTTCCTTGTGTTTGTGTTGGTCAGAGTATTTGGGCAAGACTTTCTCCAAGCTTCGGCCTCGGCCAAGATTATCAATGTGGCTTGCAATTTTGCGGCCTTGGTTTGGTTTGTTCCGACTACCACGCCATTGTGGGAGATTGCTGGGTTAATGGCGGTATTCAATATGCTGGGCGCTTGGTTGGGCGCGAGGCTGGCTATCAATGAAGGCGCAGCCTTTGTCCGAAAGGCTTTTCTCGCTGCAGTGCTGGGCTTAATCGCCAAGACGGCCTGGGACGCTTTTGGCTATTTAGCCAAATAAATCGCTCCGCGTGATGCTGTTTCACGTGGAACAGCTCGCGTTAACCGCTGATAGCTCTAGGGCGAGGTGGGTTTCACGTGAAACAATTGCGGTGATTGTGTGGCGCCTATTTCGACGCTTCCCCGATTTAAAAGCCCTTATAATCCAGCCTCTCTGATCTTGGCATTGCCGCCGAAAATGGACTCCCCAGCTGAATTTGATCTAATCGTTGTCGGCGGCGGCCACGCTGGTACCGAAGCGGCGCTCGCTGGTGCGCGCATGGGTCGGAAAGTCTTGCTGCTGACCCACAACATCGAAACTTTGGGGCAGATGTCCTGTAACCCGTCGATCGGCGGTATTGGCAAGGGGCACCTGGTCAAAGAGCTTGACGCGCTTGGCGGAGCCATGGCGATTGCCACCGACGAGGCGGGTATTCAGTTTCGCATTCTTAATTCTTCCAAGGGGCCGGCGGTCCGCGCCACGCGGGCCCAGGCAGATCGTATTTTGTACCGCGCCGCTATTCGTCGCCGTCTGGAAAATCAGCGTAACTTGTGGCTATTTCAGCAGTCTGTCGATGATTTGCTGCTCGAGTCCGACCGGGTGGTCGGTGTGCAGACCCAGGTCGGCTTGCGGTTCCGTGCGCGGGCGGTGGTGCTCACGGCGGGAACTTTTCTTGACGGGAAAATTCATGTCGGGCTAAGCCATCATGCCGGTGGCCGGGCGGGGGATCCACCGGCTCATTCGCTGGCGGCGCGCCTGAGAGAAATGAAGTTGCCGCAGGGGCGCCTCAAAACCGGTACGCCGCCGCGCATTGATGGTCGCACGATCGATTTTTCTGTGATGCAGGAGCAGGCGGGCGATATCGATCCGATGCCGGTGTTCTCGGCCATGGGTTCAGCCGCCATGCATCCAGCGCAGTTGCCTTGCTGGATCACGCATACCAATGCGCGCACTCATGACATCATTCGCGAGTCTCTCGATCGCAGCCCAATGTTCACGGGCGTTATTGAAGGCGTTGGCCCGCGGTACTGTCCGTCTATTGAGGACAAGATTCACCGGTTCGCCGACAAGGCCTCGCACCAGATCTTTCTGGAGCCCGAGGGTCTGACGACGAATGAGTTTTATCCGAATGGCATTTCGACGAGTCTTCCTTTTGATGCACAACTTGCGCTGGTGCATTCGATCGCTGGGCTGGAGCGCGCCCATATCGTGCGGCCGGGCTACGCTATCGAGTACGATTACTTTGACCCGCGCGGATTGAAGGCCTCACTCGAAACGAAGGCAATCGCTGGATTGTTTTTCGCCGGACAGATTAACGGCACCACAGGTTACGAGGAGGCTGCAGCCCAGGGCTTGCTTGCGGGCATCAACGCGGCGCTGCATGTGCGCGGTGAACCCGCATGGACCCCAGGCCGCGATCAAGCGTATCTCGGCGTTTTGGTTGACGACTTGGTAACCCAGGGCGTGCAAGAGCCCTACCGAATGTTCACCAGCCGCGCAGAGTATCGCCTCAGTCTGCGTGAAGACAACGCGGATTTACGTCTAACCCAGATCGGGCGCCAGCTTGGCTGCGTAGGAGATGCACAATGGATCGCGTTTGAGCAACGCCAAGAAGCGATTGCGCGTGAATTGGAGCGACTAAAATCCACCTGGGTTAATCCCCGAATAATCGCCTCACATGAGGCGGAGCGCGTTGTAGGTAAAGCGTTAGAGCGGGAGTATGCGCTAACTGACTTGCTTCGGCGCCCGAATGTCAGTTACAACACATTGATGTCATTAACAGGGTCTGATGGGCGCCGCTTTGATAATCCTCAGGTGCCGCCGGACGTTGCAGCGCAGGTCGAGATTCAGGTCAAATATGCCGGCTATATTGATCGGCAGGCGAGAGAGGTCGAGCGTCATGAGCACTACGAGCATCTCGAGCTGCCCACGGACTTGGACTACCATGCGGTGCCAGCGTTGTCGATGGAGGTTCGGCAGAAACTCAACCAGTTCAAGCCGGAGACTTTGGGGCAAGCCTCTCGCATTGCCGGGGTCACACCAGCCGCCATCTCTTTGTTGCTGATCCATCTGAAGAAGCGGGGCCTTAAATCGGCAGCAGAACTCGCCGACCCAGGCAAGAGCGCGGCGTGAATGACAAGCCAATTCTTGTCGTTGCAAGCGCAACTCGAGCAGGGCGCCCGCGAACTGGGTTTGAATTTGCCGCAAACCTGTCAGCAGCAACTTCTTGCCTACGTGACGTTGCTCCAAAAATGGAATGCCACCTACAACTTGACCGCGGTGCGCGACTCGCAGCAGATGCTGACGCATCACCTGCTGGACTGCCTGGCTGCGCTGCATGCCTATGCTGGCGCTCGAAGCGTGCTGGACGTCGGCTCGGGCGGCGGCCTACCGGGTTTGGTGATCGCGATATGGGCGTCTTATGCAGCGCCCGACATGCGGATCGAGCTGATCGATACCGTTCACAAGAAAACGGCGTTTTTGACGCAGGTGAAATCCGAACTCAGGCTGAGCAATGTGACCGTGCACACGGGGCGCGTAGAGCAGTTCACCGCAACCCAAGGTTTCGACATCATCACCTCGCGCGCATTCGCTGCGCTGCCCGATTTTGCGAAATGGACGAGCCATCTCCTCAGCGACGGTGGCAAGCTTGTGGCACTGAAGGGGCCGCAGTTCGAGGCGGAACTGAAGGCACTACCAAACGACTGGCGAATCGAACACACCGAACAGCTGCACGTGCCGCAAATGGCCGGCGAGCGTTACCTGATCACCTTGATGCGAGCCGATGAAAACAGTCGCTAATTCAAACACCAAAACCATGGCAAAAGTTTTCTGCGTCGCTAATCAAAAAGGCGGGGTTGGCAAGACCACCACCGCGGTTAATCTGGCAGCGAGTCTTGCCGCGCTTAACAAGCGCGTGTTGCTGGTCGACCTCGATCCCCAGGGTAATGCCACCATGGGTGCGGGCGTGGATAAAGCGAACCTTGAGCACTCGGTCTACCAAGTCATGCTTGGGATGGAAAGCTTGCGCGATGCATTGCAAAAATCCGAGAGCGGAAATTTCGATGTGCTGCCAGCCAACCGTGACCTGGCCGGCGCAGAGATAGAGATGGTCGAGCTGGAGCAGCGTGAACAGCGTCTGCGACTCGCCTTGATGGACGTCGAGGCAGACTATGATTTCATATTGATTGATTGCCCGCCGGCGTTATCAATGCTAACGCTGAACGGATTGTGTGCCGCGCACGGTGTGGTTATTCCTATGCAGTGCGAGTACTACGCGCTCGAAGGCTTATCCGACCTGGTCAACACCATAAAAATCGTGCACGCCAAGATGAACCCTGATTTAAAAGTGATCGGCCTCTTGCGAGTGATGTTTGACCCGCGCATGATGTTGTCGCAGCAGGTATCGATCCAACTTGAAAAGCATTTTGGCGAAAAAGTATTCAAGACCATTATTCCGCGCAATGTGCGACTGGCCGAGGCGCCTTCGTATGGCATACCCGGCGTGATTTTTGATCCGGCATCGAAAGGCGCGCAGGCCTACACCAGTTTTGGCAAAGAATTGGTTGCGCGTATCGCAGCGCTTTGATGCATCTGATCGCGGCTTAGGGCTCGCACATTATGTGCGCCAGGCTAACGGTCAAACCGAACCCATTGTTACGTAGCTCATATCACCCCATGATTAACAAAAAACCCAAAGGCTTAGGCCGCGGCCTTGATGCATTGTTGGGAGGCTCTGCCAGTTTTACAGAAGACACCAGCAGCGCCGCCAGCGCCACTGCATCATTGCCTGTCGATGCACTGCAAGCCGGCAAGTACCAGCCGCGTAGCCACATGAATGATGAGGCATTACGCGAGTTAGCCGATTCAATAAAAGCCCAAGGCGTGCTGCAAGCGATCCTGGTGCGCCCAATCAGCGGCGCAAAGTCCGGCGTCACGCATGAAATTATTGCCGGCGAGCGCCGGTTTCGCGCAGCAAAAATGGCCGGCTTGGCTGAGGTGCCCGTGTTGGTGCGCGAGGTCGATGATCAGGCCGCCGCCGCCATGGCGCTGATCGAAAACATGCAGCGTGAGGACCTCAACCCGATCGAAGAGGCTACCGGCGTCCAGCGGCTGATCGAAGAATTCAAGTTCACGCATGAGCGTGCGGCCGAAGCTGTCGGGCGGTCACGCAGCGCCGTGTCTAATTTGCTAAGGCTCTTGAATCTGGCCAAGCCGGTGCAATCGATGCTGATGGCAGGTGAGCTCGATATGGGTCATGCGCGTGCGCTGCTGGCGGTTGACGCGGCTACTCAGATCGTTCTGGCCAACCAGATCACGGCAAAAAAACTCTCTGTGCGAGAAGCAGAGAAAATGGCCACTCGCGCCAACATGAGCCGAAAAGACGGCAAGAGCAACACCAAGCCTGCCAAGTCACGCGATTTGTTGATACTGGAAGAAACACTCTCCGATGCGTTGGCAACCACAGTCAGCATCAAACTCGGTGCGCGCAACAGCGGCGAGGTTGTAATCAGCTTCACCAGCCTTGATCAGCTCGATCAAATCACCGGCCTGCTGCATCAAAAAGCGCATTGAACAAGAAAGGGTGCATCAAGCAAGACAACGAGCCCGAGATTGCCAAATAAAAAACAATCGGCACAAGCCTCAATACCAACTACGCCGATCAAACCAAGAGCCCGCGATAGACGGCCCTAAGAAACATGCAGCGGTTTGACGGACATCTCCGATAGACCATATAATCACGGGCTTTGGATGTGGGAACGCAGATGCAGGCGCCCGGCCTTTTGAGCGTTTGCCGGATTCCCTCTCACAACCCTCCACTATGCTGCGCTTAGTCGCAATTCAGATAACCGCCACAATTGCGGTCGCGTTGCTGGCGGGCGTCTGGAGTGGAATCAATGCATTCAGTTCCGCATTGCTGGGTGGATTGTGTTGCGTGGTGCCGAACGGCTTATTTGCAATGTACTTGAATCATCGTGCAAAGAAGCTTGAAACAATGTCGCCGCGAACGTTTTTCTTCGGCGAGTTTGCGAAGATTGCGCTGACAGTGGCATTGTTAGGTGCGATCGCATATTGGTACCGCGATTTACATTGGTTGGCGATGCTGTTGGCATTTTTCGTCGCGCTCAAGAGTTACGCAGTTATGTTGTTCAGACACTGAAATGGCAAAGGACATGATCACTGAGGGCGTCAACCACGCACCGACACCTGCAGAATACATACTGCACCACCTCGGGCACCTGTCGACCAAGCACCAGGAGTCAATCATTGACCTCACCGTGCTGAACATAGACACCGTGTTCTGGTCGGTGCTTATGGGCATAATCTCTTTGGTGCTGATGGTGGCGGCAGCGCGCCGCGCGACTTCTGGCGTTCCTGGGCGTTTTCAGGCAGCGGTCGAAATGGTGTTTGAAATGGTCAACGACCAAGCCAAAAATATTGTCCACGGTGATCGCACTTTCATCGCACCGCTGGCCTTGACCGTGTTTGTGTGGGTCTTGCTGATGAACTCGCTCGACTTTTTACCGGTCGATTTGTTCGCCTCGATTTTCCGTTTATTTGATATTGAGCCCCACTTCCGCATCGTGCCGACCGCCGACCTGAACTGCGCGCTTGGCATGGCGATCGGCGTGCTGTGCCTCATGCTCTACTACAACATCAAGATCAAAGGCGTCGGCGGTTTTATCCATGAGCTGTTTTGTGCGCCCTTTGGCTCGCACCCGGCGCTGTGGCTTGCGAACTTTGGCTTGAACCTGATCGAGTTCGTGGCAAAAACAGTTTCGCTGGGCATGCGACTGTTCGGCAACATGTACGCCGGTGAGCTGCTGTTCCTGCTGATCGCTTTGCTGGGCTCCACTGCAACATGGTGGGGTTTCGGTCTGCATGTGTTGGCAGGGTCGGTATGGGCCATCTTCCACATTCTTATTGTTGTTCTTCAGGCGTTCATTTTCATGATGCTGACGCTCGTGTATATCGGGCAGGCGCATGAAGGACACTGATCGATCTGGTCGCTTCATTCACTTTTTAACATTGACTATCTAAAGGAGTCTTTATGAGTAACGTCGGTCTGGTTGCCCTCGCCTGTGGACTGATCATCGGCTTAGGCGCGAATGGCGCTTGTATTGGCATCGGTATCATGGGTGGCAAGTTTATCGAGGCGGCAGCACGTCAGCCTGAGCTCATGAATAGCCTGCAGACCAAGATGTTCCTGCTGGCTGGTCTGATTGACGCGGCGTTCCTGATCGGCGTCGGCTTGGCCATGATGTTCACGTTCGCCAACCCGTTCTCGGGCTGATCTGCAGGACATTGGGTCATCACACTCGGGAGGCGCGCTGCGCCTCTCCGGTAACCACCGTTAGAGAGAAGATCACGTGAACCTGAACGCAACGCTGTTCGCGCAGCTAGTTGTTTTCTTTATCTTGGCGCTGTTCACCATGAAATATGTGTGGCCACCGCTGATGAAGGCACTCGACGAGCGCGCCAACAAAATATCCGAAGGTTTGGCTGCGGCCGAACGCGGCAAACATGAATTGGCTGTTGCCGAAAAGCGCGTCCAAGTCGAGCTGCAGCAAGTGCATGAAGAAAGCAGCCGACGCATCGTTGATGCGGAGCGCCGCGCAGCAGAAATTATCGAAGAGGCTAAACGTACCGCCTCATCCGAAGCGGCTGGAATCATCGAGGCGGCCCGGCATGATGCGGCTGCGGAGGCGATTCGCTTGCGCGACGCGCTGCGCAATGATGTTGCCGCACTTGCTGTTAAGGGCGCAGAGCAAATCCTGCGGCGCGAGGTGAATGCCTCGGCGCACGCTGATTTGCTTGAACAACTCAAAGCTGAGCTGTAGCCATGGCGGAACTCGCAACCATCGCTCGTCCTTACGCAGAGGCGCTGTTCAGAATCGCGCGCTCTTCAGACCTTGGTGCTTGGGCGGACGCGCTGTCCACCATGGCACAGGTTGCCGCAGTACCGGAGGTGGGCGCGATGGCGCGCGATCCGCGAGTGCCGCGCGACCTCATCACCAAAACCTTTCTTGAGGCGCTGAAAACCAACGTGGGCGCCGAGGCCAGGAATTTGGTCGAAATGCTGGTGGAGAATGGTCGGTTGTCGCTGTTGCCAGCGATCGAGCATCATTTTCACGATCTGAAGAACGCTTACGAGAGCACGGCCGATGCTGAGGTGCTGACAGCGTTTCCGATGAGTGACGCGCAGCTTGCGTCGCTGATGTCGGTGTTGGAAAAGAAATTCGGTAGAAAACTCAAACCCACGGTTTCTGTTGACCCGCAGCTGATTGGCGGTGTGCGTGTCACTGTTGGCGATGAGGTGCTTGATCACTCGGTTAGCGCGCGCTTGGAGCGTATGCATACCGCGTTAGTAGCCTGAGTAACGACTTCACTATTTCATGTAATGGCGAGACCGATGATGTTGCAGCGGTCTCCAATAATCAGGAGTTAACATGCAAGTCAACCCGTCCGAAATCAGCGAGCTGATCAAGAGCCGGATCCAAGGCTTGGGCGCAGGCGCGGAGATCCGCAACCAAGGCACGGTGATTTCGGTGACCGATGGCATCTGCCGCATTCATGGCTTATCCGATGCGATGCAGGGCGAGATGCTCGAATTCCCCGGCAACACTTTCGGCTTGGCTCTCAACCTTGAGCGCGACTCGGTTGGTGCAGTTATTCTCGGTAGTTACGAGCATATTTCAGAAGGCGATACGGTCAAGTGTACCGGTCGTATTCTTGAGGTGCCGATTGGCCCTGAGCTGCGTGGCCGCGTTGTTAATGCTTTGGGTCAGCCCATCGACGGCAAGGGTCCGATTGCGACCAAGTTGACCGCGCCTATCGAAAAAATTGCACCTGGCGTTATCGCGCGACAGTCCGTTTCGCAGCCGCTGCAAACCGGATTGAAGGCAATTGACTCCATGGTGCCGATTGGTCGTGGTCAGCGCGAGCTGATCATTGGCGACCGTCAGACTGGCAAGACCGCAGTTGCGATTGACACCATCATCAACCAGAAGGGCCAGGACTGCACCTGTATCTACGTCGCGATCGGCCAAAAAGCGTCCTCGATCAAAAACGTGGTGCGCGCGCTTGATGAGCATGGCGCACTGGATTACACCATCGTTGTAGCTGCGTCCGCTTCCGAGTCAGCCGCAATGCAATATGTGGCAGCCTACTCAGGCTGTGCCATGGGTGAGTATTTCCGTGATCGTGGCCAGGATGCGCTGATTATTTACGATGATTTGTCGAAGCAAGCCGTGGCTTATCGTCAAGTGTCGTTGCTGCTTCGCCGTCCGCCGGGTCGTGAGGCCTTCCCCGGCGACGTGTTTTATCTCCACTCGCGTCTGCTCGAGCGCGCCGCGCGCGTTAATCCGGATTATGTCGAGGCCTTCACGCACGGTGAAGTCAAAGGTAAGACCGGTTCGCTGACAGCCCTGCCAATTATTGAAACACAAGCGGGTGACGTATCGGCGTTCGTGCCAACCAACGTGATCTCAATTACCGACGGTCAGATCTTCCTTGAGACCTCACTGTTCAACTCGGGTATCCGTCCAGCGATTAACGCCGGTATCTCGGTGTCGCGTGTAGGTGGTGCGGCGCAAACCAAAGTGATCAAGGGCCTCTCGGGCGGTATTCGTACCGACTTGGCGCAGTATCGCGAACTGGCAGCGTTTGCTCAGTTTGCTTCTGATCTCGATGACGCAACCCGCAAGCAGCTTGATCGCGGCGCGCGCGTGACCGAATTGCTGAAGCAGCCGCAGTACACACCGTTGCCGGTTTCACTGATGGCGGTGTCGCTGTTTGCGGTGAACAAGGGTTTCCTTGACGATATCGACGTGAAGGAAGTGCTTGGTTTTGAGCATGACTTGCACAAGTTTTTGCAGAGCAGCCACGCCGCCCTGCTGAAGCGTATCGAAGACACCAAGCAGCTGTCGAAGGAAGACGAGGCTGAGTTAATGACCTCGATCGCCGACTTCAAGAAGACGTTCTGATCTCGACCCAGGAGCAAGCGACATGGCTGCAGGTAAAGAGATACGCGGCAAGATCAAAAGCGTGGAGAACACGAAGAAGATCACCAAGGCAATGGAAATGGTAGCCGCTTCCAAGATGCGCAAGGCGCAGGAGCGCATGCGCGCTGCGCGTCCTTACAGCGAAAAAATCCGTACCGTGTCAGCGCATCTGGCGCAAGCCAACCCTGAATACACACACCCTTTTCTCGTCAAGCACGAGAAGAGCAAAAAAATCGGCATTATTGTGGTGACGACCGATAAAGGGCTGTGCGGTGGCTTGAATACCAATGCACTGCGGCTGGCTACCCAGCAGATGAAGTCATTCGAGGCCGCCGGCAATCAGATCGAAGCGGTATGCATTGGCAACAAAGGCTTTGGTTTCATGAACCGTATTGGTGCCAAGGTCGTATCGCATGCTGTCAATATGGGTGACACGCCGCACCTCGAGCAACTGATCGGGCCGGTGAAGATCATGCTCGACGCGTACGACGATGAGCAGTTAGATGCTGTGTACATCTGCTACACGCGATTTATTAACACCATGAAGCAAGAGCCGGTGTTCGAGCAACTGCTGCCTCTGACGGGCGACAAGATGGAGCCGGTCAACAGCTATACCTGGGATTACTTGTACGAACCAGACGCGAAATCGGTGATTGACGAGCTCCTGCTGCGCTACGCCGAGGCACTGGTATACCAGGCGGTGGTGGAGAACATGGCATCCGAGCAGTCGGCGCGTATGGTCGCGATGAAAGCCGCAACCGATAACGCCGGAAATGTCATCGGTGAGCTGAAACTGGTCTACAACAAGACGCGTCAGGCGGCGATTACCAAGGAGCTTTCCGAGATCGTGGCCGGCGCTGCAGCGGTATAACGCTCAGCCCGACACAGCTCGCAAAGCAAAAGAATTTTAGATAGCAAAGATTTTTCCCAATTCATCATTAAAGGAAGAACGAACATGGCTGATGGCAAAATCGTTCAGTGTATTGGCGCGGTGGTTGACGTTGAGTTTCCGCGTGACGCCATGCCCAAGATTTACGACGCACTGAAAATGGATGGTTCCGAGCTCACGCTCGAAGTTCAGCAGCAATTAGGTGACGGCATTGTTCGCACCATTGCGCTGGGTTCCTCCGATGGCTTGCGCCGTGGTGTTTCGATCCGCAACACGGGTGCGCCGATCACGGTGCCGGTAGGTCAAGCGACCCTCGGTCGTATCATGGACGTATTGGGCAATGCGATTGATGAGCGCGGTGCGGTCAGTATGGAGCACGCAGCGTCGATCCACCGCGCTGCCCCAGCCTATGACGAATTGTCGCCATCACAAGAATTACTGGAAACCGGCATCAAGGTGATTGACCTGGTTTGCCCATTCGCCAAAGGCGGTAAGGTGGGTCTGTTCGGCGGTGCGGGTGTGGGCAAGACCGTGAACATGATGGAGCTGATCAATAACATCGCGAAAGCGCACTCGGGATTGTCGGTGTTCGCTGGTGTTGGTGAGCGTACTCGTGAGGGTAACGACTTCTATCACGAGATGATCGAAGCTGGCGTCGTCAATACCGAAGACTTCACTAAATCGAAAGTGGCCATGGTGTATGGCCAGATGAACGAGCCACCGGGCAACCGTCTGCGTGTGGCGCTAACGGGCCTTACCATCGCCGAGTCGTTCCGTGACGAAGGCCGTGACGTCTTGTTCTTCGTCGATAACATCTACCGTTACACATTGGCGGGTACCGAAGTGTCAGCGCTGCTGGGCCGTATGCCGTCGGCGGTGGGTTATCAGCCGACACTGGCGGAAGAAATGGGCCGTTTGCAAGAGCGCATTACCTCGACCAAGGTCGGGTCGATCACTTCGATTCAAGCCGTATATGTGCCAGCGGATGACTTGACCGACCCGTCGCCAGCCACCACTTTTGCTCACCTTGACTCGACCGTCGTGTTATCGCGTGACATCGCAGCATTAGGTATTTATCCAGCGGTAGATCCGCTTGATTCAACGTCGCGTCAGCTTGACCCGAACGTGGTTGGCCCTGATCACTACGATACGGCACGCGCCGTGCAGGGCACGCTGCAGCGCTATAAAGAGTTGCGCGACATTATCGCGATTCTGGGAATGGATGAATTAGCGCCGGAAGACAAGCTGGTGGTAGCACGCGCTCGTAAGATGCAGCGCTTCTTGTCTCAGCCTTTCCATGTCGCCGAAGTGTTTACGGGCTCGCCAGGGAAATACGTGCCGCTGAAAGAAACCATCAAAGGCTTCAAGATGATTGCTTCCGGCGAGCTTGATCACTTGCCAGAGCAGGCGTTCTACATGGTGGGCACGATCGACGAAGCCATCGAAAAGGGTAGCAAGATGCAGTAATGTGCAAACCCCGCCACTCGTGTGGCGGGCTTGCAGCATAACGCGCAACGAGCACCGACATCTGAAAAGACATTCCATGGCAAACACCATACACGTTGACGTAGTCTCCGCCGAGGAGCAGATTTATTCCGGTCCGGCGGAATTTGTCGCGCTTCCCGGCGAGGCAGGACAACTGGGTATTTACCCGAGGCACACCCCGCTGATCACGCGCATCAAGCCGGGCGCTGTTCGTATTCGTGTGCCCGGTCAGGAAGAAGAGGAATTTGTTTTTGTCGCCGGTGGCGTGCTCGAGGTGCAGCCCAATGCAGTGACTGTGCTGGCAGATACCGCAATTCGTGGCAAAGACCTCGACGAGGCCAAAGCCAATGAAGTGAAAAAAATGGCCGAAGAAGCGTTGGTGAATCAGAAGTCTGAAATTGACTATGCCGTAGCGCAAGCCGAGCTAGCCATTGCGGTGGCCCAGCTAGCAGCGATTCAGCGCCTACGCGAAAAGCGCGGTCATTAAATGTCGAGTAGTAAAGCTTACTAAAAAAAGCAGCTTCGGCTGCTTTTTTTAATGCTGATCTGCCCACTGCGCAGAGCGCGCAATCGCGCGCTGCCAGACGTCGAGCCGCGCGTGACGCTCCGCAGGCGACATCTTTGGTTCGAAGCGATGTTCCATTTTCCACTGGGCGGCGATTTCTTCTTGCGATGCCCAATACCCGACCCCAAGCCCGGCTAAATAGCCCGCGCCTAACGCCGTGGTTTCAGTGACTTCTGGCCTGACGACGGGAACGCCCAAAATATCTGCTTGAAACTGCATTAACAAGTTGTTGCGCGCCGCGCCGCCATCGACACGCAATTCACGTAACGGCGTTGCAGAATCTTTTTGCATCGCGCTGAGCACATCGGCGGTCTGAAACGCGACGCCCTCCAGCGCAGCACGAGCAATGTGACCGGCTTGCGTTCCGCGCGTAATACCAAGCATGGTGCCGCGCGCATACGCATCCCAGTGCGGGGCGCCGAGCCCGGAGAAAGCGGGAACGAAAGTCACGCCGTCACTATCCGGCACCGATGCTGCAAGTGCTTCTACATCATTTGAACTCTTGACGATACCCAGCCCGTCACGCAACCACTGCACCGTAGCGCCGCCCATGAATACGCCACCTTCAAACATGTAATCCGTGCGACGTGGGCTCTCGTGTCCGGTAGTCCAGCCCACCGTAGTGAGCAATTGATTGTGCGACTCCATGGCGGTGCCGGTGTTCATCAAAATAAAACAACCCGTGCCGTAGGTGCTTTTCACCATACCGGGTTGGTAGCACGCCTGACCATAGGTTGCTGCCTGCTGGTCACCGGCGATGCCGGCAATGGGAATCTCTGCGCCAAAGATTGCTGCGCGAGTGTGTGCCGCCACCCCACTGCTCGGTACCACGGTCGGTAGCACGTCACGCGGTATTCTTAACAGAGACAGAATCTCGTCATCCCAATCAAGCGTATGAATGTTGAACAGCATCGTGCGCGAGGCATTGCTGGTATCGGTGATGTGCGCGCCCGATAACTTGAAGATCAGCCACGCATCAACGGTACCGAATGCCAGCTCGCCGCGTTCAGCGCGTGCACGCGCGCCGGGCACATGATCGAGCAGCCAGCGCAACTTGGTACCCGAGAAATAGCCGTCAATCACCAACCCGGTCTTGCTGCGAAACAGTTCGCTCTTACCCTCTGCGCGCAAAGCATCACAGAAAGATGCCGTACGACGATCTTGCCAAACAATCGCATTCGCTACCGGCTCACCGGTCGCACGATCCCACAGCACGGTAGTTTCACGCTGGTTGGTAATGCCGATCGCTGCGATGTTGGCAGCACCGAGGGAATGCTCGCGCAGTACCTGCTGCGTGACTTCAAGCTGAGAGTGCCAGATCTCATTGGCATCATGTTCAACCCAGCCGGGGTTCGGGAAAATCTGACGAAATTCTTTTTGCGCCATACCGTGAATACGCCCGGCGCGATTAAACAAAATCGCGCGCGAGCTCGTGGTGCCTTGATCGATAGCCAAGATGAATGAATCTGCCATATCACCCTCCGTTGTTTTCAGTAGCCGCCGAAACAATCGCAGCAGCTATTGGAAACCGGCTTGGAAAAAAATGCGCGGGCTAGCCGCGCATCGAAAAAATTCAACCACGGTGCCGGGCCGCATGTATAACGATGCGCCCGGCACCTCACGTGAATTACTTCACGCGACCTTCTTTCCATGCTTGCAGCAGCTTCTCGTAAGCGATGGTCTCGCCTTTTGGCTTTTCATTAGCCAGCTTCTTCCAAGGAGCGTTCTTGTCAGACAGCCACTTGTTCACGTCACTCTTCTCGTTCAGCTTCGGCGGGCAATTTTTCATGCCAGCGCGCTGCAGACGGCCAAGCACGTTGTCCATTTCATCGGCCAAGGTGTCCATCGCTGCCTGTGGTGTCTTTTCACCGGTAACAGCAGTTGCGACGTTCTTCCACCACAGCTGAGCCAGCTTTGGATAATCCGGCACGTTGGTACCGGTAGGTGTCCAAGCGACGCGCGCCGGGCTGCGGTAGAACTCGATCAAGCCGCCGTACTTGTTGGCGTTCTTGGTGAAGTACTCATGACGAATGTCAGAGTCACGCACGAAGGTCAGGCCAACGATCGACTTCTTCAGCGAGGTGGTCTTCGCATTGATGAACTGCGCGTAAAGCCAAGCCGCTGCTTTACGCTCGTCCGGTGTCGACTTCATGAAGGTCCATGAGCCTACGTCCTGGTAGCCGTTTTGCATGCCGTCTTTCCAGTACGGGCCGTGCGGGCCAGGCGCCATGCGCCACTTCGGTGAGCCATCGGCGTTGTTGACAGCCGGTGCCTTGCTCATCGATGCGGTAAACGCGGTGTACCAGAAGATTTGCTGCGCGATCTGACCTTGGCCAGGCACAGGACCGGCTTCAGAGAAGGTCATACCCATTGCCTCTTTCGGCGAGTACAGCTTCATCCAGTCGATGTACTTGGTAAGCGCGTAAACCGCCGCTGGTGAGTTGGTCGCGCCACCGCGAGCAACCGATGCGCCCACCGGTGTGCACTTGTCGTCGGCGACACGAATACCCCACTCATCGATCGGCATACCATTAGGAATACCCTTGTCGGCGGTACCGGCCATTGACAGCCAGGCATCGGTGAAGCGCCAGCCGAGCGATGGGTCTTTCTTGCCGTAATCCATGTGGCCGTAGATCGGCTTGCCATCGATCGTCTTCACGTCATTGGTGAAGAAGTTCGCGATGTCTTCATACGCAGACCAGTTCTGCGGCACGCCAAGATCGTAGCCATACTTGGCCTTGAACTTGTCTTGCAGGTCTTTGCGTGCAAACAAGTCGGCGCGGAACCAGTACAAGTTAGCAAACTGCTGATCAGGCAACTGATACAGCTTCTTGTCCGGACCGGTCACAAAGCTGATACCAATAAAGTCTTTTAAGTCGAGACCGGGATTGGTGAAAGGCTTGCCATAGCCAGCCATGAAGTCAGACAGCGGCTCCACAGCGCCATAGCGGAAGTGGGTACCGATCAAGTCAGAGTCAGAGATCCAGCCGTCATAAATGCTTTTACCGGATTGCATCGATGTCTGCAGCTTCTCAACCACGTCACCTTCCTGAATCAGGTCATGCTTGACCTTGATGCCGGTGATTTCTTCAAAGGCCTTGGCCATGGTCTTCGACTCATACACATGGGTGTCGATGGTCTCGGACACAACATTAATTTCTTTGACGCCCTTGGCCTTCAATTTTGCCGCTGCATCAATGAACCATTTCATCTCGTCCATTTGCTGCTGCTTCGACAATGTCGAAGGTTGGAACTCATTAGTGACCCATTTCTCAGCTGCCTTCATGTCAGCCCAGGAGCTACCTGAGGCTAGCATGGCGGCGACTGCAATCGCGCTTAGTTTGAGTTTCACGTGTCTTCTCCTCTTCGCAGCTTCCCTCTACAACCTACCGCCCCCGGTGGGAAGTAACCCGGGCACGGGATGAATCGAGGTATTAGCCCCAACGCATCATTATCAACAACACTAAAAAACCAAGACCTGCAGCAATCCATTGTGTGGCGTCGGTCAGCCCGGCCCACGCCAGGTTAACGTAGGCCGCACCCAGCAAGCCGATGAATAATCGATCGCCACGTGTGGTCGGAATCGGTAAAAAACCTTTTCGTTCAATGCTGGGGGATTTCAGCTGCCATAGCGTCATACCAATCAACATCAACACAACGCTGATAAAAAATACCGCGATCTCGAGTGTCCATGCCATCCAGGAAAATGCGTTTGCCATCCTCCGCCCCTTGAATCAGACTCGACCCATCGCGAAACCCTTCGCGATGTAATGCCGTACAAACCAGATCACCAGAGCACCCGGCACGATAGTCAGCACGCCAGCGGCTGCGAGTACGCCCCAGTCCATGCCTGCCGCTGAGAC
>VERA01000140.1 GCA_018882935.1 Burkholderiaceae bacterium | reverse complement strand
GTATTTGATCGGGGTGACACTTCATGGAATTTCGGCAATACGACGATGATCAAAATAACGGTCAGTAGAGTGATCAACCCCGCAACGATAAGCTCGCCGCACGCAGCGAGATAGGGACGGTACTCGAGCGTGGCCGGGTCATGATTTCGCGATGAACAAGACGCCGCGATCCTAGCTATACCGTCTTTGCATGCGAAGCATCATGCAGCTATCGCATGACAGCATCTAAAATAAAGGGACACTCGGTTTGTTTTGGCGTTTCATCATCGGCCAAAACAAAGTGAGTGTCCCTTTATTTATCCCTTTCTTTACCTTTCTTTACCGGTCTTTATCTCCGAGGCGAGATCTCCTCTCGCTCTTTGCTGAAGGTGTCGTAGTCCGGTAGCTGTTTAGTTACGTGCCCCTCGGACCTCATTTTTTGTTGGGCGCGTATGCCCTCGTAGACTGATCGCTCAGTGACCATCCCGCAGGCCGACAGCAGTACGATCACCAAAGCGTAGAAGCTCACGCACCTCAGTCTCACCACCGCACCCCGCATCAACTAATGACGTTGAAGCTTTGATCTACCGGTACTTGCATGCTTGTGGCAAGTGCATTGGTAGTGCTTGCCAGCGCAATCACGGCTTGCAGCTCGGCGTATTGCTCGCTGGTCATGCCCTTCGCGCGCGCGGCCGCAGTGTGCGAGTGAATACAGTACTCACAGCTGTTGGCCGTTGAAACAGCGATGTAGATGAGTTCTTTGGTCAAGGCATCCAATGCGCCAGGCTGCATGACTTCTTTGGCGCGTTCCCAAACATGCTGTAGCAGCGGTGGTGAGTTCGCGAGCGCTTTCCAAAAGTTGTTGACGTCTGCGACTTGGCGGGTGCGCCGAATATCTTCGAACACGGCGCTGGCCACTGGGTGTGCATCGGCGTCGCTGAGGAGCGGTACGGTGGGCATTTGATCTCCATTTCAATTTCTAAGGGACACTCACTTTGTTTTGATCCGCCTCGAGAGTACCAAAACAAAGTGAGTGTCCCTTTGTTGAAGTGAGTGTCCCGTTGTTGGAGCTCTGATGTTGGCAAACACTTAACAGGCACGTTTCCTGCTACTTCCGGGTCGTCTGTGAGGAGGTCATCATGACAAAAATTGAAACAGCCGCGCAGCGCTTAGCCGCTGCAAATACATCTAGCGCCAACTCGGTAAATGGCAACACCGCGAATGCTGCCGCGTTTAACACTGCGATGAAAGAGGCGCAGGTGTTGCCGCGTTCCGCATACGTGCCGAGCGGCGAGCCCTATGACCGCGACAAGCACGGCTCTCACATCGTGGGTGATGTGCAGCTAGTGCCGGGCGCGCCGGGCTACGATTTTGACAAAGCGCTGCCGCGGCTGAAAGAAATTGCCGCTTCAGACCGGCAACTTGCTTCCTACTTGCAGGGTAGGGGTATTGAGCTAGAGCCATCCGCCGCTCAAACCCAAGCGGTTGACGCAGCGCCTATGCTGATTGCCGACCCTGCCTTGGCAGCGGAGCTTGAGGCCATTAACAAGTCTATCGAACCATCCAGCGCCGGCGGCGGTGTGCGGCAGCAAACAGCTGAACTGTTGCAAACAAAAACTAACCATGCACCTGATAAATCACAGTTGGATTATTGGGCGGGTATTTTCGGGTTAGATAATCAGATCACGCCCGATGAGGTTGATCGATTAAATCTCGCAGTCTCTATCGCGCGCGATGCGGCTGCGTTGTCACAGACGGCGCTTGCAAAGCAGACGCAACCGACAACGACTGACGTGGCTACTGACGATATCCCTGCAGAGGCATTAATTGAGGAGAGTCTCGACCAGGTAGCAGCAAGCACAAGCATTGAAGAGGCACCGACCACCAACCAGCCATTGCCCGGCCCGTCGGCGGCAGATACTTCCGTGACCACGAATGAGGTAGAACAAATCGCGGCCACTGATACAGCCGGCGTGACGCCTGATGAGCCAGCAAGTGCACAGCCCGTTGAAGATATCGTTGCGTCGGTATCCGAGCCCTCGGTTGAATCTGCACTTCTACAAGCGCAGTCAAATTTGATCATGACATCTGCTCAATATCTGAGCCAGCAGATTGGTTTGAATCAAGCACAATTACTTACCGAGACTACGTAAATACTATTGGCTTTTACTCGCGATGAAAAATCGCATTATCAAGGCGACTATCAAAGCGATCACTCAAAGCGCGCCTAGCACATCCGGCCCTCTGGGGACTATGCCAGTAGGGTTGATGTGCCGGTGCGAGTAGAAGTAATGGAATCGGATATGTTCCATATCGATGGTCGCCGCTATGCCGGGCATACGGTAGATCGATGACATGTACTGGTGCATTGCCGGGTACTGCGAAATCAGCTTGCGATTACACTTGAAGTGGGTGTGATACACCGCATCAAACCGGATCAGCGTTGCGAACAAACGTATATCTGCCTCAGTGAGAATATCACCGCAAAGATACCGCTTGGTCTGCAGAATTTCCTCGACACGATCAAGCGCATCAAATAATTCATCCACCGCAGTTTCGTGCGCTTGCTGGCTCTGAGCAAAGCCACTTCGATAAACACCATTATTTATGCTTGGATAAATCCAGGCATTCAGCGCATCGATTTGGTCGCGCAGTTCTACTGGATATAGGTCGAGCTCGGGCTGCTTCGCAAAGGCATTGAACTCGGTATTGAGCATACGGATAATATCCGCAGACTCATTATTAACAATAGTGTTGAGATGTTTATCGAAGAGCACCGGCACTGTGATAACGCCCGCATAATCGGGTGAGGCAGTGCGATACACCTGCTGCAAATAATTATGGCGACTGACGCTATCCCCGGTCGTTCCACTGAAACTCGTATCAAACGACCAGCCCTTATCGGTGAGGTAAGGGTGTACAACATCCACACTGATGACATGCTCTAAGCC
>VERA01000012.1 GCA_018882935.1 Burkholderiaceae bacterium | reverse complement strand
TCTCTACACCTCAGGCACCACTGGTAATCCCAAGGGCGCGATGCTGACGCATTTCAATATCGCGCACTCGGTGATTCATTTTGCGGTAACGCTCAAGCTAGGCAATGAAGATCGCGGGGTACTAGCGGTACCGGCAAGTCATGTGACCGGATTAGTAGCCTTGATCGCGCTTATGGTGCATGTGGGGGGTGGCTTGGTGATTGTGCCGGAATTCAAGGCAGCGCCGTTTGTTGACTTGATCGCACGCGAGAAAATCACCTACAGCGTGATGGTGCCGGCCATGTATCAGTTATGTTTGTTACAGCCTGCGTTTTTAACAGCAGATCTGCGATCGTGGCGTGTCGGTGGCTATGGTGGCGCTCCGATGCCGGTACCAACGGTGCAGGCGTTGGCCAAGGCATTACCCGAAATGACTTTGGTGAATTGCTACGGCTCGACCGAGACATCATCACCCAGCACCATCATGCCGCTCGGGCTCTCAGCGAAATATCACGATAGCGTGGGTATTGCCGCGCCATGTGCGCATATTCGTGTCATGAATGAAAACGGCGAGCCGGTTGCGCCAGGTGAATCCGGCGAGTTATGGATAGGCGGGCCCATGGTTGTGCCCGGCTATTGGGATAATCCCGAGGCGACGGCAAAGGGTTTCACTGATGGCTGCTGGCGCTCCGGTGATGTCGGATCGATTGATGCTTTGGGCTTGGTGCGCATCTTTGATCGCATTAAAGACATGATTAATCGCGGTGGCTTCAAGATTTATTCAGTGGAGGTCGAGAACACGCTGATGGCCTTAACCGGTGTGGTCGAAGCAGCGGTGATCGGGCATCCGTGCCCGGTACTTGGCGAGCGCGTGCATGCCTACCTGTACGCACCCAATCATGCGCTGGATGCTGAGGTGGTCAAGCGCCATTGCGCAGAGCGTCTTGCCGATTACAAAGTACCTGAGGAAATATTTTTCAGCGACACACCGTTGCCAAGAAATCCCAACGGCAAGCTCCTCAAGCGCGCGCTGCGCACGTAACTGGCTGCACTACTTCAAACTTTATGCGTTCATTGCGCGTGGCCCGAGCAAACCAGTGCTCGCCTGTGATATAACGCCAACGCACAATAATCTTAAAAAAAATAGGAAATCGGAGGTTTGGTTTGCGGCACTTCAGTGGTTCTATTCTGTTTTCAGTGGTCTGTCTGGGATTAGCACTGTGGTGGGGCTATGAGCATGGCGGTAGCGCCGGTGCGATGACAGCCTTTGGTATTGCGCTGATTCTTGGTGTGCTCGAGGTATCGCTGTCATTTGATAATGCTGTCGTCAACGCATCGGTGCTGAAGCACTGGGATGAGTTTTGGCAGAAGTTGTTTCTTACGCTTGGCATATTGGTTGCCGTGTTTGGTATGCGCTTGCTGTTTCCTTTGGTGATTGTGGCGCAGACCGCTGATCTGGGCGCCGCGGAAGTCTGGAATATGGCGCTGCATAATCCGCGCGAATTTTCTTTTTATCTCACCAAGCACCATGATGAAGTCGCTGCGTTTGGTGGCGTGTTCTTGTTATTGGTTTTCTTGAATTTCTTGTTCGATGAGGACAAGGAATTACACTGGGCAGGTCATTTTGAAGAAAAAATGGCGAGCTACGGCAAGATCCAGGCAGTACCTATTTTTATCGCTTTGGTCGTGGTGCTATCGAGTTTGGCGCTGGCTGAGCCCGACAACCATTTAGCGGTGCTGACCGCCGGGGTGTGGGGCATTATTGTTTATGTGGGTGTCGATATCCTCGGCAATATGCTCGAGAAAGAAGAATCGGGCGAAGGTGATGTTGCCAAGGCAGTCAAGAGCGGCAGTATTGGCGGATTTTTATACCTCGAGGTACTCGACGCGTCGTTCTCGTTTGATGGCGTTATTGGCGCGTTTGCGATCACCAATGATGTGGTGATTATTATGCTTGGCTTGGCGATTGGTGCAGTATTTGTGCGCTCGATTACGGTATTTCTGGTACGGCAGGGCACGCTGGATGAATACGTCTATCTCGAGCATGGCGCTCACTATGCTATCGGCGTACTCGCCTTGATTATGTTCATCACCATGAAGTTTCATGTGCCTGAAATTGTGACCGGCCTGATAGGCATTGCGTTCATCGCGGCATCGGTGATGTCGTCGCTGCGTTACCGGCGCGAGCAAGAGGCGTAGTAGTACGACAGGCGTAATCGGGTGTCAGGCGGCGTGTGCTTGATTGATTTTTTCGGCTTCCAGCACTAAATCAAGCCCGGATTCCAGTTGCACGATGCCCAGGCTTGCGATGTCACGCAGTTTTTCATGGATCAGTGCGTCTTTTGGCGAGTCATTCACACACTGGTTGCTGTACTGAATGAAACTGTGCAGGCTGATGATCAGGCTTGCCAAATGTTTGGGGCACTCACAGAGTAAGTTGGAGTCGGTCGCGGCAATAGTTTGCAGGCGCTCAATACCAAAGCGTGGCTGCGCCGGCGACTGTACATCGGCTTGGCGCGACTCGACAATCGACGCCAGACTGCGGGCAAGATCCATAGGCGCCGCAGGATATTTAATGCACTCGATGCCAAGCGCACTCAGAAAACGAATCACGCTGCTGCTGCTGAATTCATAAATCACCACCAGCGTCTTGGCCTTGTAGACGGAGAGGGCAGCAGCCAAGTACTTGGCAAGATTCATCTGTAGCGCGGGCGTAAGCACAATACCCACATCAAAGGTTTCCAGTCGGCTTTCGACATCAGCCAGCTCGTCAAAATGCGCGGTGGGCGTCCAGGGCTTCATCGCAGCATCTGCGAACAGTAACGAGCGCCATGTTGCGCTACCCATTGAAGCTATTCGCGGCGCCGGCGGTGCGATGGCACCTGCGAGGGCAGCGGGCCCCAGTAATGCGGAAGTTAATTCATCCAGCGTCAGCCTTGCCAATGCGCTCGGCTTCTGACCGCGATCGACCAGTAATTTGATCAGCCTTAGTCGCTCGAGGTCAGTGCTGCTGTAGCGTCGTGCGCCGCCTTCGGTGCGCACCGGCCTAAGTACACCATAGCGCGCTTCCCACATGCGGATAGTGGACACATGAATGCCGGTCTCGCGCGATATCGCGCCGATCGATAGCAGTTTGGCAGCAGTCACAGTTCCCATGCGTTTCTTTCTTAAAAACTGAGCAAAAATTCTGAAAATTCCTGAACTATATAACCTGCACAATATTAACTAGCTAGCCTTGTAAATACAAGATTTTTGCCGCATAAATCTACACATCTATAGATTTATGTTCATCGATAGAGAAATTCTATTAGAATCGTATAAATAAAATCGGTACAAGACAGTTCGATCTTACACATTCAGAGGGGTCCGCAAATGCTGCACACCTCCCGTCTTCTGTCTTACGCGCACGCGATTCAGGCGAATCAAGGCAAGCGCACGCTATTAGAACCGCAGGCCACGCAACTCGGCTTGGACGGAGAAGAAAGCGCGCGCGTGCTCGACACTTTGCACACCCTCGGTGTTGCCGAGGGCTGGCAACTGGCCGGCCGCAAAATGATTCTGGGCGAGCCGCGCGCCGCGAATGAATCGGTGCAGTTACCGAGCCTGGGTTACCTCTACCAGCACTCGCTGATGCATGCCGAGGACAACACTACCGCGCTCAAACTGCGCAGCGCGAAGCCGTTGTTGGTCGAGCCGACCTTGGTATTCGGTCTGGGCTCAACGCCTGAGCCTGGCGAAGGTCTGCACAGTTTCTTGCAGCGCTTTAATTCGGTCGCGCTGGCGGTTGAAATCCTGCAAAACCCCTTCAAGGCCGAGCGCTGGGTCGATGCAGACAAAGTGTGCGCCAACGGCTTTCATTCGCAACTCGTGATGGGCGAGGCGAAGACGCTCTCGCAAAAAAGCAGGACGGTGTTTGATGACCTGGTGTCCAACGCAACCATGACCTTGAACGTGGTCGAGCGCGATGGCTCGCGGATTGTCGGCTTTGCGCGGGGCAGCGACAGGCTGGATAAATCTTTGCAGCATGCGTACGCGCTGCATCAGCGGCAGGTAGAACTCACGCGTGAGAGCCCGTTCGTTGCGGGTCACTACCTGGCCATCGGCGGCTGGCTGCCGTCAAAGGCAATCGGCAGCGGCCAGGAGTGGGTCACGGTAGTCAGTGGTATCGATCTTCCCAGCCTGCGCGTAACGATTGAATGAAATCGCTCACCACTAGCCAGCCCCAATTGATGGTGATCGTCAGGCTCTAACTTACCCAAGCACGGTCCCCTCGCCATGGCAGCCCACTTGAATTTCAAGGAGAGAGAAGCGTTCAGCAGGCGTCTGCGTAGCAGCCTTGCGAATGCGGGTATAGACCCCAACCGGCCGACGCAGCTGCTGCGCGCTTTTTGCGCGATGCAAACTGGCTCATCGGTGGCTATTTCAACGGTTAGTAAATGGCTCTCAGGTGAGGCATTGCCCGCTAATGGCAACATGGAAGTCGTGGCGCGTATCTGTAATGTCTCGCCCGACTGGTTGCGCTCGGGTCAGGAGGCCCCGAGCTACGAGACCTAAGTGGTGGCGCTTACATGCGCCAGCCGTAGCCCAAGTAAATAAGCGGCGCGAACCCGCGCTCGGCAATCGGGCTGTTTGATTGCGCATTCGACAGCCGGTTAATGGTGGCGCCATAAAACAGGGCGCTGGTCGGGCCAAACGCATACAGCCCGGACAAACCAACCGACAGACCCACGCCCGCACCGGCGGTGTAGGCAGCCCGGGTGGCTGTAGCCTCAGAGGCTCGTACGCCCCAGTAGTAATTGTTCATTGCCGCGTTTTGCCATGTCGCGCCAACCACGCCATTCAGACGGAATCCCACATCGCTGACCAGTGGTCGAATAAATTGCAGTTGCGCGACCTGACCGTCGCTACGACCGCTGACGTCAAAACCATAGTCAAAGTTCAGTACGCCCACGGGGGTGGTCCAACGCACGCTGGGGCCAAGGTCGATGGCAAAGCTGCGATCGGCCATGCCAGCGGTGAGCGGGTTATCGGCGCCGTTGTAACCAAAGCGTGGCTCGGCGTACAGGCCGATGCGCAGCGACTTATCTTCCGAAGTGAAACCCCATACCCCGGCCTTCAGCCCAGTGACATAACCGACATCGCCGAAGGTGTACTGCAGCACAGGCAACGCCATCACGCGTAGATCGCTACTGCCCGGTGTTTTGGGGAAAGCACCAATACCAAGCCCCAGGAAATTACGAGATGCGGGAATCGGTTGCTGCGCCTGCTGCTCTGCAGCCGATTGCGCAATAGCCAGCGAGCCAAATGCCGAACCCTGCAGCGCAAGTGCGAATATCAGTAATCTTTTAATAATATTCATATTCGCTCCCGGCTGTTTCGGTGTTTTAAATCAAATATTAGCCATCCGAAGATTATCAAAATAAATCTTGTTTGGGTTGCAATCTGCTGCGCTTGAAACCCAAAACAGGGCAGCAGCAGCGCTGCTCACAAAAGCGATAACGACTTCATGGCAAAACGCCTAGCTGCACGCATTTTGTCGTGGCGGCAATTAATGGCACAATGGAGGGCTCCGCTGTTGTCGAAAAAATAAATTTCGGTCCATAGGGCCGAGGAAAGACCTTTCGAAAAAAAATGCAAGGGATCCATCTCACCGCCGACCTGTCCGGTTGTCGTAAGAATTTGCCACTCATGACGGACAAAGCCGGGCTGCGCGAGGCTTGCGTTGCGGCGGTGAATGAGAGCGGCCTAACCGTCGTAGGCGACACCTTTGTTGCCTTCCCTGAGTTCGAGGGTCCACCGGGCGGCGTCACCGGAACCATCTTGCTCGCCGAATCTCACCTGGCTATTCACACCTGGCCTGAGCAGTCTGCGGTCACGCTGGATGTGTATGTCTGTAATTTCTCCACCGATAACAGCAAAAAGGCCGCGCAATTAATCGATGCCTTATCTGGACTGTTTGATCCGGCAGAGGCGAATCCGCAGGCGCTGCAACGGGGTGAAGTAGGCGCTGCGCAAAGCGAAATGACGATCGGTCATGAATGGCTCAACGCACACAGCAGCTACGGCTACCGCCTTGGCCCTGCGCTGTACCGTGAGCAATCACCCCACCAAACTATCGAAGTGCATGAATCACCGCAATTCGGGCGACTGTTCCGACTTGATGGCGATTACATGACCTCTGAAAAAGAAGAATTCTTTTATCACGAGGCCTTGGTTCATCCTGCAGCGGCCAGCCATGGCAACATCAAGCGTGTGCTGATCCTGGGCGGTGGCGATGGCGGCGCGGCGGAAGAGTTGCTGAAATATCCGTCGGTCGAGCGTGTGGTGATCGCTGAACTCGATGAGGCGGTGATTCGTGTCGCGCGTGAATTTTTTGGCAATATTCATCGTGGTGCGCTTGATGATCCGCGGGTCGAGATTCGTATCGGAGATGGTTTGGCGTTTGTGCGCGATACCGATCAGCGCTTTGATTTGGTGCTGCTCGACCTAACCGATCCGGATACTCCCGCCTCAGCTTTGTACACCGCCGAATTTTTCGCCTCCGTGAAACATATTCTGAACCCGGGTGGCGCGATGGTGCTGCACACAGGTTCGCCGGTATTTCGTCCTGATGTGGTGACCTCGATTTATCAAGGGCTGGCAAAAAATTTCGAGGTGGTGGCGCCGATGGGCTTGTACATTCCGCTGTATGGCGCCTACTGGTCACTCGCTGTTTGCAGTCAGCAGCTGGATCCGCGGGCCGTCGGCAGCGATCAGATCGCTGCCACACTGGCGTCTGCGCGGCTCGATGATCTGCAGTACTACAACCCTGCCACGCACCAGGGTTTGTTTGCACTGCCCAACTACTTCCAAAAGCTGATCTCCTGAGACCCGGCATTGCAAGGCCGTAAAGCGGTGTTGGCGGCAAGCCGACCGCCTTGCACTGCCGATGCCGCCACCTTGTAATCCACCTCACGATCCCTGCGCCAGGTGTCTTCGTATCGAGAGTGTTTATGCTAGTCTCGGTGCGTAAAGCTAAGCCGGCGGCAGGAGGGCGCGATGATCACTGAAAAGCAAGCGCGATTTCGAGAAAATTATCTTCAGCAAATCAGCCCGTGGTACCACGGTTTGCTGCATATCGGCGTGATGTACGGCGCAGGTATTGCCGCAATCGTTTGGTGCGTTGGGCAATTGACCAACCCCACCTGGGAATGGCTGCTGATCGTTCCGATTGCAATCGCGGGTAACTTCGTCGAGTGGGGCATGCACATGCACATCATGCATCGCCTGAAAGATGTATTCGCGTTGCGAGCGATTTTTGATCGTCACACACGGCAGCATCATCAGTACTTCACCGATAACGAGTACACGATACACAGCATCAAAGAATTTCGGATCGTGTTCTTTCCGTGGCGGGTGCTGATGGTACTGGCCGTCGCCAGCGCATTATTTGGTGGCCTGGCTGCGCTGCTACTGGGGCCTGACGCGGGGTATATGTTCCCCATCACCATGATTGGTCATTACATGGTGTACGAGACATTTCACTTCTGCTGCCATGTGCCTGAAAATCGCTTTGTGCGAGCGATGCCTTTGATAAATACGATTCGTCGGCATCATAGTGCGCACCATAATATGGGCATCATGATGCATGTGAACATGAATCTCACCTTGCCAATCGCCGACTGGGCGCTGGGTACCAGTGATCTCGATCGCGGTTTGATTGGGCACCTGTTTAACGGGTATGACACCACGCACCAAAAGCCGGCGCTTAAGAAGGTCATGGAGAAGTACCGTAACGATAAAGTAGAGGCTGAGCGCGTCACGCTCGAAGGGCCGGTGCTGCAGGAGGAAGATCTTAGGGCGCTGGCCGAGGCAGGACGAGTTGTACCTGGTTAATAGGCCGGAGTCCAGGATGTGCGGATAGCTACACCATGACTTTTCGTGTCACGGTATCTACCATCGATTCCTGCCACTGCTTGACAGCAGATTTCTTCAATAGCTCGGTATTTAAAAAAGCGCTGAGCGTGTATCGGTTGGATAAATAAAAATATCCGAGCGCTGCGATAGTCAGGTACAACTCACGCGCGCTGACATCTTTTCTGAACAAGCCTTGCTGCGCGCCGGCTTTTAAAATCTTTGCCAATACATTCACCGCCGGTGAAGACAGCCGCGACACCTTGGTGGATTTTTTCACGTGCCGGCCCTGATGCAGGTTCTCGCTATTGAGCAGCGTAATGAACTCCGGGTGCTCAAGAAAATACTGCCAGTTAAAACGCACGACGGTACGTAATGACGCCAGCGGATCGGCCAGATCGATTTTCAGCGCGGCCTCAGCATCATTCAAGCGCTGGTAGGTGGTTTCCAGCACCTCGATGAATAGCTTCTCTTTACTGCCAAAGTAGTAATAAATCATGCGGTCGTGGGTTTTGGCGAGCCGTGAAATCTGCTCAACCCGACCACCACTGAAGCCATGCTTGGCAAATACCCCGGTCGCGGCTTTCAAAATAGCCTCGCGTGTCTCAACCGCGCGCGCTTGCGGCGCCCGGGGCGGTTTGCTTTTACCGGTGCTTGCCATTTTTGGAATAGGGCTGGATCGTGTTGCAGTGCATTTTGCTGGTGTATTGGTTGGATGCTACGGTACACTCAAAATGTAGCAGGCACTACACATTTAGCACTCAGCCTCTTGATGGGATTCGTTTGTGATGCAGCTTATACCCGTGTGCTTCATTTTGTCGCGGTACCCCGCCAATCGCTAGTCGCGATGCCACGGTCATGATTTACGCTGATTATCTGCGACCGGGCAATTTGCATGATGCGCTGCATGCGCTCGCCTCAGGCTCATTTCAGGTACTGGCCGGCGGCACGGATGTTTATCCATCCCACAGCTACAGCGCGCCACAGTCGCCGGTGCTCGACATTACCGCGTTACCCGATCTGTCCGGTATTGAATTACAAGACCAGTATTGGCGTATTGGTGCAACCACCACATGGTCAACACTGGTGCGTGCAGAGTTACCACCGCAATTGCGCGGGCTGCAAGCAGCAGCGCGCGAGGTGGGTGGTATTCAAATTCAAAATACCGGCACCATCGCCGGTAACATTTGCAACGCTTCACCTGCCGCAGACGGTGTGCCTGCGCTGCTGTCATTAGATGCTGAAGTAGAGCTGGCGTCAGTGCGCGGTGTGCGGCGAATCCCCTTACAGCAGTTTTTACTCGGTAGTCGCAAGACCGCGCGCAATTCGGACGAGTTGGTAACAGCGATATGGATACCGCATCGCCCACATGCCCGTTCGGCATTTTTAAAGCTGGGTCATCGTCGCTATCTGGTGATATCCATCGTTATGGTGGCGGCAGTCGTCGAGATAGAGCAAGGTGTGCTTCATCATGTCGCGCTGGCCGTCGGCTCGTGCTCAGCGGTTGCGCAGCGCCTTCATACGCTTGAACAGAAACTGATCGGCCAACCCGCTGATTCTGCGCTGATTGATAGTGTGACCGCCGATGATCTTTCGGTGTTGTCGCCGATTGATGATGTCAGAGGCACTGCCGAGTACCGCGTCGATGCAGCACTCACGCTGGTGCGGCGAGCCATTGCAGAGGCCACCCATGAATAAGCCGATTGACATGCACGTTGGGCAAGCCTTGTCGATGTCGGTTAATGGCAAGCAGGTAGAGGTACACAGCCCCGCGCGCAGATTGTCTGATACCTTGCGCGATGAGCTCGGGCTGACAGGTACCAAGATCGGTTGCAATGCCGGTGATTGCGGCGCGTGTACCGTGCTGCTCGATGGCGAACAGGTCTGTGCCTGCTTGACCGCGACAGGGCAGTGTGTAGGGCGTGCAGTGACGACCGTGGAAGGCCTCGCAACCAACGGCAAGCTCAACGCATTGCAGCAATCATTCATGCATCACGGCGCGGCTCAGTGCGGTATCTGCACGCCGGGTATGTTGATGGCTGCTACGGATGTGCTGCAACGTCATCCGCAGCCGACCGAGCAGCAAGTGCTCGATGGTATTGGGGGCGTGTTGTGCCGCTGCACTGGCTATCGAAAAATTGTGGAAGCCGTGTTGTCGGTAGCAGTTACGCCAGAATCCTTGGTTGATACCGTATCTGCTGTTGCCAGTGGATCTCATGCTGCTAATACAGTGCGTGAAGAGGTATCACGCACTGAGGTACATCATTCAGTGAGTAGCCACGAACTTGCGGCAGGTACCGCTGTTGGTGCGCGCGTCGCGCGGCTTGATGCGCCTGCCAAGCTGATGGGCACAGCCCGTTTTGGTGCCGATCAATTTCCGACTGACTGTTTATGGATGCGCACGGTGCGCTCGCCCCACCCGAGCGCGCGTTTTCTGATTGGCGATATCCAAGCGTTTCGTCAGCGCCATCCTCAAGTCATTGCAGTGCTCACGGCCGATGACGTCCCGGAAAACAGCTTCGCGGTATTCCCGCAGCCAAAAGATCAACCGGTACTGGCTAAAGACTTTGTGCGGATGCGCGGTGAGGCAGTCATGCTCATCATCGGCGAGCAGCATGCAGTGCAAGCGATACCCGAATCCGAGATGCCGATTCAATGGACCGTGTTGCCCGCGATGGAAATTCCAGCGCAATCGCTCGCCAAACCAGATCAGTTACTTCACGACTTTGCTAAAGGCAATGTGCTGTGCCACGGCCGCGTGGTGAAAGGGAATATCGAGCAGGCGCTGCAACAGGCTGCCTATGTTGCCGAAGACACTTACAGCACCAGCTACGTCGAGCATGCCTACATAGAACCCGAGGCGGGTTATGCCGAGGTGTTTGTTGAGAACGGACACGAGCGTTTGCGTGTGTTTGCCTGCACACAGACACCGGTGATGGATCAGGAGGAAGTCGCTCGCGTGCTTCAGCTACCGAAAGAAGCGGTTCATATTGTGCCCTCTGAAATCGGTGGCGGGTTTGGTGGCAAGCTCGATGTATCGATACAGCCGCTGCTCGCGGTCGCCGCATGGACGCTGAAGCGACCGGTGCGCACCATTTACACGCGCGGTGAGTCGATGGTATCGACGACCAAACGGCATCCCTCCGAGATTCATGCGCGTTATGCCTGCGATGCGGAAGGTAAATTAATCGGGCTGGATTTTCATGGTGACTTCAACACGGGCGCGTATGCTAGCTGGGGAAGTACCGTGGCGAACCGCGTGCCGGTGCATTCTACCGGTCCGTATTTCGTACCGCATCTGCGCGCGCTGACGCGTGCGGTCTATACCAACAATGCCGTAGCAGGTGCGTTTCGCGGATTTGGTGTGCCGCAGGCGCATATCGTGACCGAGGCTTTGCTGGATGAGCTGGCAGAAAAAACCGGGTTGGATCGTTTGCAGTTTCGCTTAAAGAATGCGATCTGTGCCGGTCAGCCGACAGCAACAGGGCAGATACTGGCGGCCAGTGTGGGTATGCGTCAGTGCCTGGAGGTTTTGCAGCCCGCATGGCACGTAGCGCAAGAAGCGGCACAGCAATTTAACCGACAAGCAACGCGTAGCGACACGCCTTCAAATCTTCGTCGTGGCGTCGGTATTGCCTGCATGTGGTACGGCATTGGTAACACGGTGATCGCTAATCCATCAACCATGACAGGTGCGCTCCGCGCGAATGGTCGACTGTTTTTATACAACGGTGCGCAGGAAATCGGTCAAGGTACCGCAACGGTGATGCCGCAAATCTTTGCGGACGCAGTCGGTTTGCCACTTGCGTGTGTTGATCAGGTGATGGGTGATACGGATCTGACTGAGGATGCGGGTAAATCATCGGCGTCGCGACAGACGTTTGTTTCCGGGAATGCCGCCAAGTTTGCGGGTGAAGATTTGCGCCGTCAGTTATTGGCGTTGCTACAGATGAGTGAGCCAGCGCGCTTGCGCTTGCAAGGCTCGCAGCTGATCGGGCAGCAGGGCGATCTCACGCGCACGATTGACCTGAGCACGCTTGCCGCAGATGACCATGGTGATATCGCCGTTGGCCGGGGGTATTTCAATCCGCCGACAGTGCCGCTAGATGCCGATGGCCAGGGCGTGCCGTACGCTACCTATGGCTTTGCAGCGCAGTTTGCCGAGATTGAAGTCGATCTTCAACTCGGCACAATCCGGGTACTGCACATACACGCTGCACATGATGTCGGCAGAGCGATTAATCCGACGCAAGTCGAGGGCCAAATTCACGGTGGTATTGCGCAAGGTCTGGGTATGGCTTTGATGGAGGAATACATCAGCGGTCGTACCGATAATTTGCATGATTACCTGATACCGACAGCGGGTGATATTCCACCCATCACAGTGCATTTGATTGAAGACCCCGAGCCGATCGGTCCCTATGGTGCTAAAGGGGTGGGTGAGCCGGCTTTGATTGCAACGGCACCCGCGATTCTGAATGCATTGCATCACGCTACAGGCGTTCGGGTACGGTCACTGCCAGCCACACCCGATCGCGTACGCACCGCGCTTCTGCAAACGAATAACGCTACGCAGCATCATGACCGCACATAACCGGGTGGATCACAGCGCAGATAATGCTGATGAACTTACATCGGCACAGAATGACGTGCGCGTACTCGATAAGTCGCGTCCGCGCAGCGAGAACATGGCGGCGAACAAAATTGAGTGCAATGCCTGCCCGGTGCTGTGCCAAATTACCGAAGGCCGTAGCGGTGCGTGTGATCGTTATGCCAATGTACAAGGCGTGTTGACGCGTGTAGATCCCTTGGTTTTGCTGACACGAATCAACGACCCGTCGAGCACCGAGCAAAAAGGCACACAGCCACAACAGCAGCCGCAGCAGCAACTACAACATCGCGACTCTTCGGATGGTTCACCCAATCGACAACAAGCCAACGTCACGAGCACATCCGCAGAGCTATTTGTCACCGGCGTTGGTGCAGGTACCACCTACCCGGATTACAAGCCGGCCCCGTTCATGGTGTCGTCCAAGCTGAATGGGGTCGATATGGTCACGGTCGTGACCGAGGGTATCTTCAGCTATTGCAGCTTCAAGGTAAAAATCGACACCGATCGCTACCTTGGCCCGGAGCGCGCCAGTATTCGCCATCGCGGTGAAGAAGTTGGCCATGTCACTACCGCCGAGTATGGTTCGCAGATGCTCTCACTTGGCGGTGTGCATCACCTGACCGGCGGCTCGAAGAAAGAAGGCCGAGTCACCTGCGAGATGATGATGGCGCTTGGTAACAAGCAGGCAGTCGAGCTAGACATTGACGGTGGTACAAAATTAATCGTACAGGCGGGACGCGCGCCGATTGTGGATGGCGTTGAAGAAAAGCGCATGCGCGTGGGCTGCGGCTCGGCCACGATTGGTATCTTCGCCAAGCAATGGTTTGGGCATGTGGATGAAGTGGTGGTGGTGGATGATCACATCACGGGTGTACTCAGCGAGCATCAGGCCGGTCGTTGCCTGGATATGCCGCTCTCCGGCATAAAAATGAGAGGCCGTAAATCAACGCCGGGTCGGTATTTTCAGGTGGCGAATCCGGGGCAGGGTTGGGGCGGTACGGATATCGCGAACCCGCTCGAGATCATCGAAGGCTTTGACCCCGAGCATGCACGACCGGGTATGCGCCTGCTCATGACCTCTACTACCGGTGAGCATTGTGCGTGGTTCGTGCTGGATGAGCAATTACAACCGGTGCCCGCAGCCATGCCCTCTGCAGTGCAAAAAGTGGTCGATCGTATTGTGGAGAACTGTGAGCCATCGCTCGCGAGTGTGCTGTTTTTAGCCGGTGCCGGGGGCTCGTTGCGCGCGGGTGTGACGGATAACCCGGTGTGGCTGACCAATTCAATCAAGCAGGCCATCACCCATGTCAGCTGCGGTGGTGCACCCGCCTATGTGTGGGCCGGTGGTGGCATCACCGTGATGGTGGATGTGTTACGTATGCCGGATAATTCATTTGGTTCGGTACCGACGCCGGCGATTGTGGCGCCGATCGAGTTCACGATGCGACTTGATGACTACGCGCGTCTCGGCGGTCATCTGGAGTGTGTGCGGCCACTGGATGAAGTGGTGAATGCAGAGCGTGAGCGCTCGGTGCACTGGGCAATCCGTCAAAGTGATTGGCCGCTGCATCAAAAACCGATGCTGGGTTGAGAGCGACGCCATGCAGCCACAACGACAACAACTCATCGATGGCCGCTGGCATTTTCACTATGGACCTATTGACCTGATTATCAGCGCTGATGGTGAAAGCAGCGCGATCGAGCGCGCGCTATCAGTATGTTGGCTTCGTTTCGCGCAGATTTTGCCTGAGCTGGTAGAGGAATTGAGTGTACTGCGTCAACCACTGAAGCAGATGCGCTGGTTGGCATCACCGGTAGCGCGTCGTATGGTGCGTACGTGTTATCCGTATCGCACACAATTTATTACGCCAATGGCTGCAGTGGCCGGTGCCGTTGCTGATGAGTTGATCGGTTTTTTTGCGGCCGAGCCTGAAATCAGACGTGCCAGTATTAACAATGGTGGCGATATCGCGCTGCATCTGCAAGCCGGACAGCGTTACACGATAGGCCTGGTGACCGATATCGCGAGTTTAGATGCGGAGCCTCAAAGCCACTTTGAGGTTGATGCATCGATGCCGGTGCGCGGTGTTGCTACCTCGGGCTGGCGCGGCCGGAGTATGAGTTTGGGCATTGCCGACAGCGTGACTGTCTTGGCGCAATCAGCAGCCATGGCCGATGCCGCTGCCACCATGATCGCGAACGCAGTGAATGTGCAGCATGAGGCAATTCAGCGTGCGCCGGCGAGTGCTCTGAAAGACGATACCGATCTCGGTGATTTGTTGGTAACAACTCATGTTGGGCCATTACCCGCTGTATTGATTCAGCAGGCACTGGATGATGGCGCAAAGTATGCGCAGTACTTACTTGGTGAGGGTCTGATCTTCGCTGCAGCATTGACGCTGCAAGGACAATCCCGCTTACTTGGAGAACCGCTAGATCGCCTGGCGCTGCAAGTAAGACGCGCGGCATGATGGTTCGGATAAAACACAACGACAAACAGAATTCGAGATGAGCCTGATTCAAATACGCCGAGTATTCACCCATGTCGAAACCATCCTGCATGAGTTCGGCCCTGCGCCTGCTACGCCCCAAATTCGTGGTGCGGTTGCGGCGGTACTCACCAATCCTTACGCAGGCCAATATCACGCAGATATTTTGCCGATGATGGAAGCGCTGAATCCGGTGGGTCTGGAAATGGCAGGCGCCCTCTTGCGCGCCATGAATATGCAGCCTGAAGAAATCAATAGCTACGGCAAGGGCTCGATTGTTGGCAGCGCCGGTGAGCTTGAGCATGGTGCGTTATGGCATGTGCCGGGAGGCTATGCCATGCGCGAGCTGCTCGGTTGGCATGGGGACCGTGCGGGGTATACGCAAGGTGCGGGTAATTCACAAAAACCAGCGCAAGCAACTACAACAAACAATTCAGCAAGCAATACAGAAGCCAATGCAGCACCTCGCAGCCGGCCGCTGGCGATTGTGCCTTCCACTAAAAAGGTTGGTTCACCGGGTACAAGATTAGATGTACCGCTGACGCACATCACCGCGAGCTATGTACGCAGCCATTTTGATGCGATGGAAGTTGCTGTCCCTGGTGCACCCGCAGCCGACGAGCTGGTGTTTATTTTGGTGATGTCGACCGGTGCACGAATCCATGCGCGCGTTGGTGGTTTGACGCCCGAGGGAATCAGTCAATTTGATGGACAGCGCTAATCAGATATAACGATGCAAGTAGATCGTAGCGATGACTAGGTAGTGAATAAGCGGTACCAATAAAAAAGATATAAGCAAGTGAGAGATACGGATAAGTTTATGAAAACTGATATTCGAAAACTGATTGTGCAAGTCGATGAGACGCGTCTCGAAATGGGACAGCAGATTCAACCACCGACAAGGCGCGCCGTAGCAATCGCCGTGATTACAAATCCTTTCGCAGGTCGCTATGCAGAAAATCTGGATGAACTGAGCGATATCGGTGCTGAACTTGGCAAGCTACTGGGTGAGCGATGTGTCGCTGCTTTAGGCATAGCGCCAAGTGAAGCAGAGAGCTACGGCAAGGCAGCGATTGTCGGCGAGGGCGGTGAGCTGGAGCATGCTGCAGCTATTCTCCACCCCAAACTCGGCGCGCCGCTGCGCGAAGCGGTTGAAAAAGGTGCAGCACTTGTACCTTCGGCAAAAAAAATGGGTGGGCTCGGTACCGCGATCGATGTGCCCTTGGGTCATAAAGATGCAGCGTTTGTACGCAGCCATTTCGACGCGATCGAGGCGCGTGTATCCGATGCGCCGCGCGCGAATGAAATCGTGGTTGCAGTCGCAGTGACAGATTCCGGGCGACCGCTACCGCGTATCGGTGGTTTGCAAAAACATGAAATCAAAGGCCAAGACGGCCTGCGTTGATCGCCAAGGAGAGAGCAAGGTGAATAATTTCAAAAACCGATTCAAGTCATTACTGTTGGTACTGCTTGTGGGTACCGGTATACAGACCTATGCGCAAACCATCAAGATCGGTGAAGTGAATAGCTACAAGGCGCATGCCAATTTCCTTGGGCCCTATAAAAAGGGTATGGACTTGGCACTGGAAGAAATCAACGCCAGTGGTGGATTGCTTGGTAAAAAAGTAGAAATCATTTCGCGGGATGATAATGCGAATCCCGGTGATGCCGTACGCGCTGCTGAGGAGTTGTTGTCACGTGAAAAAGTGGATGTATTAACCGGTACGTTTTTATCGCATGTTGGCTTGGCAGTGACCGACTTTGCGCAGCAGAAAAAAATCTTCTTCCTCGCCGCCGAGCCTTTAACCGATAAAATCGTTTGGGAAAACGGCAATCGCTATACCTTCCGTTTGCGCCCGTCGACCTATATGCAGGTAGCGATGCTGGTACCCGAAGCGGCCAAGCTCAAGAAAAAGCGCTGGGCGCTGGTGTATCCCAACTACGAATATGGTCAGTCTGCCGCAAATACCTTCAAGCAGTTATTAAAAGCGGCACAGCCTGATGTGGAGTTCGTGGCAGAGCAGGCGCCGCCCCTGGGTAAGGTGGATGCAGCGGCCGTTACACAAGCGCTAGCCGATGCCAAGCCGGATGCGGTATTCAATGTACTGTTTGGGCCTGACCTGGCTAAGCTGGTGCGTGAAGGCACAACGCGTGGTTTATTCAAAGGTCGTGAAGTGGTGAGCCTGTTATCCGGTGAGCCCGAATATCTTGATCCGCTCAAAGACGAAGCACCGAGCGGTTGGATCGTGACCGGTTACCCATGGAATGGTATTAACACTTCAGAGCACAAGCGCTTCCTCGACGCTTATCAGAAAAAATTCAATGACTACCCCCGCCTGGGGTCAATCGTTGGCTACTCAGCCATCATGTCGATCGCGGCAGGTATTCGTAAGGCAAATAGCACTAACACTGAAAAGCTGATTGATGTGTTCCATGGTCTGAGTGTCGATACACCGCTGGGGCCAATCCGCTACCGTTCGCAAGACAATCAATCGACTATGGGGGCGTATGTGGGGCGCCTCGCCGTCAAAGACGGCAAGGGTGTAATGGTGAATTATCAGTATCTCGATGGTGCCAAGTTTCAGCCTGCGGATGCCGAGGTTAAGCAATTACGTAAAGCGCCTTGACTAGCGATTATTCTTACCAGCACCCGCGTGTCATATACCGATAACGATTAATCATGACATTGTCCAGCCTGTTACTGCAGCTATTGAACGGATTGGCGGGCGCATCGTCACTGTTCCTGGTTGCTGCAGGGTTGTCATTGATTTTTGGTGTGACGCGTATCGTTAATTTTGCGCATGGCTCACTCACCATGCTCGGCCTGTATATGGCGATATCGGTGAGTGAGTGGTTAGGTACATCGAGCGGTTGGGGGTTTTGGGGCAGCATCCTACTTGCTGCACTAGGTACAGCGCTGATGGGTGTGCTGATAGAGATATTACTGTTGCGACGGATTTATCACGTCCCGGAATTGTTTCAGTTACTCGCCACCTTTGCGCTGGTGCTGGTGATTAAAGACCTGGCGCTGTATGTGTGGGGCGCAGAAGAATTGTTAGGCCCGCGTGCGCCGGGGTTTACGGGTGCGGTTGAATTATTCGGGCAGGCCTTCCCCAAGTACAACCTACTGATGATGGTTATCGGGCCTGTTGTGCTGTTACTGCTCTGGTTACTGCTGACCCGCACGCGCTGGGGCACCCTGGTACGCGCTGCAACGCAAGACCGTGACATGGTGAGTGCGCTGGGGGTGAATCAGGCGTGGTTATTCACCAGCGTTTTCGGGTTGGGGGCGTTTCTTGCCGGCTTGGGTGGGGCGATACAGATGCCGAATGAGCCGGCCAGTTTGCACCTTGATCTGCAAACCATCGGCGATGCCTTTGTGGTGGTGGTGGTTGGTGGCATGGGCAGCTTGCCCGGCGCTTATGTTGCAGCACTACTGATTGCGCTGACCAAGGCGATGTGCGCCGCACTCGGCACAGTGCATGCGTTCGGGCTGGCTATTTCATTCTCCAAGCTGACGCTGGTGGTTGAGTTTTTGATTATGGCCATCGTGTTGGTAGTGCGGCCTTGGGGTCTGCTCGGTAAAGTGCAAGCCGCAGCGCGTGGTGCTTCATCCATCGAAACACCTTTACGCCCCGCGAGCGGATTACTGAAAAATCTTGGTGTGCTGCTCGTGCTGCTGTTGTTGCTACTACCGTTACTGAATAACAGCTTCCCGTATTTGCTGGTGCTGGGTATTGATCTGCTGATTGCGGCACTGTTTGCGGCCAGCTTGCATTTCATCATGGGCCCGGGCGGCATGCATTCATTCGGCCATGCAGCCTATTTCGGTCTGGGTGCCTATGGCGCTGCCCTGTTCATGAAAGCCCTTGGCTGGCCGATGCTGATATCGCTTTTAATGGCGCCGCTATTGGCCGCCGCAGGTGCCTTGGTATTCGGCTGGTTTTGCGTGCGCTTGTCTGGGGTGTATCTCGCGATGCTAACGCTGGCATTTGCACAAATTGTATGGTCGGTGATTTTTCAATCTGATGAACTCACCGGTGGTAGTAATGGTGTGACGGGCTTATGGCCGGCGGCGTGGCTGTCTGATAAAGCCCATTACTACTATCTCACGCTGCTGCTGGTGGTCGTTGGCGTTCTTCTCATGCGACGTATGGTGTTTGCGCCGTTTGGCTACGCACTGCGTGCAGCGCGTGATTCTGCATTACGCAGCGATGCTATTGGCATTAACGTGCAGCGCGTGCAGTGGCTGGCATTTATCTTTGCCGGAATATTCTGTGGTGTGGCAGGTGCGTTGTTTGCATTTTCCAAGGGCAGTATCTCGCCTGAAACCATACACATCGGTCGCTCGGTCGATGCGCTGATCATGGTGCTGCTGGGCGGCGTACAAACCCTGAGCGGGCCATTGTTAGGGAGCGTCGTATTCAGCACGCTGCAAGATGTGTTGATACGCGAAACCGAGTACTGGCGCGCTGTACTTGGCGCAGTGATCTTGTTTTTGGTGTTGGTATTCCCGCAGGGCTTGGCAGGTTTTGTGCGCTCGGTATTTGAGTCACGCGGGAGGCCCGCATGAGCTTGCTTCAAGTGCGGCATCTGGCCAAATCTTTTGGTGGCGTGCGCGCGGTAGATGATGTTTCTTTCGATTTGCCTGCGGGTCAGCTACTGGCACTACTCGGTCCGAATGGGGCAGGCAAATCGACCTGCTTCAATATGCTGAATGGCCAGATCAAACCCGATGCCGGTGAAATTATGTTTGAGGGCCGTGATATCGCGGGTATGCAGCCGCGCGAGATCTGGCGCATGGGTGTTGGACGCACTTTTCAAATTGCAGCCACCTTCCATTCAATGACGGTCATCGAAAACGTCCAAATGGCCTTGATCTCTTACGAGAAAAAATTATTCGGACTGTGGCGACCTGCGCGTGAGTATTTGCGTGATCAGGCAATGGCTTTATTGGCACAGGTAGGTATGGCAGATCAGGCAGATCGTGCCTGTAGTGTGTTGTCTTATGGTGATGTGAAACGCGTTGAGCTCGCGATCGCGCTGGCGAATAAGCCACGCCTGCTACTCATGGATGAACCCACCGCCGGCATGGCGAGCAAGGAGCGCCATGCACTTCTCGCGCTCACCAAGAAGCTGGTGGTTGAGCAGCAGCTCGCTGTGCTGTTTACTGAGCACAGCATGGATGTGGTGTTTGCATTTGCTGATCGTTTGATCGTGCTGGCACGCGGAAAACTCATCGCTGAGGGGGATGCGGAGTCTGTACGTAATCACCCGCTGGTGCGTGAGGTGTACTTTGGTACGGGTAGCACGTTCAGCGATACGGCAGTCACAGCATGAGTGCGATGATGCTTGAGGTAAGCGGCTTGAATGCGTTTTATGGCAAGGCGCAGATGCTGTTTGATGTGTCGCTTGAGGTCGCGCGTGGTGAGGTGGTAGCGCTGATGGGGCGTAATGGTGCGGGTAAATCAACCACCATCAAATCCATCATGGGGCTGCTGCCGGGTAAGCGGGGTCAGGTACGCTTCATGGGTGAAGATATTACGTCACTTGCGCCTTACCAGATTGCCCGTCGTGGCTTGGGGTTTGTGCCGGAGGATAGGCGGATATTTTCCGAGCTGAGTGTGATGCAGAATCTGGAAGTAGGCAGACAAGTGCCGCGTGAGGGTGTGCCGCCCTGGACCCCGGAGCGTTTGTTTACATTATTTCCAAATCTGGGCGAGATGCCGGATCGCCCGGGTGGCAGCATGAGTGGTGGCGAGCAGCAGATGCTGACGGTGGCGCGCACCTTGATGGGGAATCCGCTGCTGCTCATGCTGGACGAGCCTTCAGAGGGGGTCGCTCCCGTGATTGTTGAGCAAATGGCGCATATGATCACAACATTGAAACAGCAGGGGCTTGCTATTTTGTTATCTGAGCAGAACCTGCATTTTGCGCAGCTGGTGTGCGATCGTGCATATGTGCTCGAGCAGGGGCAGATTCGGTTCAACGGCACCATGCAGGCGCTAGCTGCCAATGACGAGGTGCAGCAGAATTATTTATCGTTGTAGCAGTGAGTCGGGCGGTCGGAGACGACCATTTTTTCAACGTGGTACGAGGAGAGCAAAATGAAAAATCATTTCAGTCGGAGAGATACCCTCAGACTACTCGGTGGTGCTGGCATGCTGGCGGCATTGGGTGGTGTGGGTATGCGGGCAAGTGCTGGCGTCAAGATCAGCGATGCAAGTGCGCTGATTGTCGTTGACGTACAAAATTGCTTCGTCCCGGGCGGTACGCTGCCAGTGAATAAAGGTGACGAGGTAGTACCAGTGATCAATGCGATCTCGAAGAAATTCAAAAATGTCGTCATCACACAAGACTGGCATACCAAGGGCCATGTCTCGTTTGCGTCTTCCCACGCAGGCAAGAAACCGTTTGAGACGACCAAGCTCGCGTATGGCGAACAAGTCCTGTGGCCTGACCACTGTGTACAGGGTACGGCTGATGCAGAGTTGCATAAAGATTTGTCGATCCCGCACGCGCAGCTGATCATCCGTAAGGGATATCACGAAGGCACCGATAGCTATTCGGCATTTCAGGAAGCTGACCGCAAGGCCAACACCGGCCTGGCAGGTTATCTGAAAGAGCGCAAGCTGAAGACGGTATATGTCACTGGTCTGGCAACTGACTTCTGCGTAGCGTGGACAGCGCTTGATGCAAGATCAGCAGGCTTCGAGGTGTATGTCATCGAAGACGCATGCCGTGGCATTGATCTGAATGGCTCCGTTGCCAAGGCATGGGACACCATGAAAGCCAAGGGTATCAAGCGCATTCAGTCGTCCGACTTGGCTTGATGCTGCGTTCATGTTGAAAAAGTGAGCTCGCCATGGCTACTGCGGCAATCGTAGAAACATCCGGGAAAGTCGTCATCAGCAATATCGGTTTGATGTTATCGGGGGATATTCAAAATCCGATACTTGAGGCCGATACCATCGTGGTCAATGACGGAAAGATTACCGCCGTCGGAAAATTCAAAGACTGCGACACTGAAGGCGCACGCACCCGGATTGATTGCCGCGGTACCGTGGTCTCACCGGGTTTGATTGATTCCCATGTTCACCCGGTCGCGGGTGATTGGACACCGCGTCAAAATCAACTCAACTGGATTGACTCGGCATTACATGGTGGCGTCACCACCATGATTTCGGCCGGGGAAGTGCATTATCCCGGACGACCGAAAGATATCGTTGGTTTGAAAGCATTAGCGATTGCATCACAGCGTGCATTTGACGCGTTTCGGCCCTCGGGTGTCAAAGTGATGGGCGGCGCGCCGGTGATTGAAAAAGGCATGGTGGAATCTGATTTTGCCGAGCTTGCGGCTGCGGGTGTCAAGTTGCTGGGTGAGGTAGGTTTGGGTAGCGTGAAAGCCGGTGATGAAGCGCGACAAATGGTGGCGTGGGCGCGCAAGTACGGCATACAAAGCACGATCCACACCGGTGGCCCATCGATTCCCGGTTCAGGCTTGATTGATAAAGATGTGATTCTCGAAGCTGATGCCGACATCATCGGCCATATCAATGGTGGTCACACATCATTACCGTATCAGCAGGTGTGCGAATTATGCGAACGCTCGACGCGCGGTATTGAACTGGTCCATAACGGTAATGAGCGTATTTCCATACTCACGGCGCGTCATGCGAATGAACTGAAATGCTTGCACCGCGTGATTTTAGGTACCGATGGCCCCGCCGGCTCGGGCGTACAGCCGCTGGGTATTTTGCGCATGATCGCGCAGCTGGCGAGCCTGGCGGATATTCCTACCGAGCTGGCATTTTGCTTTGCAACGGGTAATACCGCGCGCATGCGCGATCTGGATTGCGGCTTGATTGAGGTCGGACGTGCCGCTGATTTTGTGTTCATGGATCGTGCGCAGCACACCGCAGGCAGAGATTTTCTGGAAAGCCTGCAGCTGGGCGATTTACCCGGTGTGGGTATGGTCATGATTGACGGCATTGTGCGCTGCCAGCGCAGTCGCAATACACCACCGGCGATGGACGTGCCAGTCATACTGCATTAAGTATAGTTTCTAATTATCTGTAATTCGGAAAGCAGTTTTTAATTTTATAAAAATCTAACGATCGATAACTCATGAGTACATCAAAATTTGTCTGGGAAGATCCACTGCAGCTTGAGCAGCAGCTGACCGAAGAAGAGCGCATGGTGCGCGAAGCTGCTGCCACCTACTGCCAGCAAAAGCTGATGCCACGTGTGCAAGAAGCATTCCGTCATGAGCAAACCGATCTGGGTATTTTTCGCGAGATGGGCGAGCTCGGTCTGCTTGGCCCAACCATTCCGAGTGAGTATGGTGGCGCTGGATTGAACTATGTCAGCTACGGCCTGATCGCGCGTGAAGTTGAACGCGTAGATTCCGGCTACCGCTCCATGATGAGTGTGCAGAGCTCACTCGTGATGCTGCCGATTTATGAATTCGGTACTGAAGCGCAACGACAGAAATACTTACCCAAGCTGGCCACGGGTGAATGGATCGGTTGTTTTGGTTTGACCGAGCCGGATCATGGCTCTGACCCGGGCAGCATGATCACGCGTGCAAAGAAAGTGGAGGGCGGCTACAGCCTGACGGGTTCGAAAATGTGGATTACGAATAGCCCGATGGCGGATGTGTTTGTGGTGTGGGCTAAGGATGATGAAGGTAGTATTCGTGGCTTTGTTTTGGAGGAGGGCTGGAAAGGCCTGAGCGCGCCAAAAATTCATGGCAAGGTGGGTTTGCGTGCATCGACCACCGGTGAGATCGTGATGGATAGTGTCTTCGTACCGGAAGAAAACGCCTTCCCTGACGTACGCGGCTTGAAAGGCCCGTTTACTTGCCTGAACTCAGCACGCTACGGTATTGCTTGGGGTGCGATGGGCGCTGCTGAGTTTTGCTGGCACACGGCGCGTCAGTACACTCTCGATCGCAAGCAGTTTGGCCGGCCATTGGCAGCGACGCAGCTGGTGCAGAAAAAACTCGCTGACATGCAAACCGAAATTACGCTCGCGCTACAGGGTTGTCTGCGGCTAGGGCGTATGAAAGATGAGGGTACTGATGCGGTCGAGATCACCTCGATCATGAAACGCAATTCCTGTGGCAAGGCACTCGATATTGTGCGTACTGCGCGCGATATGTTGGGCGGTAACGGTATCAGCGATGAGTACGGCGTGATCCGGCATGTGGTCAACCTTGAGGTGGTGAATACGTACGAGGGTACGCATGATATTCATGCGTTGATCCTCGGACGTGCGCAGACGGGGATACAGGCTTTCTTCTAATGATGACAATGGTGTTGTGGGCACCCTATCAGGTGTGATAGCATTTAGCACACCTGATGGACTGTCCCTATGTCTAAGCAAGCGGTCGAGATTCTGCTAGAGCAGGAACGTTATGAATTAAAGCAGAAATCAGGTGGCGGTCGTATGCGTTTCGAGGTGTGGGGCTATGTCAGAAACGGCAAAACGGTAATAACTCGATACAGTATCGCTTATATTAATCATGCAGTGTTTGCCAAAGATAATGGCCGAGTTCTCGGATACGATAACGCGCATGGCTACCATCATCGCCACTATATGGGCAAAGTAGAGGCCCACGAATTTGTTAGCTACGAAGAGACAGTTGATCGCTTTCAAATTGAGTGGTCTGAGATCGTTAAGAGGCTGAAAAAATGAAAGTAAAGCCGACGGTGACCGTTCGAACTGACGATATCGCAAGCTTCTTTAAGCGGGCGAAAGATGCCGCGCGCCGTGCAGACCAGGGCAAGCCTTTTTCTGGAAAAGTGACACTGTCTTTCGAAGATCCGCAGCGAATGTTCGCGGTGCTATCGGTGGCGCGTCGGCGTCTGATGGTTGAAGTTATGCAAGAGCCAAAAACGATCAGTCAGCTATCTACCCGCTTGCAACGTAACCGGTCGGCCATCACAAAAGATGTCGGAGTACTTGAGTCTCTAGGCTTGATCGTTTCCCAGCGGGAGGTTAATCCAGGACATGGTATTCAGAAGATCGTACGCGCTGTTGCTCCCAAAATCGAGTTAGTTGCTACTTTGGGTTAACTCAATCATCGTTCCGATCGTATTGCGCCAGCTAGCATGCTCGCAATACTCACCACGTTGCTGTCATGCGCGATGCAGTCAGTGCTCCAGATATGCCGAACGCCTGCTTCGCGAATGACTTGAAGTGCATCTTCCGCAAACAGCGCATGCGTCACCGCTACATCGACGGAGGCGGCGCCTGCCTCGAGTGCGGCGCGCGTCGCTTTCGCCAAGGTGCGGCCACTGCTGGCCACATCATCCAGGATAACCACGCGCCGGTCTTTCAGATCAACGGCGGGTAGTTGGACCTGCACATCCTTGTCGCCGCGACGAATTTTTTCGCAGGCCGCATGATCAAAGCCGTGCTTTTTTGCGGCACTGGCGATCCACTGCGCCGACTCGCTATCCGGGCCAAGCAAAAACGCATCCGGGATGTGCTGCGCAATATAGTCGCCGAGGAGTGGCGCACCACTGAGCGTAATGGCGCGCTTTACCGGAGAGGCCTCTTCCAGCGTCGCTACGCGATGCAGGTGCGGATCAATGGTCGCCAAGCTATCAAAACCTTGGGCTAAAAATCGACCAATAATTTTTTGGCTGACCACCTCACCAGCATTGAATGCAATATCTTGGCGCATATACGCCAGATACGGCGCGATCAGGGTGAGATCATTGGCACCGAGTTGTCGCGCAGTTTGCGCAACGAATAGCAGCTCGATCAGCTTTTCATTCGGATGTACTAGCGAGCGGTAGACAATGACTTTCTCAGAAAGGCTGGCAGGCAGTCGTAGTTTCAGCTCACCATCAGGAAAGCGATGCCGATCCACCGCTGCACATGGCAGGCCAGCTGCAGTTGCAAAACGCTGTGCAGCGTCCGCTTCATCATCGAAATACAAGACTAGCGTATCGCTCATTCAATACTCCAGATAGGAATGCGGAATCTCAGTCTCATCCCCAATCGTATAGCCGCTGGTTTTTTCGCATTGCTGCATAGCGAACAGTAAATCGCTGGGGAATTCTGCGTAGATGGTATACAGCGTATCGCCACGTTTGACGCGGTCGCCAAGTTTATGGGCGACATCAACCCCGGCATTTGGCACCTTGGGTGCGCCTGCCAAGCGCGCGATTTTAGCGATCTGCAGATTATCGATACCCACCACCATGCCATCGCGCTCGGCAACGACTTCGTGGCTGAGTTTGCCCAGCATAAAGTCATCATGCTTGAAAGCTTTTGCGCCCTGCGCCTGGATGATGGCGTGCATACGTTGCAGGGCCCGGCCCGATTCAAGAATATCGCGCGCAATCGCGTAACCATCACCACCACGCACATCCGGATCAAACTCGATCATTCTGCCTGCCAGGTAGAGTGACTTATGACGTAAATCCTGCGGTGCACGTGGATCGTTCTCGAGCACTCGCATGACATCGCGCGCTTCGAGCATCGGACCAATACCTTGCCCGATTGGCTGACGGCCATCGGTGATCACCACTTCGAGCTTGAGATGCATACGCGAAGCCACATACTCGAACAGTTTACGCAGCCGCTGTGCATCCGGCATGGTCTTGACCTTGGCTGAGGGGCCAATCGGTATATCCAAGATCAAATGCGTCGAGCCCGCAGCGATTTTTTTGGAAAGTATCGATGCAATCATCTGCGTGATAGAGTCCAGCGCCAGCGGGCGCTCGACTGAGATCATCACATCATCAGCAGGTGATAAATCAGCAGTACCGCCCCAGGCTAAACATGCACGGTGTTCTTGCACAATACTGGCGATGCGGTCTTGCGCCAGATTGACGTTGGCCATCACTTCCATCGTATCTGCAGTACCAGCGGGCGACGTGATCGCACGCGATGAAGTTTTTGGGCAGAGTAAACCATGTGCAGCAACAATCGGTACCACCAGCATCGAGGTGCGATTGCCAGGTATGCCGCCGATGCAATGCTTATCCACCACCATATGCTCATGCCACTGCAGACGTTTTCCGGTGGCGACCATGGCATCGGTCAGAAAATAGATTTCATCGCGATCGAGCTCTCCGTTGCTCGTGGCGATCAGGAAGGCCGTCAGTTCAATTTTTGAGTAGTGTCCGCCCGAGATGTCTTTGACGATGGCGTGGTAGTCGTCTTTACCAAGACGTTCGCCATTAATTTTGCGAAATAGCGCGCCAACCGAAGCAGGTTTTTCTGCATGCAGCACCCGAGCCAGTGCGCCGGCGTCAACGCCGAAGCGCTTGAAGGCATCTTCCGATAAACCGATTTCTTCCGGCCCGATGATGCCGACATCGTCAACGACATTCAGCGTTGCCGTGATGCGCTTGTCACCGGCAATCACTTCGACCTTGGACAGGGCCTGAAACCCGGCGATACGGTAAATCAGGCAGTCGCGATTAAGGTAGACAACATTTTCAAGATTGGTATCGATCGCAACGCGTTTCAGTTTGAGATCGAGTTGCTGTTGCATGGATATGGCTGTGCGCGCATCCTGCGCGGTGTTTTGTACGTGCATTCAGTCACCGTCACTGTTGTTATGGTTTTCAGACAGAAGCTGATAATCGCATAGCCCTAGCCTGTGACTGAATCATACCGCCCCGCGTTATCACTACCCTAAAAATAATTCCGCCATAGCGGGCGCGGTAGTAGTAATACTCGAACCCGCGCGGGGTTGTCGTCTTGCGCTGGCTAGAACTTGAGTAGCTGCGGCCAGACAAACTCGCCCTGATCCCAGCGCCCTTCCAGCGTGGTGCGGCCATTAGCAAATTCCATACGACCTAGCCCCTGCGGTTGACCGTCATGGAACTGGCCTTGGTAGCGATCGCCATTGGCATACACCAGCACACCCGGACCGCTGATCTGATCATTGTTGAACTCGCCGGTGTATTGCCTGCCATCGGCGTAGGTGTAGATGCCACGGCCCTGGCGCTTACCACTGATGAAGCGGCCGTCATAGCGGTCGCCGTTCGAGTAGAACAAGGTGCCCTGACCGGTGAGGCGGTTGTTACGGAATTCACCCACATACTTTTTACCGTCGGCATACAGCACGGTGGCGCGGCCCACCACCATGCCATTCCGGAAAATCGCGATCAGCCGGTCGCCATTGGGGTAGATGTAGGTGCCGGGGCCATCCCGATCGAACTTGCGATCAAATGACCCTTGGTAGCGGCTACCGTCCCAGTAGTACAGCCTTTCCCAGCCTATCGTGTTCCAGGTGAAAGCATCGATATTCGGCGCGCGACGGTTGGTGCAGCCGGGTAGCGCGAGTATTAACGCGCTCAACAGCAGCCAGCGGAGATAGGTCGGCGTTTTCATGGTCGGGGCGGACGTTCGGTAGCAATTTGTCAATGGTTGGCGGACGCCATCTTTTTGGAGAATCGACACCAGCCAGCCCCCCTTTAGCCAGGGCGCGGCCGGTAAGATTTTGACATCAGTCAATTTCCCCCATGAAACGCTCTGAGATTGATCAAAATGTTGCCCTTGGGAATGCATAATTCCAAATCATTGACATTCTTTTATGCATCCCCATGGCCATGCCCGACTCACCCCCGCGCGATATCGCGGAATCCACTACCGGCGCGCTGTCCGACCAAGACGCAAAAAAACTTGATGCACTGATGCATGAGCAGATGGCTCGCAGCACCATGGGCTTGTCGCCGATCTCGCTGGCGCTGGCCTGCATGGATTGGGCGATGCATCTGGCAGTATCGCCCGGTAAGCAATTACAACTAGCGCAGCGTGCAGCGCAGTTGGCCATGGATGAGATGCAGCGTTCGCTTCAGTCTGCGGAATCATCCTCGCAAGCGAATGCGCGTGCCGTAGACGACGCGCGCTTTGCTGACCCTGCATGGTCACAATGGCCCTACTCCTCTTTGAAAGACAGCTTCAAGGCGGGTGACCGCTGGTGGCAAGAGGCGACACAAGTCGATGGCATGTCATCGCATCGTCAGCAGATGGTGAGCTTTTTTGCGCGGCAGTGGATGGATGCGATGTCACCATCGAATTGGCTACTGACCAATCCGCAAGTGATCACGCACAGCTTCGAGACCGCAGGCCAAAGTCTGCTGCAGGGCATGCAGTTATTCATGCGTGATCTGCAGCAAAGCGCATTACCGGTAACGGCGAACCCGGATGGTCTGACGCCGCTTCCCTACGCAGTGGGTAAAGATGTCGCGATCACGCCCGGCAAAGTGGTTTACCGCAACCATTTGATTGAATTAATTCAGTACGCACCCACGACAGACCAAGTGGCTGCCGAGCCGATACTGATTATTCCGTCGCCGATCATGAAGTTTTATATTCTTGATCTGTCGCCGCAAAATTCTATGGTGCGTTATCTGGTATCGCAGGGTTTCACGGTATTCATGATCTCGTGGCGTAATCCTGATGCCAACGACCGCGATCTTGGAATGGACGATTATCTTCTGGGCGCAGTAATGCAGGCCATGCGGCAGGCGAGCGCGCTTGCTGATGCACCATCTATTCACGCGATGGGGTACTGCTTGGGCGGTACATTTTTAGCGATTGTGGCAGCGCTGATGAGTTCCGAGCAGTTTGCTAAGCAGCAGCCTGCATTTGCTGCAGCAAAAGAGCCGCCCTTGCCAACACTGACCAGCATCACACTGCTGGCTGCGCAGACAGATTTCAGCGAAGCCGGCGAGTTGGGTATCTTTATTGATGATGATCAGCTCAAGACCCTGCGTGAACAAATTGCGCGTACCGGGTATTTATCCGGTCGGCAAATGGCAGGTAGCTTTCAGTTTCTGCATTCAAAAGATTTGATCTGGTCACGTAACACCCAGCGCTATCTGATGGGTGTGGATGATACGGGTAGTGATCTGATGAGTTGGAACAGCGACACTACACGTTTGCCGCAGCGTATGCATTCGGAGTATCTCGATTCACTATTTTTGCGTGATGACCTGACTGAAGGGCACTATAAAGTCAGGGATATTCCGATCGCATTGAAGAACTTGAAAATGCCAATGATGGTGGTAGGTACAGTGAGAGATCATGTCTCGCCCTGGCGCTCGGTCTACAAAATTCATTTGCAAACGGATACTGCTATTACTTTTATTCTCGCAGCGGGTGGCCATAATGCGGGTATCGTGTCAGAGCCTGGTCATCCACGACGTAGCTATCAGATGAATCATGCTGATGCAGGGGCAGATTGGGTAGATCCGGATGACTGGATACACCACGCACCGCGTTTCGAGGGGTCTTGGTGGGAGCCGTGGAATACCTGGCTACATCAGCATTCAAGCGGGTTAGTCAGCGCTCGGGTAATTCAACAGGATGAGGCATTGTGTGATGCCCCTGGAGAGTATGTGATGGTGCGTTATGCCGACTGATGATCAGACATCGAATCAGGCAGCTTCTTTGTACAGCTTACGCGGTAAGAGAGGTTTAATTCTAGGTATCGCCAACCAGCAGAGTATTGCTTGGGGATGCGCTGAGCTAGCCCGCCAACTGGGCGCAGACGTGGTGGCTACCTGCCTGAATGATAAAGCGCGAAAATATGTCGAGCCACTGACCGAACCGCTGGGTATTGATTTAGTCAACTGCAATGTTGAAGACGAGGGCGCATTATCGGCATTAGTCACTCACGCCGTCCAACGGTTAGGACGAATTGACTTCGTGATTCATTCCATCGCATGGGCACCGCTGGAGGATTTGCATGGAAGAGTCATCGATAGTTCCTCGACCGGTTTTGCGCGTGCGATGGAAGTATCGTGCCATTCGTTTGCGACGCTGGCTAAGCTGGTTACACCGCATATGTCAGCCGGCGGAAGTATGATAACCATGACGTATCTTGGCGCTGATGAGGCGGTACCGCACTATGGTTTGATGGGTCCGGTTAAAGCAGCATTGGAATCTCTGGTGCGCTACATGGCACTTGAGTTGGGCCCGCAAAAGATTCGCGTACACGCAGTTTCGCCTGGGCCAATTCCCACTCGCGCAGCTTCTGGTATTGAATCCTTTGATGCGCTCATGCAGCATGCTATCGCCAAGGCACCGCTACAGAGACTCGTCACATTGGAAGAGATTGCACAGCTCTGTGCTTTCCTGTGCGCTGACGCCTCTTCCGGAATGACTGGGCAGACCTTGTATGTCGATGGCGGTTGTCACGCGGTCGATTGATAAGATGAGGGCGTGCTTGCGACAATCATCGCGCCATAGGTATGACGCGCTCGACCTCCATCTTTTGCTTTTTTGCTGACAGGGGATCATGAATCAAGCTGCCGACCTCGATATCATTGAAAACGTCACCTATGACGAATTAAGTATCGGCCAATCTGCGACGCTGACGCGCACGCTCACGTTAAATGACATCAGAGCGTTTGCTGCAGTGTCTGGCGACACTAACCCGGCGCACCTGGACCCAGCCTATGCCGAGCAAACCTTGTTTCATGGGGTGATTGGTCATGGCATGTGGGGCGGCTCGCTGATCTCCGCCGTGCTAGGTACGCAATTTCCCGGCCCCGGAACAATCTACTTGCATCAAGACCTGGACTTTACCAAGCCGGTACGTATTGGTGACACGCTTCAGGTGACGGTGACAGTAAGCACCAAAGACGATCTGAAAAAACGGGTCGAGTTGCAGTGCGAAGTTCGTAATCAGCATGATGAAATCGTGCTGCGCGGTATGGCGCGCGTGATGGCACCGGTACAAAAAGTTCGTCGACCAAAAATCGCCACACCACAGATACGGCTGTTTGATCCGGTCGAGCGCTTGAATACCTTGCTCTCGCTTGCGGATTCGCTGCAGGCCTTGCGCTGTGCCGTGGTGCATCCCTGTGACCCGGAATCATTAGCCGGGGCACTTGATGCTGCAAGCCGTGGATTAATCGTACCGGTGCTGGTTGGCCCCGCAGCAAAAATCCGCGCCGCTGCCGTTAGCGGCAACCTGTCACTCGATGGCATCGAGCTGGTTGATACACCGCATAGTCATGCCGCCGCTGAACAAGCCGCCGCTATGGCTGCGCGTGGCGAGGTAGAGATTTTGATGAAGGGCAGCCTGCATACCGATGAGCTGATTCATGCGGTACTGATGCATAAAGAATTAGCCACCGGCCGGCGTTTGTCGCATGTATTTCGTTTTGATGTGCCGATGTACCCCAAGCCGCTTATCGTCACCGATGCCGCGCTGAATATCTCGCCGACGCTGCTCGAGAAAGTCGATATCGTGCGCAATGCAATTGAATTCGCGCATATCATGGGTAACCCCAACCCCAAAGTAGCGCTGCTATCGGCAGTTGAGACAGTGAATCCGGCCATACCTTCCACATTAGATGCCGCTGCGTTGTGCAAGATGGCCGATCGTGGTCAGATCACCGGCGCGATGCTTGATGGGCCGCTGGCATTTGATAACGCTGTGTCGGCGCATGCCGCGCAGATAAAACACATTGTCTCTCCCGTCGCAGGTGATGCCGATATTCTGGTAGCGCCCGATCTTGAAGCAGCAAATATGCTGGCAAAGCAGCTGGAATATATGGCCGGCGCAAGTGGCGCGGGCGTGGTGCTCGGCGCGCGTGTGCCGATTGCGCTAACGAGTCGCGCCGATGGCCCGGCAGTGCGTATGGGATCGGCACTCATCGCCTTATTGGTTGCACACCATTTGCGGGCTGATCCATTGAGACAGTTGCAGCTACAACAGGTAAATACCGGATGACTATTCTTGCTGTTAATGCCGGTTCATCTTCGCTGAAGTTTGCGCTGTATCCGGCAGACGGTAAGGGCGATGTATTGCCAGCGGTACTGAGTGGCCGGGTAGAGGGGCTCGAGCCGCAGGGGCAACCAGAGCTGCGCTGGAATGACGCGCAAGGGGTATACCTGCAGCCGGTCGCGCGAGACAACGACGATGTGTTTGTTGATGCGCTCGCTGCGCTGCGCAAACTACTGATTGATTCGAAACTGAAAACGCCACTGGCAGTAGCACATCGTATTGTCCATGGCGGTGCACAGTTTCCTCACAGCGTGTTGGTGAATGATGAGGTGCTCAAGCAGCTGGAGCAACTCAATCCACTCGCACCCTTGCATCAGCCGCATAATATCGCAGGGGTACGCGCCTTTGCCGCTGCGTTTGAGGGTGTGCCGCAGATTGCCTGCTTTGATACTGCGTTTCACGCAGATGCACCGCTGATTAATCTCGAGTTCGCGCTGCCGCAGGCGCTGACCGCCAGTGGAATTCGGCGCTATGGTTTTCATGGGCTCTCATATCAATACATCATGGGTGTACTGATGCAGCACAGTCAGCGGGCGCGCGGCCGGGTGCTGATGGCGCATCTGGGTAATGGAGCAAGCCTGTGTGCTGCGTTCAATGGACACAGTATCGCCAGCACCATGGGGTTTTCGGCGCTGGATGGTTTGATGATGGGTACGCGCTCGGGATCACTCGACCCCGGTGTACTGCTGTACCTGCTTGAGCAAGGCTACGACCGCGATCAGCTCGTGCACTTGCTTTATAGCGAAAGTGGGCTACTTGGTGTATCGGGCCTGTCAGCCGATATGCGCGCGCTACGGCAAAGCGAGAGCGTCGCCGCGGAGCATGCGATCGATCTGTTCACGCAACGGATTATTCGCGAAAGCGGCGCTATGATGACCTGCATGCAGGGCTTGGACGTCATCGCTTTTTCCGGCGGCATTGGCGAGCACGATAAGATCTTGCGTAGCGAAGTGGGCATGGCGCTCAGTTGGCTGGGTGTAGAAATCGATGAAAAGCAGAATGCCATGGCACTGGGCGATGCGATACTGCCGATCCATGCATCGGATAGCCGCGTCGAAGTGTGGGTAGTACCCACCGATGAGGGCAAGGTGGCCGCGCGCGAGGCAGCAGCGCACCTGCTGGAAAAACGATGATCGCGAATAACAACAACCAGGCAACCGGATCAGGCGAAGCAACTATCGCGGCTGATGCCATCGCATCAAAGTCTTCTGCTGCATCCGTAGCTGCTTCAGCATCAAGCACAGCGACGGTCGGCTCACCGATGGTTGCTACTACACTTCCGGGTTCCCTGGTCGCGTCGATCTATCAGTGGCTATTCGATCCTGATTTTAAGGATGGATATCAGCGGCAGATTGATCGCGTGATTGCGGTATTGATTGTGCTGTCGGTGTTCGCGGTTGTCCTTGAAACCATACCCGAAATTCATGCGCCGAATGCAGGCTGGTTTCATTTATTCGACCTGATCACCGTCGGTCTGTTCACCATTGAATATATTTTGCGTGTGCTGACCGCGCCGATGCTGCCGGAGTTTGCACGCAGTCGTTCTCCACGCCTGCGCTATGTCTTCAGTTTATACGCACTGATCGATCTGGTTGCGATTGCGCCGTTTTACCTGGTGCTGTTCACGCCGGTTGATCTGGAGGCCTTGCGAGTACTTCGATTGATGCGCTTGGCAAGAATTTTCAAGCTATCGCGCGTGTTGATACCCGCTTGGGAGGAATTTCAGCAGTTGAATGCTGACCGAAGCTTCAGAGAAAAAGTATTCGCGTTACTGGAGCCTACCGGGCACTCGGGGCGCCTGCATATATTTATTGATAACTTCATCGTCTTCTGGATTGCGCTGTCGATGCTGTGCGTGATTCTGGAGTCTGTTGATTCAATTCAGCACTTGTTCGCAGCCGAGTTTTACTGGATCGATATTATCGCTTTCAGTATTTTCTCGATTGAGTATGCAGCACGGGTGTATAGCGCACCAGAAAATCCGCTGTATCGCAGTATGTCGATGCCGCGCTGGGGCTATGTGCGTAGCTGGACCGCGCTGATCGATCTGGCCACCATTTTGCCCTTCTTGCTCGAGCATTTCCTGCCGTATCCGCTTGATCTGCGTTTCTTGCGTGTGTTCCGCCTGACCCGTATGCTGAAGCTGACGCGCTATACCTCGGCAACAGTGACTTTGATGCGGGTCGCCAAGCGCGAATGGCAAATTATTGCGGCTTCCGTGTTTGTCATGCTGCTGATGGTCGTACTAACCGCCTCTCTGGGGTATTTATTCGAGCATGATGCGCAGCCAGATAAATTTGAAAATATTCCACAGTCGATTTACTGGGCTGTAGTGACGCTAGCGTCGGTGGGTTACGGTGATATCTCACCCATCACACCCATGGGTCGAGCACTGACTGTGGTCTTGGCTTTGCTGGGTATCGGTATTTTTGCGATTCCTGCCGGTTTACTCGCTTCTGCTTTTACAGATCAGCTCCGTATTGACCGTGAATCTTTCGTGCATCAAATTACTGCGGCTTATGCTGACGGTGTAGTTGATCCGCGCGAGCTCGAGAGTATCGCCGCCGAAGCTGAGCGCTTGCATTTATCTGAGTCGGAATTGAATCGATTGCTTGAGCAGGCCAAGCGAGAGTTCCAGCAACAAGTCGAGGCGAGTGAATTGAATTTCGGTCAGCTCATGCTGGATGCCAACGCGCACCCGGAGTTCGCAGCCGAGCAGTTCCGCATTATGGTCGAGCAATTACGTTTGATTGTGCGGGTGACCGGTGAAGAAAGATTATCTGCCAATCTTGCCAAAGAAAACGAAGCGGCTCTCAAGGTATTAAATGTGCTGAGCAAGCCCGAGGCGCCAGCCAAATCAAAAGCGCCAAAGACACCCGAGAATGATCAAGGGCCGCAGCTGTTTTAACCGGTTACCCCAGACCTTTCAGCTGGAGTTTAGTTCTGCAGAGCAATAGTTCTGCAGACGATTACGCTGATTGCCCTGATTTATCTCAAACTCTTGCCTTTTTATTCTGATTTTACTGTCCGACCTTCTGCGCGCTAGCCATTGATTGATTTTTAATGGCGCGTTGACAGAGCAGGAGGCGCGGTTGCCCCGATTTCATTTTCCGAAACTACCCGACTACCCGGGTGCAGTTGCAGATTTTTTACGGCTGACCGCTTGGATCAGCGGTGTACTGTTGCTGATCGGTTTGCTGTGGGTGGCGACTGAGTCGGAGATCAACTCAGATCAGCGCGAGCAGCAAGCTGCAGCGCTAAAACAGAGCGAGGCCCTGGCGACCTCGTACGCCCTTCAGCTGGCTAATTTTGTCGAGCAACTAGATCAACTCAGTCTGTCGATTGCGTTTAATTGGGTCGATATGCCGCAGCGTATTGATTTACAGCGCGATCGAGAGCGCGGTCTTTTTCCGGTGCGCGATCATTTTTTTGTAGCAGTAATTGATGCACAGGGGCGCGTGGTACATGCCTCTTCGCAGCCAAGGCAGTACGTAAACTTATCAGGGTATGAATTTTTCAGACACCACCGGGATTATTGCTGCGATGGTCTACGTATTACGGGCTCGGTGGATATTCCACTCATCGGTATGAAGATGACGCAGTTCTCGCGCCGTATTGATGATAGCAACGGGCGATTTGCAGGTGTTGTCATGATTGCGGTGCAACCGAATTTTCTATCGACCTTTCAAGATGAAGTGTTGCATGGAGGTGATGAGTTCGCAGCAGCACTGCTGGATAGCCGGCAGTTTATCGCCACCCGTGCGGGTAACGATGGCAGCACTGATCAATCTTTTTTTCTACAACGCCCCTCTTTCGCCGGCGCATTAGGAAGTCGTATTGAACCAGGATCAAGTTTTCATGATGGTTTGGAGCGCGTTATCGCCTGGCGCAAACTTGATCGCTACCCATTGGTTGCAATTACAGGATTAATGACGCATCGGATTCTTGCTGGCCATCACGCGGCGGCTGATGGTTATCGTAACAGTGCGGTGATTGCGACGGTATTTTTATCCTTGCTGGCGGTTGGTGGCATCTTCATGTCCTTACGCTTTACCTCTCGTCGTCGTGCTGAAGAGGATGTGCGTCGTACCTACCGTATGGCCACCGATGCGGCGAATGAGGGCTTTTACATGCTGAAGCCTGTATTTAGTGACAAGGATAAGCTGGAGGATTTTCGGATTGAGGATTGTAATGATCGTGCTGCTAATTTATTGGGTACGCTGCGCATTCATCTGGTAGGCAAGATGGCTTCAGAAGTGATGCCTGAAAACTCGCATACCGAGCTTCTCTCGATTTGTCGTCGCGCGCTATCCAATGGTATTTACGAAGATGAGCTACGCGTGCCATCGCACGGCTGGATTCGCGCTACCTGGGTCTACCGGCGCGCAGTTCACTCGGGCACAGGTATTGCGCTAACGCTGCGTGATATCTCTGATATCAAGACCCATGAGCAAGCATTGGCAGATTTGGCCAATAACGATCCGTTAACGCAATTACCCAACCGGCGCTGGCTGATGAATTTTTTACCCGCTGCGATTCGTCGTGCTGAGCGCGGTCGCGGCAAGCTGGCGCTGATGTTTATTGATCTGGATAACTTTAAAGGTGTGAACGATACGATAGGTCATCCTGCGGGTGATGAGGTATTAGTACAGGCAGCGACACGTGTACGCGAGACCGTTCGTGCCAGTGACTATGTAGTCCGTCTTGGTGGTGATGAATTCACCGTTGTACTCGATAATGCAGACTCCGAAGAGGCGGTCGCCCGTATTGCAGGTGAGTTAATTAATCGTTTATCAGAGCCTTACCCGATTGCTAGCACGATGATTGCGACGGTGTCAGCATCGATTGGTATCAGCCTATTTCCGGAAGATGGTAATGACTCGGAAACCTTGATCAAGCACGCAGATGTCGCGATGTACGCCGCCAAAGCTGATGGTAAAAGTCGGTATCATTTTTACGACCCAAAGCTATCCGATGAGCTGATTCGAAAAATGAGTATCGAGAGCGCATTACGCGATGCAGTGGAGCGTGACGAATTCCTGATGCATTACCAGCCTAGAGTTTCTGCCAGCACGGGTCGGCTGTGTAGTATCGAGGCGCTCTTACGTTGGCAGCATCCTGAGCGTGGCTTGCTGATGCCCGGCATGTTCATCGCTACAGCGGAAGAAGCGGGTTTGATTAATGCCATCGGCGAGCTTGTCGTTCAAAAAGTCGTTGCGCAGATTGCGCAGTGGCGCGAGCAGGGCATGAGCTTGGTGCCGGTGTCACTCAATGTCTCGCCTCGTCAGTTACAGCAGGGTCAAATCGCCGCATGTATCGCTCGAGCGCTTAATACGTATCAGGTGCCAGCACACTTGGTTGAAATTGAGGTGACGGAATCAGCCATGGTGGACCGTGGTGCGGCAACCTCCGCCGAGCTGGATGCCTTACGCGCGATGGGAATACGACTGATGATTGATGACTTCGGCACCGGTTATTCTTCACTTGCCCAACTACACCGGCTGGACGTGGATGTGCTCAAAGTCGATCAGGCATTTACGCACTCGCTGGCACATGGCTCTGAAGGCGAGCAACTCTACCGCGCTATTGTATCGATGGCAGCTGCGCTTGATATGCACGTCGTTGCGGAGGGTGTTGAGACGGTTGAGCAGCTGAGAATTCTGCAAGCTATCGGTTGTGACGAAATTCAAGGCTATATCATTGCGCCTGCGGTGCCGGCGGAGCAAATGGCGGCATTAGCGCGCGAGGGCTTTTTACCGCCATTTGATCATGCGGGGCAGCTACCTGCTTGATCTGAATGCCAAGATAAACCACACGTTATCGGAGGGTGGTGTTTTTCGGCGGAAGCTTCGCCATTTGAAACAGCAGCAGCATTGCCAAGCCGCCGGCAACGGCGAGCAGCCACTCAGCATAATCAAGTGGAATAAAACGGAAAGCCGCTGCCACCGGAGCGAATTGCGTCACGATCCAAAGCCCGGCGAGGGTGGCCAGCATAATCACCAAAGATACACGCGGAATTCCCTGCCATAAGGCGCGCCATTGACGCTCGCGGGTTCTACTGGGAAGGATCAACACCGTATTGGCAACCACCATCAACACAAATGCCAAGGCAGCAGCGCTGTGCCCAGGCTGCCCCAGATCAAGCAGAACAGCATAGGCAAGGAAGGTGACGCCGGTCGTCAACACGCCGTAGCTGATCGCTTGCATGGCGTCGCGCAGTGCAAGCAATGGCTCGTCGGGGCGCCGTGGTGCTTGCTGCATCAAAGCGCTGTCGTGATGCTCCGCTTCAAACACGATTGAACAGGCGGGATCAATCACCAGCTCCAGAAACGCAATGTGCAGAGGCGTCAGCAGCAGCGGCAGCCCGAATATCACCGGCAGCAGCGACAAGCCAACCACCGGTATATGTACCGCGAGGGTATAAATCATAGCTTGCCGCATGTTGGCGAAAGTACGTCGTCCCAGACGAATTGCCTGCACAATCGAATTAAAGTCGTCACGCAGCAGCACCAGCGCGGCGGCTTCGCGCGCGACATCCGTGCCGCGCTGACCCATCGCTACGCCGATGTGCGCTGCCTTGAGAGCGGGCGCATCATTAACACCATCGCCGGTCATTGCCACGACGTCGCCCTGCTGCTTGAGTGCTTCAACTAATGCCAGTTTCTGCTGCGGCTTGACACGCGCAAACACATTGACATCACGCACCGCGTTGGCCAGTTCGGGCGGCGGTAGCTGCTCAAGGTCGCTACCAGTAAGTACGCCCGCGCTGGATATACCGGCCTCGCGTGCAATGGCCAAGGCAGTGCGTGGATGATCACCGGTAATCATCACGATGCGAATACCCGCTTGTCGGCATTGCGCAATTGCAGCCGGTACCTCGGCGCGGAGCGGGTCGGCTAATGCGATCAGCCCCAGCCACGCAAAGCTAAAGCCATGTGGGCTGGCGGGCCAGACATCGCCGTTACCATGATCGGCGCGCGCGACGCCCAGCACGCGTAAGCCGCGCTCGGCAAGTTGCATCGCATGCTGATTGATAAGCGCCTGTTGTTCAGCGTTGAGCTTGCATAGCGCGCTCACGGATTCAGGCGCCCCCTTGATCGCCACTACATGACTCTCACCGTTGTGCCACGCATGTGTCATGGCAGGTAGCTGCGGTGATAGCTCATACTCGTGCGTCAGTTGCCAGGCCGGGTCGATACGTAGCGGTTGTTCAACTTCACCCGCTAACCGATGAATTGCTTTTTCCATCGCATCATGCGGCGCAATTTCGCTGGCCAGTAGAGCATGATGCAGTAGTATTTGCTGCGCCGGCGTGAGCCTCGACCCAACCATTGACTGCGCCAGCTCGATGCCATGGGCCGGATGCAGCGCGATCACCTGCATCTGGTTTTGGGTTAGCGTGCCGGTTTTATCAACGCACAGCACCGAGGTCTCGCCCAGTGTCTCTATCGCATCCAGCCGGCGCGTCAGCACATCAAGCTTGCCAAGCCGACGCGCAGCAAACGCGAAAAAAATTATCATGATGACCGGGAATTCCTGCGGCAACAGCGACATTGCCAACGCAATGCCGGCCAAAATCGCTTCCGGTAAATTGTCTCGTGCAAGCCAGTAGGCAAGCACCAGTATCAGTGCGAGCGATCCACCCACCGCAGCGATTTTTTGCGTCAGCCGGGTCATTTCATCGCGTAGCGGCGACGAGGGCAAGACGATCTGCTCGAGTGATTTTCCAATACGGCCCATCTCGGTGTGATGCCCGATGGCGTGCACACGTACCGTACCCTGACCCTGCGTGACCAGTGTTCCGGCGTACACCGTATCAGCAACAGATTTAGGTAGCGCGATCGATTCACCGGTCAACATCGACTCATCAATCGCCAGATCATGCGCTGACAGTAGCTCGCCATCAGCCGGCACGCGGTCGCCTTCTTCCAATATCAGCAGATCACCACGAACAATCTCGCGACCAGCGACGCGTTGCAGTTGACCATCCCGCAGCACGAGTGCGCGTGGACTCGACATCTCGCGTAACGCCGTCAACGCGTTATCGGTGCGGCGCTGCTGAAAGATCGTGATCGCCATGATCACCAACACAAAACCAGTCAGTACCATCGCTTCGAAGCGATCACCGATCAAAAAGTAGACCACCCCTGCCGCAATCAGCAATAAAAACATCGGCTCGCGTACCACCTCGGTGATGGTCTCGCGCAATGCACGGCGCCGGTTGTCGGCCAGTTCATTCGGGCCATCAGCAGCTAAACGCCGAGCGGCTTCGGCAGTGCTGAGTCCGGTAGCAGTTGCGGTGTCTCGGGTGGAGGCGTGTGGATCGGGCATGGGAGAGGGCATGGGATAGGGCAGCTGGGCAGCTTGCATCGAATACAATGTTTCCACAAATAAAAAAGTGGGGGCGAGATGAAGCTTACCTTCCTCGGCGCGGCGGGAACCGTAACTGGGTCGAAATATCTGCTTGAGACAGGTGGTTTGCGAATTCTGGTCGACTGCGGGCTGTTTCAGGGCTATAAAAATCTGCGTTTGTTGAACTGGCAGCCCTTGCCTGTTCGGCCTACGGAAATCGATGCAGTGGTACTCACCCACGCGCATCTGGATCACTCCGGTGCATTGCCGTTGCTGGTGCGCGAGGGCTACCGTGGTCCGGTACTCACCACGCATGGTACGCGCGAGTTGTGCGGGCTGCTGCTGCCCGATAGCGGGCATTTGCAGGAGGCGGATGCCGAGTTCGCGAATCGGCATAAAACCTCAAGGCACCAGCCGGCGCTGCCCTTGTATACCGAGGAAGACGCGCATCGCGCGCTGAAACTGTTCAAGCCACTGGACTTTGATGAGCCATTGACGCTGGGCGCACTGCAATTGCGTCTGCGACCCGCCGGACATATCCTGGGTGCCAGTTCGGTTGAGCTGCGTCAGGGCGAACGCACCTTACTCATGTCGGGTGATATCGGTCGCCCTGACGACTTGATGATGAAGCCACCCGTACCTATCGCTCATGCTGATACGCTGGTGATTGAATCTACCTACGGTGACCGCCAGCATGACGATGGTGATCATGCGGCAGAATTGGCGGATGTGATTCGACGTACCGCAGCGCGTGGCGGTATGGTGATCATTCCAGCGTTTGCGGTAGGGCGAGCGCAGGCCTTGCTGTATCAGATCTGGCTATTGAAGCAAGCCAACCGGATTCCCGATCTGCCCGTATTTCTGGATAGCCCGATGGCGATTGATACCACCGGTATTTACCAGCGCCACGCCAACGAGCATCGCTTGTCGGTGGACGAGTGCCGGCATATGGCACAGGTGGCGCGCTTCTGCCGTACGCCCGATCAGTCACGCGAACTGAATCAGTTAACCTACCCGGCGATTATTATTTCGGCCAGCGGCATGGCGACCGGCGGCCGGATTTTGCATCATCTGATGAACCACCTTGGCGACCGTCGATGTAGTGTTGTGTTCGCAGGTTTTCAAGCGGGCGGTACGCGTGGCGCGCGTTTGGTGGCGGGCGAGCGCAGCATTCGAATTTTTGGTCAGGATGTTGTAGTCAATGCCGAGGTTGTGTCGATCCCGGGTATGTCGGCGCATGCAGACGCCGCTCAGATTATTCAATGGTTAGGCACGTTGTCGCATGCGCCGCAGCATATTTACATTACGCACGGTGAGCATGATGCGGCTGACGCGTTGCGACGTCGAATCCAGCGCGAGCTCGGCTGGCGTGCGAGTGTGCCGATGATGGGCGACTGCGTTGATGTGCCGCTGGCAGTTTAAAACTTTACTGTCATCGGAAAGTCTTTCACCAGCTTTGCGCACAGCGCTGATTTACCCATACTGGCCGCTTTGCTGTCGAAGGTAGAGGCGCCTTGCGAAAATAATTGCTTCCACTTGGTCTCACCGGTTTTTTCGCCGCACATGAGTGATTGCTGATGAAACCGGTACGCGTAGTAGCTGAAGGGACACTGCTGATGTGCTTTACTGAACAAGCCATCCATCTTGATCACGTTCTCGCAGTCGTCGGCCTGTGCGTTCATTCCGGTCAGCAGCAGCATCAACAGTAATACGTGTCGGACTCCGCCAAGAACACCTGGTGCCAGTAATGGCGGGTGAGAAGTGATAGGCATCATACGTGGTAATGCTTGTTTTGGTGGTTATGATCACGGTAGCAATCGAGATGATCGCTGTGTAAGGCAATAAGTCGCTATGGACGGTTTGGAAAACGCTCTCTGCAGGCCTCAGCCATGGTGCGAAATTGTCGGTCGTTGCGTCCTTCTCGCGAAGCTTTCAACATGCAGGCGTCATAAGTTTTGGGTTGACTGTCGCACGCCAGCAGGGTCAACGGCAGTGTAACTGCCAGTAGCAGGGTGCGTAACGCTGAACGGAGCATGGTGTCGGTAAGCCGGAAGTTCGGATGATGCCGATAATATTTTTCTGGATTCTATCTGGAATTTTTCCAATTTTCCGGGCTAAACACAATACCCAAACCAGTAATGGGGAATTCGTCGCTTGGCGGCGCGGGTGGGCGTCAGCCGATTTGTTTTCTTTGTGCGGCGGTGGGTAAGTTGTGCGCTAAAGCATAGCCTTCGCTCTTGAAAAAAGTATCTCCAGCAACATAGCCGAGCAACATATCGGTAGCATCGACGCCCCAGAACAGCTTCTCATCAACTACGGCGGTCGGTACACCAAATACGCCTGAAGCAATCGCCTGCTCGCAGTTGTCATGCAGTGCCTGCTTGATGGCATCGGTGCTGATGTCGGACTGCGTCACCAGCAGCTCATCCAACAGATCTTGCCAGGCGCTCTGGTCCGACGGTAGCAAGCCTTCACGCCAAACGAAATTGAACAGACGGTCGACGATATCATCAGTCGCACCCAGCGCCAGCGACAACCGTAACAGTGGCAGCGGGTTGAAGGGGTGGGCTGATGGTAGCCGCATCGGTATGTCATGCCGACGCGCGATCCATAAGCAATGCGCGTATGTCCAGCTGCGCTTGGGTGTGATCTCAGCAGGGCCCTTGTGATCATAATGACCGAGCAGCCCGGCGAATAAAACCGGTTTAGGGTTGAGCCTTAGCTGCGGCGCCTCGCGGCGCAGGCGCTGCCACTGAAGATAGGCATAGGGTGAGATAAAGTCAAAATACCAATCAATCACGTGCTCGCTCATGGCCGATGGCAGAGTGTGTTGCGATGTCATGAATAAAAAACAAACCCGTGCGATGCCAGCAGATCATGGGGCTTTTGCCGCGCTTACTCCAGCATGTCTGCCCAAATTGTGCGTGCCCAGTTGTTGGCATAGCTTCCCTCTAACTCGCTGGCTTCGGCGCTCAAGCCACCGGCGCCGGGCACGACTTTGTAAGTACGCTCGTTTGCCAAGTACTCGTGCACACTCGCCACATGAACAACATGACGATCGTCGATGAAACTGTAACAGGTGTTGGTGAGCATTGGCTGCGGGTTCGGTTCGATCCCGCTCAATTGCGCGACGATGGCTGCCGCCGCAACTTTGGCGTGATTGTTCGCCATGTGACCGCTTTTTGGCATTAACTGAGCGACTTGTATCGCGTCACCAATCACAAAAATATCTTTGGCTGCAGTCGATTCAAAGGTTTGATAGTTGACACCGCACCAGCGACCGTCTGCCATATTCGCCAAACCGGTTTGGGTGGCGATCTTGTTGGCGCGCATGGCGGGCAAGGCATTGATCACATCCGCCTTGACTGCGTCATGCACATCAAACTTGATGAGGCCCTCGGCCGCTGCTACCGCTACCGTCTTGTGCTGGTTGTGGTACTCGACGATGCCAGCGTAACGCTCGGCCCAGGCTTTCTTGAATAATGCCGGCTTCGATACCACGTCCTGGTTGGCATCAAACACGAGTACCTTGCTTTTCGGTTTGTGCTGCTTGAAGTAGAAGGCGACCTGGCATGCGCGCTCATAGGGCCCGGGCGGGCAGCGAAATGGCGCCTCGGGAATCGTCAGCGCGTAAACGCCACCGTCCGGCATAGACTCAAGCTGCTTACGCAGTGCATTGGTCTCGGCGCCTGCTTTCCATGCCTGCAGAATTTTTCCTTGCTGCTGCGCTGCTGCCAAGCCTTCGATGCTGCCCAGGTTCATGTCGATACCCGGCGACATCACCAGCTTGTCGTAGCTGAGCAGGCCGCCACCGGCGAGCTTGACCGTGCGTGCCACCGGATCAACCGCCACTGCAGTGTCGCGCGCATGGCTTATGCCGTGGTGCCTGGTCAGTGAGCTATACGGCCGGCTTAAATCAGCCAGCGTACGGCTACCACCGATCACCAGATTCGATAGCGGGCATGAAATGAACGACTGCTCCGGCTCAACCAGCGTGACCTCGATGCGCTGCCTGGACAGCAAGCGTATGTACTTGGCCGCCGTGGCGCCACCGTAGCCACCGCCTATCACCACCACTTTGGCGCCGCGCATAGCCGATGCGTTGAGACTGCTGACGCCGAGTGTTAGCGCAGCACTTGCCTGGAGAAATGATCGACGATCCATGCGCTGCTCCCTTAGCGTTTCTGCGCAGCGAAGTACTCGGCCAGCTGCTGGGTTTGTGCCTCGCTAAAGCCTTTGGCGATCTGATGCATGATGGTGGCCTTACGCTCGCCAGTACGAAACGCTTTCATCTGCGCCACCAGTTCATCGGCGCTGCGACCGGCCAGGCCCGGCACGCTTGCGCCATTGAGGGCGTGGCCATCGGTGCCATGACAATTTGCGCAGGTTGCGGCCAGGCTCTGCACATACAGCGGTTGCGCGGGTAGCGACTGCGGCTCAATATCGACGCCGGCAGGCGCTACTGGAGCCGGAGCGCCCGCGCGCTGCGGCTCAATGCTGTCAATCGCCAGCGCAGTCGACAGACTGAAAGTGAATGGCAGCGCGAGCAGCGCCAGCAGGATTGTGCAGGTACGCATCAGTGATCTCCAACAGATAGCAGCGTGTATGCGGGGAAGCTTGATTATTTTTCAGGGGCGCCGCTGACCGAAGATTCTACTCGTAAAAATTTACGCTGATATACTTTTCAGCGCGTTGTTCATGGTGACCGTCGATGGGGCAGTCCGTGTGCAGCATGTTTTGGAGTATGACCCATGAAGGCCATTGCGCTGTTGATGACTTTGCTCGGATTTTCTATGACGGCATATGCCGATTGGGAGCGCATGGGGGCGGGGCCTGCTTCTGCGGTGCTGTACAAAAGCGCCGGCGCTCCCGAGCGTACGGGTCCGGATACCTTCAAGCTGTGGCATGTGGTGGATTACGCCGCCGATCAGGATTATGAAGGCAAGCCGTTCCGCTCGATGAAGCTGAATTATGAGTACGACTGCGGCAAGCAGGCCTTGCGTGAGTGGCTGCGCGTGCTGCACAAAGATGGCATGGGTGGTGGGCTAACGGTGTACTGGACCCATGGTCCTTGGCCGTGGGTCAAACCCGAAGCGGGCAGCGTTGACGAGGCGCTGCTCAATAGCATGTGCAAGTAAGCGATCCATGAGCGCGTCACGCAGCGCGGGACGTTTGTTGCCCGCGCCTGAAAATTTTTTGCCGGATCAGCTGCTTGAAGATATCAGCGCACAAGGCCTGAACGCCTCACGGCGCGAATTCATGCGCAAATCCTTCGCGATGGCCAGCGCTTCACTGGCGGCAGGAAGTGCAGTTGCTGCCTCTGATCATCCCTCGCTTGATGGCGATATGGCGATCTTGCAACCGTCTGCGCATGCCACTCGACTGGGATACCCGGTGGCGCATACGCCCTACGGTCTGCCATCAAAGCATGAGGCGAATTTGCAGCGGCGCGAATCGCCGGGTCTCACCCGCAAGCGCGAGAGCAGTATTTCCTTTACGCCTTTGCAGGGGCTGTTCGGCATCATTACGCCGAGCGGATTGCATTTCGAGCGGCATCACGCAGGGTGGCATGACATTGATCCGCGTGAGCATCGGTTGATGATCAATGGTCTGGTATCGCAGTCCAAGGTATACACCATGGCAGAGTTGATGCGGCTGCCGTCGGTATCGCGCATGCATTTCATTGAGTGCGGTGCCAACAGCGCGATGGATTGGGGTAGCCCGGCGGTGCCGTCGGTGCAGTACACGCACGGTATGTTGTCATGCTGCGAGTTTACTGGTGTGCCCTTGTCCTTGCTTTTAGAGGACTGCGGCATCGATAAAAGCAAGGCGAAGTGGTTGCTGGCTGAAGGTAATGATGGCGCGAGTTTGACCCGCAGCATACCGATCGATCGTGCGCTTGATGATGCGATCGTAGCCTGGGGCATGAACGGCGAGATGCTGCGCCCGGAAAATGGTTATCCGCTGCGCTTGGTTGTGCCGGGTCTGCAAGGCGTGTGCTGGGTCAAGTGGCTGCGCCGCATTGAAG
>VERA01000139.1 GCA_018882935.1 Burkholderiaceae bacterium | reverse complement strand
GATCAGTGCGTATTGATTTATTGCTGGAAGAAGCGCGACGCATGCACATGGCCACCTTTGGTCGTGGGCAGTTTTTTGGTGAGATGTCGTTTCTTGATCATCACCCGCACTCAGCCGATGTTACCGCGGTGACTGATACTGAATTGCTGATCTTGCCGAGGCCGGATTTTGATCGCTATGCTGCTGAAGATCCGGTAATGGCGTCGCATGTTTTTGCGTCGTTATCGCGCGCGCTGGCAGACCGGTTGCGGCATACCAATGAGGAGCTGCGGTCGCTCGAATCTGCCTAGAAAAATCGGCTTGTCATGTACTGCAGTTATAGTTTGCGTTAAGTCGTTGGTGAGCGCGGGCCAGCGGCCTGTAAAACTGATAGCAAAATGATGACAAATGCCGCGCATTGAGAGGGGAAAAAACCAATGAAAACCTGTCTTTCCATGCTTGTAGTTTGCCTCGCCTTCACCGTTAGCAGCGCGCAGGCTGCTACCGAGCAGCAAAACAAAATGGCAACCTGTAACAAAGAAGCCACCGGCAAGAAGGGTGACGAGCGCAAGGCCTTCATGAAAGAATGCCTGAGCAAGAAGCCGGCGGAAGAGCCGAAGCCAGCCATGAACTCGCAGCAAAACAAAATGGCCACCTGTAACAAAGAGGCGGCCGGCAAAAAAGGCGACGAGCGTAAGCAGTTCATGAGCGAGTGCCTGAAAGCGAAATAAGCGCTTTTCGTTTCGGCATCAAACCGGCGGTGGACTAAACCCGTGTTCACCAAGTAAATTAGCGACTCGGCCGCGCGCAAGATAGTATTTTCAAATTACTATCATGCGCGCTGCTGGTGCTTTTTATCTAAAAACATAACGATCACGGAGACACTCGCATGTCGCAGACTAAATTCCTGCTACCGGAAGACCGCATCCCACGCCGCTGGTACAACATTCAGGCCGATCTGCCGAAGCCGCTACCACCGGTGCTGCACCCGGGCACTTTGCAACCGATCGGTCCGGCTGATCTTGAGCCGCTGTTCCCGATGGAACTGATCATGCAGGAGGTCTCGACCGAGCGCGAGATTGATATTCCAGAGCCAGTGCGTGAGATCTATAAGCTGTGGCGCCCGGCGCCGCTGTATCGCGCGCACCGTCTGGAGCAAGCTTTGCAGACGCCTGCAAAAATTTTCTATAAATACGAAGGTGTCAGCCCTGCCGGTAGCCACAAGCCAAACACGGCGATTCCGCAAGCGTTTTATAACCAGCAAGCAGGTATTAAACGCCTCACTACCGAAACCGGTGCAGGGCAGTGGGGTACGTCGCTGTCATTTGCGGGTTCTTTATTCGGTATTGATGTCACCGTATTCCAGGTGCGTGTGTCGTACGACCAGAAGCCGTACCGTCGCGCCGTTATGGAGACCTATGGCGCGCGCTGCCTGCCTTCGCCATCGACCGAAACCAACTACGGTCGCAAAGTGCTTTCCGAGCGCGCAGATCATCCGGGTAGTTTGGGTATTGCGATCTCCGAGGCAGTTGAAATTGCCGCAACGAACGCAGACACCAAGTACGCGCTGGGTTCGGTGCTGAACCATGTGCTGATGCATCAAACGATTATCGGTATTGAATCGATGGAGCAGATGGCGATGGCCGATGCCTACCCGGATGTGATCGTTGGTTGCACCGGCGGTGGTTCGAACTTCTCGGGTATTGCGTTCCCCTTTATTGGCGCGGGCCTGCGCGGTGGCGCCAAGCCGCGTATCGTCGCCGTCGAGCCGGCTGCATGCCCGTCACTGACGCGTGGTCGTTACGCTTACGACTTCGGTGATACCGGCCACATGGCACCGCTAACCAAGATGCACACTTTGGGCTCGTCGTTCACGCCGCCGGGCTTCCACGCGGGTGGCTTGCGTTACCACGGCATGGCGCCGCTGGTGTCGCACCTGAAAGAACTCGGCCTGCTCGAGGCGGTGGCGTATCACCAGACCGAGTGCTTCGCGGCCGGTGTGCTGTTTGCGCGTCATGAGGGTATCGTGCCGGCACCTGAGGCCAACCATGCGGTGAAGGGTGCGATTGAAGAAGCACTACGCTGCAAGCGCGAGGGCAAGAGCGAGACGATTCTGTTCAACTTGTGCGGTCATGGCCACTTTGATATGGCGGCCTATCAGAACTACTTCTCGGGTAACCTCAAAGACGAAAACTACAGCGAGCAAGAGCTGGCGATGGCGCTGGCCGGTCTGCCGAGCGTGCCTGAGGCGGCATGATGCTCTGACGCTTCGCGTTTTCGTATACGACAAAAAACACCGGGCGCGTCCCGGTGTTTTTTTACGCAGAGTGAGATGGGTATTCCCTTGACGGCATATTCCTTGAAGGCTATATTCCGTACACGGCGTGGGACGTTGAATACACTGATGAATTTGAGCTGTGGTGGGCGGGCTTAACTGAGTCTGAGCAGGAATCGGTAGCAGCATCAGTTGGCTTGCTTGAGGAACGAGGCCCCAACCTCGGATTTCCTCACTCTAGTGGCATAACCAGCTCGATGTTCGCTCACATGCGCGAGTTGAGAACCCAGCATGATGGGCGACCTTTTCGAACTTTGTACGCTTTCGACCCGCGCCGTGCTGCAATCTTACTTATTGGTGGTGATAAAACTGGCGATGATCGCTGGTACGAAAAAAACGTTCCGGTTGCAGATCGACTGTACGAGGAGCATCTGAGACAACTTCGCAAGGAGGGATTGGCCGATGTCTAAAAAATTTGCAAATTTGCGGTCGCAAATGAAACCCGAGTCACAAGCCCGTGCTAAAGCGATGACGAGTGCGTTACTGGCAGAGATGCCATTGAATGAACTTCGTCAGGCGCGCGGACTATCACAAAAGATGCTTGCGGAGGTGCTGCACGTTCAGCAACCATCAATCGCCAAGATTGAAAAACGAACGGATATGTATATTTCGACCCTTCGTAGTCATATCGAGGCCATGGG
>VERA01000138.1 GCA_018882935.1 Burkholderiaceae bacterium | reverse complement strand
GTAACGCTGTGCCGACTCCAGCGCGGCTTGCATCGGCACGCGCTGTGCGAGCTTGGCAGCAATCGCTGCGGCAAGCGTGCATCCGGACCCATGAAACTCACCACTCAGCCGCGGCCATTGCCAGACTTGCTTACCGCTGCGATGGAACCAGGTATTGATGACTGCATCGCCTGCGCCGTGGCCGCCTTTGATGAATACATGCGGCGCATCTTGAAGCAAGTGCGCTGCCTGAGCCGCCAAGTCGTCGCTGCCTGTGAGTTGCTGTGCCTCGGGCAAGTTAGGTGTGATCAAAGTTGTCCGTTGAAGCAATGGTGCCAGCGCGCGTACTGCATCACCTTTCGTCAACAGGTCGCCATGGCCGCTGGCCAGCACAGGATCCAGCACGATGGGTAACTGCGGATTCACCCCGCGGAGCTGATCGATCACATCGCTGATCACCTCCGCATTATCCGCTTGACCGACAATACCGATTTTTATCGCGTCAATACGCGTACCTTGATCAATAAGTACTTGGCACTGCTCACGCATCAACGCCACATCAACTGGATGCACTGACATCACCCGCTGATTATTCTGTACAGTGAGCGCAGTAACTATAGGCAAGGCATGGACACCGGCAGCGCTAATCGCTTGAATATCGGCTTGTATGCCAGCGCCGCCGCTCGGGTCCAGACCAGCAAACACCAGTACGCAGGGTACATTCCTGCTTTTGTTCATGCCACACGGCCTGCCATCGGCGACGAAGGTGACGCTACAAATTTACGTGGAATGCGCCCGGCAAGAAACGCTTCGCGCCCGGCTTCAATCGCGAGTTTCATGGCACGCGCCATGCGTACCGGATCTTTGGCGCCAGCGATGGCTGTGTTCATCAGCACACCATCACACCCCAACTCCATCGCAATCGCTGCATCCGAGGCTGTACCGACACCTGCATCCACCAATACGGGTACTTTGGACTGCTCAATGATCAAGGATAAATTCCACGGGTTAAGGATGCCCATGCCAGAACCAATTAATGATGCCAGCGGCATGATCGCGCAGCAGCCAATGTCTTCCAGCATCTTGGCTTGAATCGGGTCATCGCTGCAGTAGACCATGACATCAAACCCATCTTTCACCAGTACCTCGGCCGCTTTGAGCGTCTCTGGCATATTGGGGAATAAGGTTTTTTCATCACCCAGCACTTCCAGCTTGACCAGCTTGTGGCCGTTCAGCAGTTCACGCGCGAGCTGTAATGTGTAGATCGCATCCTCCGCGTTATAACAGCCCGCTGTGTTCGGCAGGATGGTGTATTTGGATGGTGGCACCACATCCAACAAACTTGGTGCGCTCGGGTCTTGGCCGATGTTTACCCGTCGAATCGCGACAGTGATGATCTCGGCCCCGGATGCCTCGGTGGCACGACGGGTTTCGTCGAGGTCTTTGTACTTACCGCTACCGACCAGCAGGCGGGAGCGGTAAGTTTTGCCGGCGATGATCAGGTTGTTGGCTTGTTGGTTGTCAGTCATTCCGGGTATTCCTTGTGGATCAATGAAAGTCACTGGATCCCGGCCTGCGCCGGGATGACGATTTACACGCCAGCGGCCCCAAAACTGTCATCCCGGCGCAGGCCGGGATCCAGGATCTTCAACCGATGCAGCGAATCGACGTGAATATTAATTCGACCGCATCAGCCACCACCAATGGCACGCACGATATCGACCTTGTCACCCGCAGAAAACCGACGCTCTCGCCATTGTGCGCGCGGTACCACTTGCCGATTGACTGCAATTGCCAGCGCTTGATTTGTCAGCGATAAGGCATCAATCAAATCTTGAATGCAGTCTTCAGCGCCAATATCACGTATCTCACCGTTGAGTTCAATCGCTACCATCACCACCAGCCTCGCGTAACTCGAGCATCAATTGCTCAACGAAGAACTGCTTACTGCTTCTGATAAATCTCTGCGCCACTTTTCACAAACTCAACCGCCTTGACTTCCATGCCCTGTTTTAGCGCAGCGATTTCGGAAATGCCCTGCTTCTCGGCATACTCACGCACGTCCTGCGTAATCTTCATCGAGCAGAAATGTGGGCCACACATTGAACAGAAGTGCGCTACCTTGGCCGAGTCCTTCGGCAAGGTCTCATCATGGAATTCACGCGACTTGTCGGGATCAAGACCTAAGTTGAACTGATCTTCCCAGCGAAATTCGAAACGTGCCTTTGAAAGCGCATTGTCTCTCACCTGCGCACCCGGGTGACCTTTCGCTAAGTCAGCCGCATGCGCTGCAATTTTGTAGGTGATGATGCCGTCTTTCACATCGGTCTTGTTCGGCAAACCGAGGTGCTCTTTCGGTGTCACGTAACACAGCATCGCGCAGCCATACCAGCCGATTTGGGCGGCGCCGATACCAGAGGTGATATGGTCATAGCCCGGTGCAATATCTGTGGTGAGTGGGCCCAGCGTGTAGAACGGCGCTTCATGACATTCCCTCAGTTGAATGTCCATGTTCTCTTTGATCAGCTGCATCGGCACATGACCCGGGCCTTCAATCATCACTTGCACATCATGCTTCCAGGCGATTTGGGTCAGCTCACCGAGGGTACGTAACTCACCGAGCTGTGCCTCATCATTTGCGTCATAAATCGAACCGGGGCGCAGTCCGTCGCCGAGCGAGAACGACACATCATAGGCTTTCATGATGTCGCAGATATCCTCGAAATGCTCATACAAGAAGGACTCTTTATGATGCGCCAGACACCACTTGGCCATGATCGAGCCACCGCGCGACACAATGCCTGTCATGCGCTTTGCAGTCAGCGGCACATAACGCAGCAGTACGCCCGCATGAATCGTGAAGTAATCCACGCCTTGCTCGGCTTGCTCAATGAGCGTGTCACGGAAAATTTCCCATGTGAGATCTTCTGCTTTGCCGTTCACCTTTTCCAGCGCCTGGTAAATCGGCACCGTACCGATT
>VERA01000065.1 GCA_018882935.1 Burkholderiaceae bacterium | reverse complement strand
TCCCACCACATCCGACATGAATAAGAGCGGAATCAACACCGCAATCAGCGAAACCGTGAGCGAGATAATCGTGAAGCCGATTTCACCGGCGCCTTTGAGTGCGGCATCCAGCGGTGTTTCGCCACGCTCGATATAACGCGAGATATTCTCTTGCGCCACGATGGCATCATCCACCACGAAGCCGGTAGCAATCGTCAAGGCCATCAGCGTTAGATTGTTCAGGCTATAGCCCAACATGAACATCGCACCGCAGGTACCTAGGAGTGAAATCGGTACCGCCAAGCTCGCAATCAGGGTAGCGCGCCAGCTGCGTAAAAATAGCAAGATCACCAGCACCACCAGCGCGACCGCGACGAACAGCTCAACGGTGACATGGTGAATCGATGCGCGAATCGTGCCGGTGCGGTCAGACAATACAGTCACCTTGACCGAGGCAGGAAGGCTCTCGGTTAATTCGGGAAGCCGCTGCTGAATCGCATCCACGGTTTGAATGACGTTGGCACCGGGTTGACGCTGCACATTCAGTACAATCGCTGGTTGCAGATCCGCCCATGCAGCCAGGCGCACATTCTCTTGCGCTTGCACTACACGCGCTACATCCGCTAAACGCACCGGTGCACCGTTTTTCCAGGCGATGATCAGGTTGGCGTAGTCCTGCGCTGACTTCAGCTGATCATTGGCATTAATCGAGTAAAAGCGCGTCGCGCTATCAATATTGCCTTTGGCGGTGTTCGCGTTCGCCTGTGCGATCGCGGTGCGCAAGCTATCCATGCCTAAACCGGCAGCGGCCAGTGCGCGTATATCGGCTTGAATCCGAATCGCCGGTTTATGGCCACCCGATAGTGTGACTAATCCCACCCCGCTGACTTGGCTAATTTTCAGTGCCAGCCGGTTATTTGCAAGTTGATGCAGCTCGGTCAGTGGCAAGGTGTCTGAGGTGAGCGCCAGTGTCAGCACCGGCGCATCGGCCGGATTTACTTTGGCGTAGATCGGTGGCGCAGGAAGGTCTGCGGGTAGCAGGGCAGTGGCGGCATTGATTGTGGCTTGCACCTCTTGCTCAGCCACATCGAGTCGTGTGCTCAGGCTGAACTGCAGTGTGATCGTTGACAGACCTGCGGCGCTGGCCGAGCTCATGCGCTTCAAGCCCGACATTTGCCCGAACTGTCTTTCCAGTGGAGCGGTGACGGTTTGGCTCATCACCTCCGGGCTGGCGCCCGGATACAGCGTTTGTACTTGAATGGTGGGGAAGTCGACTTGCGGCAGTGCTGAAATTGGCAGGAAGCGCAGCCCGATGAGTCCTGCCAGCACAATCGCGACCATCAGCAGCGAGGTACCGACCGGCCGCAGAATGAACGGACGTGAAGGGGTCATCCGCCGCTCGCGTTGCGGCGGCGTTTCTCACCGCCCGGGCGTTCCTCGCCACCGCCTGCAGCAGGCTTACTGCCTGACTCACTACCACCGCCACCTTTGTTTCCCGAACCACGCTCGCCCGGCAGCTTTACTTTGGCACCATCGGTTAAACGATCTGCGCCCTCGGTAATCACTTGTTCACCCGGCTCAACGCCCGACAAAATCTGTGTTTTGTCCGCACTCGACAAGCCACGTTTCACCGCACGCAGCGACACCGTTTTCTCAGCGGCGTTAAGCACGTATACAAACGGACCATCGCCGCCATTGCGTACTGCCGAGACCGGCACCGCCGTTGCGCCTTCGACTGTGCGCAGTTTCAGGCGAACATTCACAAACTGATTCGGAAACAGCGCGCCGCCGGCATTATCAAAGCGTGCCTTGGCGCGTACAGTGCCGGTTTGGGTATCGACCACATTATCAAGCGCAAGAAATCGACCAATCGCCAATGGTTTACTTCTTGAGCGGTCAAAGGCGGTAACAGACAAAGCCTTGCCGCCCGAAATTGCGTACTTCAACTCGGGTACGGCGTCTTGCGGTACCGCGAACACCACATCAATCGGCGCGGTTTGGGTAATGGTGACCAAGCCGGTGGCATCGGACGGGCCGACCAGATTACCGACATCGATACTGCGCAGCCCGATACGTCCGGAGATAGGCGCCGTGATGCGCGCAAAATCCAAATTTAACTGCGCGCTACGCACCGCAGCGCGATCAATCGCGACGGTACCTTCAAGTTGTTTCACCAGCGCAGTTTGTACATCGACATCTTGTTGTGCGATTGAATCTTGCGCGAGCAGCTGACGGTAACGACGCTCGGTCACACGGGCATTTTCAAGCTGCGCTTCGTCGCGCTGCAGCTGCCCCTTCACCTGCATCAGCGCATTTTCAAAGGGGCGTGGATCAATCAGCGCCAGTAACTGACCGCGCTGCACGATCTGACCTTCATTAAACAAAACTTGCTGTACCACGCCGGATACCTGCGCACGTACGACAGCAGTAGCGACCGGCGCGATGGTGCCGAGTGCATCCAGCTCGACCGGAAAACTCTCGGTACCAGCCGTTGCGACACCGACGGTGACAGGAGGACGGCCACGCGGCATACCACCGCGCTCGGCGGTTTGATCTTTACGCGCGATGGCGTACCAGGTCAGCCCGCCAATCACCCCGACGGCGAGCAGCAGCAATAGCCAAGGCAGCCAGCGTTTGCCGGGTGGCCGGTAAGGTGTGAACTGCTGTGGGTCTGACGCGCGCGGATTGGTGGGTTCGGATCCCATGGTCTCCCTGACTGGCTATGGCAGCGCATAAAACGACCTATGCGCGAGAGAGTGCCATTCTACTATCGCCGATCAAGATGACAGGGACACGACATTGCCTTGGTATCAGACCAACAAGGCGCGAGCATCGACCCATCGCGAGGAACGATGCCCGCCAAGGGCAAACGACTGCTTATTGAATCGGCAACTGATGCGCAGCGCGCGATGCTTCCAGTATGGGTAGCTTCAGTTCCAGTACACCGTTCTCATACTTGGCGACTGCTTTCTTTTCGTCGACCTCATGATCGAGCATGATGCTGCGCGATTCGCGGCCGTAGTAGCGCTCTGCATGCACCATGCGTTCGCCCTCGCGGGTCTCACTCTGTTTTTTCACTTCGGCCATGATGGTGACTTGACGGCCTTCGACCTGCACCTTGATGTCATCCTTGCGCGCGCCGGGTATCTCGGCATGCACCGTATAGGACTGACTATCCTCAGTCACATCCATCTTGATGCGCGGTACCGGCTCCCACATGCGCGTGGGTAGGATGTTTTCCAGGTTATCAAACAGCTCGTCCAGCTTACCGAACGGCATCGTGCGTGTGATATCGCTAAAAGGATTGAATCGTGTGAGATTGGCCATGCTTGTCTCCTTGCACTGAGGGGTGAAAACCAAAGTGCCATCATCCGCTTTGTAGTGAGGAAGATATTGATACGGACTAATCGCCAGCGCTGTGGCTGATTGCATCTGCCAAGAGCGGCGCGCAGCTGACAACCTCCAGCTTGTTCGCTAAAGCGCTGGCTGTAGCGGCTGGCAATGGCACGCTATCGGTAATGAAAATACGCTCGATCACGGAGTCGCTCAGACTGTCTGCGGCATTGGTGTTGAATAAGCCATGCGAAGCCACCGCCCATACGGCTGCAGCACCATGTTGACGACACATCCTGGCAGCGCGCAGAAATGTTTGGCCACTGCTGATCAAGTCATCGAATAGCAGTACATGATGCCCACAAACCTCGCCTGCCAATAATTCACCGCTGAGTACGCCGGCATGACGAAACTTCTCTGTAAAGCCCAGCGCTATCTCGCGACCGAGTGCGCTCGACAAGCACTGTCGAAACAGGTCGGCACGTTTCACACCACCACTGTCGGGTGACACCACGACACAGGGTGATCCGGTCAGCTGTTGCTGTAGATGCCGAGCGAATAATTCTGAACTGTTGAGCGATTCAGCGCGGCAGCGAAAAGCATTTTGCAGTGCTGCCGGGTTATGCACTTCTAATACAACGACTGAATCAGTACCAACTGCTTCAAACAGCTGCGCAACATAACGTAGCGTTACCGGATCATCCTGCTGCGTTCTACGGTCTTTTCTTGCATAGGCCAGATAGGGCAGCACTGCAGTGACGTTTGTCGCAGCGGCATCTTTAAGGGTAGCAATGAAAAAGAGCAGCCGGTTCAGCTTGTCATTGACCGTTTGCGCTGGCTCACCAAACAAGCTGTGCAGCACAAAGCAGTCACGCCCGCGCACGCTTTGCAGGGGCCGTATCTTATGCTCGCCGTCATCAAATACACGTTCCTCATGCGGTGTTAAGGCGACGCCTAGTCGCTGTGTGACGAGCTTGCCGAGCGGTTGGCTATGGCCAAGCGCGAACAGTAGCGGCGCATCAACTGCTGAGTAGGGTGTCATGAGGCATAACACGGTAAGGCAAGCTGCATGTAGCGGGCGTGCTTGATGGCCAGTCGTAGCCACTGATCTGCCCGCTGTATCCATTCCATTCGGGGCCGGTAGCTTTGCTCTTGTAGACGGAGCAGTGCCAGCCGGGCGCGCACTGCTGCACGTAATGATTGATAAAAATGCAGCAAAGCTGGCGGTGGATAGTCTTTCATGAAGCGCTGGTAATGCTGCAGCAAAATCCGAGCCGTAGCCTCTCCCGCGAGACGCTCGCAATCGAGGGCCAGAAAGCCGATCTCATCCGCGCAATCCAGCTGCCTGAGTGCTGCTGAAAATTCCAGACAATCAATCGCACCGACGGAGGGTTGGGTAAAGACGTGTTCGGCACGAAGATCGCCATGGCCTTCAACCATGCAACCTCTCTGTATACGCGTATCAATCCATTCAGCGTGAAAGTGCAAGAAGCTACGCTGCTGTTGGCAAAGCAGGTGAAGATCGGATACCGTGAGAAAACGTTGATAGCTCTCGATGGCCGCTTGGTTGGCATCAATGGTTTTGTAGATCGATGTGCGCCATGCCAGCGGCGAGGATTTCAAGACGGGCAAACTCTGATGAAATTTCGCGATACATCCAGCGACTCGCTCGAGTATCGCCTCACCAGCTGTGCCTCTTATCAAGCCTCGCACCAGTTGGGTACCAAGCATCACATCTTCAGGCAGGCGTTGCATTCGAATCACGTAATCCACCACCGCCACGCCCGGGCCAAATTGCAAGCTGCCATCGGCCTGCTGCGAGATCATCTCGACACCGAGATACACATCCGGCGCAAGCCGCCGGTTGAGGCGTAACTCCTGCTCGCAGGCATGGCCTCTGGCGTCGATGCTACGGAAATCAAGAAAGGTATTGTGCAGTGGCTTCTTCAGCTTCAACGCATATGGCCCAGCCAGAAACACCCAAGACATGTGGGTTTCAATGACCTTCACCGTCGAGACATGCGGGTAGCTGCCCGGGCGGCGCAGAAAGCGAACCGTTGCTTGATGGGTCACGGCCATGCGACGCGGGCATCGGCTGCGGTAGGTAAGGAATAATCCTTTGAACAGGCGCGCGCCGGTTGGGTTGCCACCTGTGCGGTAGTTCAAGCGGCTTAGTACAACACCAAATCGTATTGCGGCGCAGCAGCTTGCGTACAATCAGGGTTTTACGACTTCGGCGCGCCAAATCAGGCTCGGCGCCGCTGACGCGTTCCACGATTGGCTCATCCCATGAAGAAAATCCACAAGCTGCTGGTTGCAAACCGTTCTGAAATTGCTATCCGCGTCATGCGCGCCGCCACCGAGCTGGGCATCCGAACGGTGGCGGTCTACGCAGCGGAAGATCGCTTTGCGCTGCACCGCTTCAAGGCCGATGAAAGCTATCTGGTGGGTGAGGGCAAGAAGCCGATCGCTGCCTATCTGGATATCGACGACATTATTCGCATTGCGCTTGAGGCGGGGGTGGATGCGATTCATCCAGGCTACGGCTTCTTGTCCGAGAACCCGGATTTTGCTGAAGCCTGTAGCGCGAACGGCATTGCCTTCATCGGGCCCAAGCCAGAGGTGATGCGCACGCTCGGCAACAAAGTCGCCGCGCGTAATGCCGCAATCGCGGCGGGCGTGCCGGTAGTGCCGGCCACCAAAGCCCTGCCGCATGACATAGACCAAGTGAAAGCAATGGCAGCTGAGGTTGGCTATCCCTTGATGCTGAAAGCGAGTTGGGGTGGCGGCGGTCGTGGCATGCGCGTGATTGAATCTGAAGCGGAATTGCCTTCACAGCTTGAGGTGGCGCGGCGTGAAGCAGCAGCAGCTTTCGGCAATGATGAGATGTATCTCGAAAAACTGGTACGCCGTGCGCGCCATGTCGAGGTGCAGATACTTGGCGATACCCACGGCAATTTGATTCATTTATTCGAGCGCGACTGCTCGGTACAACGACGTAATCAGAAAGTGGTTGAGCGCGCACCGGCGCCGTATCTGGATGATGCGAATCGCATCGAGTTATGCGAGTCTGCGCTGAAGCTAGGTCGGGCAGTCAATTATACCCACGCGGGTACGGTTGAATTTTTGATGGATGCCGATAGCGGCAAGTTTTATTTCATTGAAGTTAATCCGCGTATTCAAGTTGAGCACACCGTGACCGAGCAAGTCACCGGTGTGGATATTGTTAAATCTCAAATTCGCGTAACTGAGGGGCTGGCGATTGGTCAGCAGGATGAGCGCGGCGCGCGCATTCCCTTGCAACATGAGGTCAGTCTGAACGGCCATGCCTTGCAGTGCCGTGTGACGACCGAAGACCCGGAAAACAACTTCACACCCGACTACGGGCGCTTGACGGCGTATCGAAGCGCCTCTGGTTTCGGTATTCGTCTGGATGGTGGTACCGCATATTCCGGTGCGGTGATTACCCCGTATTACGACTCGCTGCTGGTAAAAGTGACGGCCTGGGCACCGACCGCAGGCGAAGCAGCGACGCGTATGGATCGCGCCTTGCGCGAATTCCGAATTCGTGGCGTCTCGACGAATTTGCAGTTCCTCGAAAACGTTATCAATCACCCGCTGTTTTTATCGGGTGAGTGCACCACGCGCTTTATTGACACCACCCCCGAGCTATTCAAGTTTGCCAAACGCGCCGATCGCGCTACGCGCTTGCTGCGATTTATTGGCGATGTGGTGGTGAATGGCAATCCGGAGATGAAAGGGCGTAAAGCCTCAGAGATTATCCTGCCGCACGCCCCGATGCCGAAGATGGGCCGCAATCTGCCGATTCAGCCCGGCTCGCGCGACAAGCTGAAAGAATTGGGCGCAGAAAAATTTTCTCGCTGGATGCTGGATCAGAAACAGGTGCTATTTACGGATACCACCATGCGTGATGCGCACCAGTCGTTGTTCGCCACCCGGATGCGGACCGCCGACATGGTAGCGATCGCGCCGTATTACGCGCGGCTGTTGCCTGGCTTATTCTCGATGGAGTGCTGGGGTGGCGCCACATTTGATGTCGCGCTGCGCTTCTTGAAAGAAGACCCATGGAGTCGTTTGTCGCAGCTACGCGAGGCGGTGCCGAACATTTTGTTCCAGATGCTGCTGCGCGCATCGAATGCGGTGGGCTATACCAACTATGCCGACAACGTGGTGCGCTATTTTGTGCAGCAGGCCGCGGCCGGTGGGGTGGATGTGTTCCGCGTATTCGATTCACTGAACTGGGTCGAGAACATGCGGGTCGCAATAGATGCGGTCAATGAAACCGGTGCGCTGTGCGAAGGCGCGATTTGCTATACCGGCGATCCATTCGACCCTGCACGCAGCAAATACAGCCTGAAATACTACGTCACCATGGCCAAGGAGCTGGAAAAAGCCGGCGTGCATATTCTCGGCATTAAAGATATGGCCGGTGTGTGTCGCCCGAATGCGGCGCGTGCCTTGGTCAAGGCCTTGAAAGAAGAAGTTGGTTTGCCGATTCATTTTCATACCCATGACACCAGCGGTATATCGGCGGCGAGCGTGTTAGCGGCAATCGAGGCCGGTTGTGATGCGGTGGATGCCGCCATGGATGCGATGAGTGGTCTGACCGCACAACCGAACCTTGGCTCAATTGTGGCTGCACTTGAGCACACCGATAAAGATCCACGGCTACCGAAAGATGCGCTGTTTGCGATCTCGCAGTACTGGGAAGGTGTACGCCGCTACTATGCACCGTTCGAAGCAGATATCCGTTCAGGTACCTCGGATGTCTATCGACATGAAATGCCCGGCGGCCAGTACACCAACTTGCGTGAGCAGGCGCGTGCCATGGGCATTGAGCATCGCTGGAATGAGGTATCGCAAGCCTATGCCGATGTGAATCAGCTGTTTGGCGATATCGTCAAAGTCACGCCCACCTCCAAAGTGGTGGGTGATATGGCCTTGTTCATGGTGGCGAATGATCTGACCCCTGCCGATGTGACGGATCCGGATAAAGAAATCGCCTTCCCGGAATCAGTGATCTCGCTGTTCAAAGGCGAACTCGGCTTTCCACCCGATGGCTTCCCGAAAGCATTAGAGAAGAAGGTGCTTCAGGGTGGCAAGCCGCTCGAAGGACGCTACGGTGCGAATGTGCCGCCGGTCGACTTAGACAAGGTACGCGAGACGGCCGAGAAGGCGGTCGATAGAAAAATTAGTGATCAAGAGCTTGCCTCCTACCTGATGTACCCGAAAGTCTTCACGGATTTTGCGCAGCATAAGCGCGCGCATGGTGATGTATCGGTATTGCCGACAGATGTGTTCTTCGAGGGCTTGAAAGATGGTCAGGAAATCTCGGTCAGTATCGATAAAGGCAAGACGCTGGTGATTCGTCTGGTGGGCCGTAGCGAGATTGAAGACGAAGGCATCAGCAAGCTGTTCTTCGAGTTGAATGGTCAGCCGCGGATGGTGCGCGTACAGCACGCGGGTGTGGTGTCGGCGGTCACGCATCCCAAAGCCGAAGAGGGTAATGCCCGTCATATCGGCGCACCCATGCCGGGTATGGTGGTCACGGTCGCTGTTCAAGCGGGAAAGAAAATCACCAAAGGTGATCCGCTGGTCTCGATTGAAGCGATGAAAATGGAAACCATGATTCGTGCTGAGGCCGACGGTATCGTCAAGCAGGTGTACGTCAAACCCGGTGCGGTGGTAGCGGCGAAAGATTTGCTGGTAGAACTCGGCGCTGCATAGCCTGTCGCATCCGGCCGTTTGCTGCGTCGGGTGCGATTGACTTGGGTCATGCAATGGCCTTTGTGCGTACGCATGAATGTCGTCTATTGCTGCACAAACGCGGTTAGTCGAGGCAAGCTAGTGGCGTTGCGCATCAGGATGCGCGATCCTGTGTGCCTGCGCAATGCCATCATCATCGTCATCGTTAGCTCAATCGCCATCGCCATCGCCATCGATTGATCTTGCCTCAACTGCTTGGTGGCTAAAGCCTCCGCTACTGACTGATGCCAATGGTGGATTAAGCGCACAGCAAGCTGCGGCGATGCGGCAGCGCTATGGCGAAAACCGGTTCATCGAGCACCGCGAGCCACCGATTTGGCGGCAATATCTCGCGCATTTCAACAATCCGCTAGTCGTCATTCTGCTTCTCGCCAGCGTGGTGTCGGCCATGCTCGGTGAGTTGATCAATTTTTTTATCATCACCATCATTATTCTGGCCAGCGTGACGCTGGATTTTTTCCAGGAGCATCGCGCACGTACTGCCGCAGAAAAGCTCCGGCAATCAATTGCGCTACGCGCCCGCGTTGTGCGTGATGGTATTGCGCAGAGCATTGCTGTCAGTGACATTGTGCCGGGCGATATTGTGCTGCTGAAGGCGGGCGATTTGGTGCCGGCCGATGGCGTATTGGTGGCGGCGCGCGATTGTTTCGTGAATCAATCGGTCTTGACGGGTGAGTCTTATCCGGTAGAAAAGCGAGCAGTTCCAATCAACCATGGCGATGACCTGCAGGCAGCAACCAATGCGCTGTTCATGGGCTCGTCTGTCGTTTCGGGTAGCGCCACGCTCTGCGTTGTTCAGACGGGCTCGGCCACCGCGATGGGTGCTATCGCTGAACGTATCACGGCAGATGATAGCGTTAGCCCAGTTGATCAAGGAATACGCCAATTCAATACGATGATTCTTCGCCTCACCATAGGCATGGTGTTGTTTGTGTTGCTGGTGAATTTGTTATCACACAAGCCATGGCTATCGTCTTTTTTATTCGCACTCGCGTTGGCAGTCGGCCTGACCCCTGAGCTTTTACCGATGGTGGTGTCCGTGACGCTGGCGCGCGGGTCCATCCGTATGGCGCGCGAGCAGGTGATTATCAAACGGCAGCGTGCCATTCAGGATCTGGGCTCGATGGATGTGCTGTGTACCGATAAAACCGGCACCCTGACTGAAGCAAAAATCCACATGCAATCGCATCTTGACCCTCTGGGTGGAGAGAGCGAGCAGGTATTGGTTCTGGCGTATCTGAATAGCTGGTTTGAGACCGGCCTGCGTAACCCTATGGATGAGGCCATCCTCACGCATAAAAAAATCGATATCGGTGGCTGGAAAAAAATCGACGAAGTACCTTTTGATTTCGAACGTCGCCGCGTTTCTGTATTACTGGAAAATACAGGGGAGCGATTACTGATCGTTAAAGGTGCGCCGGATGAGTTGCTGCGTCTTTGTACTCAATACATACTGGGTGATCAGGTATGTGAGATAACTAACACCGACCGTGATCACATACGCGATGTCTACCGTTCGCAAGAAACTGAAGGGTTTCGTGTCCTGGCGATTGCTCACAAACCAGTCGCCGTCGATCATCCGCATGCAGTGGTGGATGATGAGTCAGCGCTGGTGCTGGCCGGGTTTACGGCGTTTCTTGATCCACCAAGAGAGAGCGCAAAGCCGGCCCTAAAAACATTACTGGCTGCAGGTGTCGATGTGAAGATCGTAACCGGCGACAGCGAACGTGTCACGCAGCATATTTGTCAGGTACTTGAATTACCGGTGCAAGGCATTGTGCTGGGGAGTGAGATCGAACGACTGGATCAGTCCGCGTTGCGAGCGAGGGTCGCTTCCGCCAACATATTCTGTCGGTTAAACCCGTCGCAGAAAGAGCGGGTGATTACGGCATTGCGCGCCTGTGGTCATGTAGTGGGCTATCTCGGCGATGGTGTCAATGATGCGCCTGCCCTACATAGCGCCGACGTGGGTATTTCGGTGGATGGTGCGGTCGATGTTGCCAAGGCAGCGGCCGATGTCATTCTATTGAAGCATGATCTGAATGTGCTAGTCCGCGCCGTGATGGAAGGCCGCCGTACCTTCGGCAACATCATGAAATACATCCTGATGGGTAGTAGCTCTAACTTCGGGAATATGTTCAGTATGGCAGGCGCTTCGGTATTCTTGCCTTTTCTGCCGATGCTGCCGACGCAGATTTTATTAAACAACATTTTGTATGATCTATCAGAGATTGCCATTCCTCTGGATGAAGTCGATGACGCTGAGCTCAGCCAGCCACACGTGCTGGACATTCAGTTGATTCAACGCTTTATGTGGATTATCGGACCGATCAGCTCAGCGTTTGATTTTCTTACCTTTGGCCTATTGCTGTGGCTATTCAAGGCAAACGAGGCGCTATTTCAAACGGGATGGTTCGTCGAGTCGATGTGTACGCAGGTGCTTGTGATTTTTATTATCCGAACACGCGGTAACCCGCTTAAGAGTACACCGCACCCATTACTTGCCCTCACTTCGCTTTTGGTGGTGACACTTGCGATTTTTTTACCGTTCACCGACGCTGGAACTTATTTCGGTTTTGTGCCGCTACCGCTGAACTACCTTGGTGGCGTAGTCATACTCGTCATAACTTATCTGCTGGTGGTTCAATTCATTAAGAAAAAGTTCTACCAGTATTTTTAGTGTCACCATGTTTTCTATTGAATTTTAGTGCCCACGTTTTCTATTGATTTTTAATGTCCACGCATGACGTTCACGCGGTCGCCATGGTTCAAGCTGGCGGGCGGGTAGGCGATGATCTTGGTACCTGCTGGCAAGGAGGTTTTTATCCAGGCCTCACGACCATTACGAGCCACTAGCTCGACCTCTTCCAAGCGGGCACGACCATGGTCAATCACGAACAAGGCACTGCGGCTACCTCTGGGGAATAGGCAACCCACAGGTACCAGGGTGACATTGGTGGCACTTTGTACCGGGATAATGACATCCACTTTATAGTTATCGCCCAGTGTGTGCCATGTGTCCGGTGGGGATGTAATATCGAGCACGACATTCACTCGCTGCTCCTCAACCCCAAGTGCCGATATTTTGGTAAACGCTGAGGGCTCTACCAGACGCACCCGTGCCTGCAGTGCTGTTGGTCCGCCCCAGTTACGCAAGCTAGCCATTGCACCGGTGGTTATTTGCGCTGCATCTTCTGTCAACAACTCAACGATCACCTCGATGGCTTTAGTATCGCCAACTTCCATTAAGTTGGTGCCTGCAGCCACAACCGTCTCGCTCTGCTGACGCAGCTTCACTACCTTGCCACTGCTTGGGGCGGTGACGGTGACCGCTTGCTTGGCGATCGGATCATCACCATGGCTGCGCTGCAAGGCGATACGTAGCTGCGCAAGTTGGTGGCGTGCAGCTGACGCATCTTGTGCTGCGGCTTCGCGTTCGCGTTGTCGTTGCTGTACGGTGAGGCGATTATTTTCTATTTGTATGGGTGAGAGAAAGCCGCGCGTGGCCAGTGATTCATTGCGGTGAAGATCTGCTTCGGCTTGCGAGAGCACCAGCGCTGATTTGCGCACATTGGTGTCAGCCCGTGCGACAGTGGCTTCGGCTGCGGCCACTTGTTCGCGCTGCTCCTGCAAGCGCCGTGTATCTAATAGGGGTGGCGGTGCGGGCCAGAGCAATGCGATCACTTGGCCTGCCTGTACAAGGTCACCCTCGCGTGCTGTTAAACGGCTGAGCTTTCCTGCGACGGGTGCGGATACCACGTAGCGATCGCGTAGCCGTGTCTTGCCGCTATCTTCAATCGCGCGTTCGAAATAGCCCACATGAATTTCTGCGACATCGACATCGAACGGCTTTGGATAAAACGCCCAAGCGATGACGGCCAAGAACAGAAGTGCTGCAGCAAGTAATCCGAGTTTCTGCTTCATTTCTTTGCGTAACGACCCCTACATGGTCGATGAATATGGATCCCGGCCTCTGCCGGGATCCAGTATCTGCATCAGGCTATGGA
>VERA01000137.1 GCA_018882935.1 Burkholderiaceae bacterium | reverse complement strand
CGGCATACCGACCGGTGTGCAACTCAATCACCGGCGCACCCGCCTCGGCTGAAGCACGAATCTGCTCAGCATCCGCATCAATAAACAATGACACCCGAATACCTGCCTGCGCCAGACGCACGCAGGCACGCTGCACATCATCGTAAAAACGCAGGACGTCGAGCCCGCCCTCGGTGGTCACTTCATTACGGCGTTCTGGCACCAAGCACACATCCTGCGGCTGAATACGGCAGGCGATCTCGAGCATTTCTTCGGTGATAGCGGATTCAAGATTCATGCGCGTGGCCAGACGCGGGCGTATCTGCTCGACATCCGCATCTTTGATATGGCGTCTGTCTTCACGCAGATGCAGGGTAATCACATCCGCACCGGCCTGCTCTGCCAGTAGTGCTGCTTGCAAGGGATCGGGGTAGACCGTGCCGCGTGCATTGCGCAAGGTAGCGACGTGGTCGATGTTCACACCCAGATCAATGACACCACTATGAGGATTCATCAAGCTCATGGTTGTTCTTTAAAGCTGCAGTAGATCGATCAAAATCTGCCGCGTGTTCAGGGTTACCCCACCAAGATGATGCGCCAGCAAATGACGCATCAAGAATTTACTTTGCTGCTGCGTGACGCTATCGCTGTAGTCGCCGGCTTCCATGTCAATCAGGGTTTTACCCGACACTACAGGCAGGGTATCGCTGGCAACTGCCAGCCGTGGGCCACGCTCCGGCTCAAACACATAATAACGCGCGGCGTCTACTTGCTCACCACTCGGCCCAAGCTCGGTTAATGTGCCCGCCACACCAGATTCTTTAAGCAGCTGCAGCTCGAATTGTCGCAGCACGATACCGGCGGGCTCGTCATGCGCGAGCTGATTCAACGCTGACATATACGCGTCAAACAATACCGGGTGGGGGTCATCTCTTGCGAGCAGCTTGACCAACAACTCGTTCAGGTAAAAACCGCAGAGCAATGCAGATCGCTCGACAGGCAGCAATCCGCCAACCCACTCAGCTGAGATCAGCGTGCGGACCTCGGATTTACCGCTCCAACTCAGTTGCAGCGGCTGAAAAGTTTGCAGTACGCCGCGTAGTTTGGAATGCGGTCGCTTCGCACCTTTTGCCACGACGGGCACACGACCATAGTCGCGCGCGAAAACTTCCACAATGAGACTGGTTTCTTTGTACGGGTAGCTGTGCAGAACGAAGCCGGGTTGCGCGTTCACCCGGTGCTCGCGCTCTGCTACCGCAGGACGGGTAGTGGCACGCGCGTTGGTCTTTACAGGAGCGGTCGGTAATTTAACAGCAGCGTCCATCGCTCACTCGTAGCCGTAGGCGCGCAGCGAGGCCTCGTTATCGGCCCAACCGGATTTCACCTTAACCCAGATCTCGAGATACACCTTGCCGCCGAACAGCTTTTCCATATCGAGCCGCGATTGGGTAGAAATCTCTTTCAGTCGTGCGCCTTTTTGCCCGATCAGCATCGCTTTGTGCGCATCACGGCCGACCAGAATAGCGGCGAACACACGACGCAGATTACCTTCCTGCTCGAACTGTTCGATGACTACGGTGCTGGTATACGGCAGTTCATCACCGACAAAGCGAAAGACTTTTTCGCGCACGATTTCCGCCGCAAGGAATTTTTCGCTTCGGTCGGTGATATCGTCATCATCAAAAATTCGTTCGCCTTCGGGCAAGTGATTGCGAATTTCACCCTCGAGCCTATCGAGCTGAAAGCCTTGCTTGGCCGATACCGGCACAATCGCTGTGAAGTTGAACTTCTGCGCAACCTGCTGCGCAAAATTCATCAGGATGGCTTTGTCTTTGACGTGATCAGCTTTGTTGATCACCAAAATAACAGGCACGCTCGCGGGTAGCAGTGACACGACTTTTGCATCAGCATCAGCGAAATGCCCTGCCTCCACCACAAACAACACAACATCAGCGGCGGTGAGCGTGTTGGTGACGGTGCGATTTAGGGTCTTGTTGAGCGCGTTACCGTGGCGGGTTTGAAAACCGGGCGTGTCGATGTACACATACTGCGCATCGTCACGCGTCTGTATGCCGGTAATGCGATGCCGCGTGGTTTGCGCCTTGCGCGAGGTGATGCTGACCTTGGCGCCGATCAGCTTGTTCATCAGGGTGGATTTGCCGACATTGGGCCGCCCGACAATCGCGATATAGCCGCACCGAAAACCAGCGACAGTACCCTCAGCACTCATGCAGATTTGCTTTGACTAACTGGCTCGGCTGCTGCGCCCTGGCTACCCTCGGCAACATCGGCGTCGAGCGGCAGCTCATCCTGTTCTTTCGCTGCGGCGATCTTGGACTGACGACTTGGCCGCTTCTCGGGCTCCGGGGGTTCGGACTGTATGGTCGCAATGCCAGCGAGCTTGAGCTGTGCGGTGCGCTGACGGGTTTTCTTGGGTTCGGTTGGCGCCTTGGCCAGTGCAAGTTGCACTGCCTCGAGCGCCAGCCGCGCCGCCGCCTGCTCACCCGCACGGCGGCTGCCGCCGGTACCAAATACTTGAATATCGAGCTTGGGCACAAGGCATTCGATTTCAAATTCTTGATTATGCGCAGCACCATGAGTCGCGACCACGTTGTACTGCGGCAGCGGAATTTTTTTACCTTGCAAGAACTCCTGCAGCAAAGTCTTGGCGTCTTTACCCAAAGTTTTTGGGTCGACGGTTTGCAGAATGGGCACGTACATCGCACGAATCACATCGCGCGCCGCATCGAACCCGCTGTCGAGATAAATCGCACCGAACAAGGCCTCGAGCGTGTCAGCGAGAATGGATGGACGACGAAACCCACCCGACTTTAATTCACCCTCGCCCAGTCTCAAAAACTGCGAGAGCTCCAGCCGCTGTGCGATTTCATACAGCGACTGCTGCTTGACCAGATTGGCGCGCAGTCGTGAGAGGTCGCCCTCATCGATTTTGTTGAACTTTTCAAACAACAACGCGGCGACCACGCAGTTGAGCACCGAGTCACCCAGAAAC
>VERA01000064.1 GCA_018882935.1 Burkholderiaceae bacterium | reverse complement strand
TGCGAACACCATCCACCAGAATCGGTGTGCCAGTCGGTGCATGACGCGGATAGCCATCCGCATAACCGCACGCCACAATCCCGATGCGCATGGCGCGGTCAGCGGTGAACACACTGCCATACCCAACACTCTCGCCGGCATGGAGTTGCTGTACCGAGATCAGCTCACTCGTTAACGTCATGGCAGGCCGCAAACCAAAACTACCGGCCGTAGCACTACCCGGCGCGCCGCCATACAACATCACCCCGGGTCGAATCCAGTCGCAACCTAACTGCGGTTGCATTAGTACCGCTGCAGAATTCGACAAGCTCAGCTCCGCTTGAATACCTTCGGTACATTCATGAAAACGCTGCAGTTGCCGCTGTGGCGTGAGTGCGGCGGCAGGATTCTCTGCATTAGCGAAGTGCGTCAGTAGTGAAATCTTTGACACAACCGGCATCGCCTGTAGCCGCTGATAGGCTTCACGCACCTGCGCGGGTGCGAAACCCAAGCGATTCATGCCACTATTCACCTTGAGATGCACGTGCAATGCAGGCCCTGCAGCATGCTGCAGCATATCCAGCTGCGCCTCGTGATGAATAACAGGCTGTAATTGGTATTCTTGGAAACTGCTTAATTCGTCAACGCCGAACATACCTTCCATCATCATCAGCGGTTTTTGCCAGCCTAGCTCCCGTAACATGATGGCGCGATCCAACTCGACTAATGACAAGCCATCAGAATCAGTGAATGCGTTGAAGGCATTGACCAGACCATGACCGTAAGCATCAGCCTTGACCACTGCCCACACCCGCGTACCCGGCATCATGGCCCTTGCCACAGCGAGGTTTGACCGCATGGCGCTAACATCAGTGGTGGCAACAAGAGGGCGAGGCATCGGTGGGGCGTTAGTCGTACTAAGGGAAACATCACATTTTACCGGAGCCAAGTCAGCTCGAACCGACCCGACAAGGCTGCTGCTGCCAGAGATGCAGACCTTCCGACGATCGACATGGCATGATGACAAACGACCGGGCTGCCCGGATGTGCTCGGGTTTCATGGTATAAAGCAAGCCGCATGATTTACAGCAATACATCCGCTGCATGAATCGCGGCTTCTACACCATCATGGCGGCGCAGTTTTTCTCGTCGCTCGCCGATAATGCATTGCTGATCGTAGCGATCTCAATTCTGGCATCGTCGCATTCGCCGGAATGGATGACGCCGATGCTCAAGTTATTCTTCGTGCTGTCGTATGTCGTGCTGGCGCCGTTCGTCGGCGCATTTGCAGACGCCTACCCCAAAGGCAAGGTGATGTTCATCACCAACCTTGTCAAAATTACCGGCTGCCTGATGATGTTCTTCAGCGTGCATCCGCTGCTGGCGTATGCGGTGGTTGGGTTCGGCGCGGCCGCGTACTCGCCCGCCAAGTACGGCATCCTCACCGAATTGCTGCCACCTGAAAAACTCGTCATGGCCAACGGCTGGATCGAAGGCCTGACGGTGCTATCGATTATTTTCGGCACCGTGCTTGGTGGCGCGCTGGTGAGCGCCAAGTTTGCAAGCCTGATGACGGGCCTTCTGCCATTTGCATCACTTGAGCTGGGCATTACGCTGGAGGTGGCGCTGGCAGTGGTGATGCTGTCATATTTACTAGCCGCCCTGTTCAACCTGAAAATCCCGCTCACAGTCACCCACTACCCCCGTCAAGAGCACGGCCCATGGCGCTTGGTGCTGGATTTTTCGCACTGCGTGGTGTCGCTGTGGCGTGATCGTCTTGGTCAAATCTCGCTGGCAGTGACTTCATTATTCTGGGGTGCCGGTGCCACCCTTCAATTCATCGTGCTGAAGTGGGCAGAAAAAGCGCTCAACATGCCACTAGCGCAAGCAGCAGTACTGCAAGGTGTTGTTGCCTTCGGTGTCGCGTTTGGTGCAATGGCAGCAGCGCGGCTGATTCCGCTGAAAAAATCACTCAATGTGATGCCGGTCGGTTTTGCGATGGGTATCATCGTTTGCATTATGGTGACCGTTGACTCCGTCACCCTGGCTTACCCGCTGCTGGTACTGATCGGTGCGCTGTCTGGCTATTTCGTGGTGCCGATGAATGCCTTGCTACAGCATCGCGGTCACGTGCTGATGAGTGCAGGACACTCCATCGCCGTGCAAAACTTCAGTGAAAATTTATCGATCTTGATGATGCTTGGCTTGTATGCCTTGTTGGTCAAGCTGAACCTCAGTATCTCGATCGTCATCGTGCTATTCGGTGCATTTGTATCCGGCATCATGTGGCTGGTGATGCGCAGACATGCGGCGAATCAGCGGGAGTATGATTCGTTGCACTTAATCGGCCAACAAAAGCACTTCGGCACTTAACCCTGTAGCGAAAGGCTTCTGGCGTTGTTGTGGCCGCCTTACCCTACCTCATATAATTTATCCACTAATTTTCTCGACCGCCTGCTGTGGCCATGCATCGGGCACGACGAATCCGCGTTCGGTCTCAAACCATTCATCACCTTCGCGCCGTAGCGATGCGACCATCAGTGGCATGCCATCGTGCTCAAAATGCTGATGCAGTTGTTGTTTCAGATCGCTGATATCAAGCCCCTGCGCCAAGCTTAATCGTGCCGGCGCCAGCCAGGTAATACGCGGCAGAATGGTGCCGACCGCATCCATATGTGTTTCGATTTCGCTCAAGGTACACCACCAACCCCGGCAGTGATTTTCAGCGATGCCAAGTGGATGAAGATCTAGCTGCGCGCCACGTCGATGAAACAACCATCCTTTCACCAGCGCCTGTGCCGCAGACAAGGGTTGCGGTAGCAGTGCTTGCGCAGCAGGGTGCTCGCCCAAGGCAAGTTGGCGATCAAGTATCTTGCGCATTTTTCTGCCGAGCGTATCAGCCAGATTCGGCCCGACAAAATAATCGGCCTGCTGCACAGCCTCTAATGCAGGGTCACTCACAGCAAGCAGATAAAATTTGGTCGCCAATTCCCAATGCAGCAGTTTTTGATCAACATTGAGCAAAAAATCAAACTCGCCTATGGTCTCTTCTTTACCGCTCCGCACAGGTAGGCCGTGAGCGACAAGTTGGCCCTGATGCTGAAAGTACCAAGCGAGTAGACGCTCTGCGTAGCGCCCTAGACGGGTGAAGCGCTGAACATCCAGATACGCTTCAAGCGCACCGGGATCGGTATCGAGTTGTAGCAACCAATCACGACAGTTGTCAGCGGCACCCGAGGGCAGGCGCGCGATTTTTCCGTGCCAACGCGACGCATCCGCATCCAGCACATTGGGCGCATCCAGCAACCACGTCAGCGCACGTACATGGGGGTTGCACAAGTCGGCCCAGCGCTGCTGAAACTGCGCTTGATGATGCGCACTCGGTGCGTGCATTCGCTCAGCCAGCATCAATGATGCTTTTGGCGAGACAAAGATCGCGCCAGGTCTTGGCTTTGTCGGCGGGTTGTCTGAGTAAATAAGCCGGGTGATAGGTAATAACGAGCGGTATACCGTCAAACGCGCGCGGCTCGCCTCGCAAGCCGGCGAGCGCCGTATCAGCAGGCAATCCCAGCAAGGCCACGGCGGCAGTCTTGCCAAGCGCAACGATCACTTGCGGTTGAATCAGTGCGATTTGTCGCTGCAGATACGGCATGCAGGCGCCAACCTCATCGGGGCTTGGTGGACGGTCTTTACCATCGCTACCCACCGGTCGGCATTTCACGATATTGGCAATATACGTATCCTGCCCGCGTGACAGCGTTAATGCGCGCAGCATGTTATCGAGCAGCTTGCCGGCGGGCCCGACGAATGGCTCGCCTTGCATATCCTCATTGCGCCCCGGGCCTTCACCCACAAACAACCAACGCGCAGCGCGATCACCGACACCGGGTACCGCATGCTTTCGGCCATTGCACAAACCACATCGCGTGCACGCACGAATCCTGTCTTCCAGCGCATCCCAATCCATCGCCGCTGGCGCAGGGTCTTGCCGACGCACCCACACCGGGCCTAGCCCCATGTGATGCAGCTTGTGTATTTTGTCGAGATTCACGCTGGCCCCTGCTTGAGCGTAAGTCGCATCACGATCGCATCTTCGCGTGAGCTGCCGGCAGCGGGATAATATTTTTTTCGTATGCCGATCATTTGAAATCCGGCATGACGATACACCGCCAAGGCGTGTTGGTTGGAGGGCCTAACCTCGAGCAGCACCCGATAAATACCTGCCGCCTCAGCCAGCTCACACACCTTATTCAGCAAATAGCGCCCAATGCCTTGGCCGTGCAAATCAGGCCGCACAGTAATGTTGAGTAGATGAACATCATCAACCGCGCTCATCAGCAAAAAATAACCCGCCAGTCGTTCATCGGCTTCGCGTAATACCCATGCCTGGTAGCGATTCGCCAATGAATCCAGAAAATTACCGCGCGTCCAGGGAAAGGGGTAGGCATCATTCTCGATACGCACCACCTCCTCAACATCACGTATGTTCATCGGTGCAAACTCCAGTCTGCCCGCGTAGCGTGAGGTCTTCAGCACGGAGCTCATGACGCAACGCCCGCCGCTTGACGCTCTGCCGTGGTCAGCGCCACTTTGTTACGAAGGTACAGCGGCTGCGCATCGCGCGCATGAACGCCCTCGCCTCTCGCTATCGCGGCGACGGCAAGTCGCGCAATGCTTGCTGCATGCGGCAGTATCTCCGGGTAACGTCTCTCCGCACTGAGCCCTGAAAAAGCCTCCGGATACGCCAGTACGCCATTGCCGCACACGGCGGCCTCAGAATCTGTCGCTACTTGCTCGGCACGCGATAAGGCTGGCTCGCTGATCGTTCGCCATGAAGTGTCTTGGTAGTGGTAGCGCGCCCAATACACCTCGCCCATGCGCGCATCCATTACCGCGATCACCTCATCACCCGCACCGGCCATGCGCGCGGCGTCTGCCATCGCCAGCAAGGTCACCACCGGCACCACGTTACGCTGCACACCAAACGCCAAGCCCTGCACCAGGCCGCACGCAGTGCGCACGCCGGTGAATGAACCGGGTCCGCAGCCGTAGGCGAATGCATCGCAATCTGCCAGAGCAATCCCCGCATCCTCCAGCGCGCGTTGCAGCATGGGCAACACGGTCGCTGAGTGCGTGGTGGCGCCTGTCGACTGCTGCGTAAACAATTCACCGAGGTGCAAAACAGCGACGGATGCGAGCTCGGTCGAGGTGTCGATCGCGGCAAGCGTGGGTAATGGGTGGTGCATGGCCGGATTTTACCAAGCGCCCATCGGGTAGAATCTGAACATGCCGTCGTTATTTTTGGTACCCGAGACATTTCCTCAGCTGGCGCGTGCCTTGGACGAAGGCCGTTGGGTCGTGGCCTGCCTGTGCGCCGCCTGGTGCGATGTCTGCAAACAGTACCGCCCCGGCTTCGAAGCGCTGGCCGCGGAACACCCCGAGCAGCAGTTTGTGTGGATTGATATCGAGGATCAGGCTGATCTGGTCGGTGATCTGGATGTTGAGAACTTTCCCACCATCCTGATTCAGCATCGTGATGTGGTCGTTTTCTACGGCACCATGTTGCCCGAGCCGCGTCAGGTTGCGCGTCTGCTTGAGGCGCAACTTACACGTGATGAGGCCGAGCTCCAGCGCGAGGCGAGCAGTAGCGCCGAGCGTCAGCAATGGCAACAGGAATGTAATCTTCGCGCGCTATTGGCGCAATTGCGTTCCTGAACCCAAATTTCGTTCCTGCACCCACTGCAGCGAATACCAAGTTGGCCGTTAACCGCAAGCCACTCAGGTGGTTTACGACGACGGCACTTCCTCTAAACGCAGCGGCAAACTCCGCAGCCGCTTGCCAGTCAGCTTGAATACCGCGTTAGCAACCGCAGGCGCAATCGGTGGTGTGCCGGGTTCGCCCACGCCCTCGGGTGCTTCAGCGCCAGCAATAATCTCTACCTGAACCTCGGGCATGTCGGTGATGCGCAGCGTCGGGTAATCATGAAAATTCGATTGCTGCACACGGCCCTCGTTAATGGTGATCTCGTCATGCAGCGCCGCCGATAAACCGAAGGCAATGGCAGACTCCATCTGCTGCCGCACGCCTTCAGGATTCACCACCACGCCACAATCGACCACGCAGCTGACCTTGTGCACGCGTATCTGCGTACCTTCGACCGACACCTCGGCCACCTGCGCCACGATGCTACCGAATGACTGATGTAAGGCAACACCTTGCGCATGACCCGTAGCAGGCTTGCCGGCAAGTTTGACCACCGCGTCTAATACGGTCAGATGGCGCGGGTGTTTGTACAGCATCTGCCGCCGGAACCGCACCGGATCTACACTCGCCGCATGCGCGAGTTCATCAATAAAACTCTCTTTAAAGAAGGCATTATGCGAATGCCCCACCGATCGCCAGGTACCCAGGGGTACTGCAGACTCGACGATGACATGCGACGCTAACTGATTCGGAATTTCATAGCAGTGATCGTACAGACCCTCGATCGTGGTCTTGTCAGGCCCCGTCATCGGCAAACCAAAAGCCCGATGAAGCAAATGCTGCCCCGGTGCGCCCGACGCTGACTTGGTATCCCAACCAATCAACTCGCCCTCATCCGACAGCATGCCGGTCAAGCGCGCCACGGCGGCAGGCCGATAAAAATCATGCGCAAGATCTTGCTCACGGGTCCACAGCAGCTGTATCGGCGTGCCTTCCATCGCGCGCGCAATTTGTACCACTTGCGCCACCATGTCATTGTCGAGCCGTCGACCAAATCCACCGCCGAGTAAAGTGACAGTCAGCTCAACATTATCCTCATCAATATCGGCAACCCTCGCCGCCACTTTCACCGCCAGCGAGGGCGTTTGCGTCGGCACCCACAGCTTCAGTCTGCCATTGGCAAACTGCGCAGTCGCATTCACCGGCTCCATCGCTGCATGCGCCAGTAATGGCGCACTGAAATCGGCGGTGATGCGCTTGGCACTGACCACGTTCTTCATATCGCCGCGCTGGTGATAGCTGAATGCGTTCTCGTTATCAACGGCTTCCAGCAAGGCGTGCGCAATCGATTCTGACGACAGGTGAGCATTCATGCCCTCGTCCCACACGGGCTTGAGCTGCTCCACCGCTTGCATGGCTTGCCAACGCGACTCAGCAATCACCGCGACCGCATCTTGCGCGCCCGAGCTATCCGCCTGCAAGCTCATCACGCGAACTACACCGGGTAACTTTTCTACTGCGCTGGCATCAATACTTTTGAGTGTGCCGCCGAACACCGGGCACATCGCCAGCATGGCGTAACGCAGTCCCTCAAGCCGAATATCGAGTCCGAACTGCGCACTTCCATCCACCTTGGCCGGTACATCCAGGCGTGTTGCATCGGTCCCGATCAGCTTAAAGTCCTGGCTCGACTTCAGCGTAAACGGTACATCGCCAATCGCCGCAGCACTGGGAGCCAGCTCACCATAACTCGCCGAGCGTCCGCTGCTATGCGATACCTGCCCTTGCGCTGTGCTGCACTCGGCCTCCGGCACACCCCAAGCGCGCGCAGCAGCGGCGACTAATCTCGCGCGCGCCGCAGCGCCAGCCTCGCGCATCGGTAACCAACTGTCCTTCACACTCGACGAGCCACCGGTCACCATCAGGCCCAGCTCGCGCATCAGCTTGCGCGACATCCACTGCGCGCCGCGTTTTACCAAACCCTGATCATCCGGATGAAACGGCAAACCGTCAGCGGCCATGGATGTATCACCGTAAATCGCGCGCAACGGCGCCTGCTTCATGCTGACCGAGGTCAACGGCACATCCAACTCCTCTGCTACCAGCATCGCCAATGAGGTCATCACACCCTGACCCATCTCGCTCTTGGTCAGCATCACAGTGATGCGGTTGTCAGTCGATACACTAATCCAGCCGTTCAACGCGTAGCCTTGTTCAAGCCAGCTAACGGGCGGCGACGCATGCAGCCGCTGACGCGGTGGCAGCAAGGTCCAACCAACCACCAAAGCCCCGGCCACGCCGAGACCACCGATGAGAAATCTGCGACGCGGGCGATCGTAATCAGGAAAGCTCAAGGGTCACTCCGTTGATCTGCTTGGGTTCAGCGGTGCAATACATGGAGCGCATGGTAACCGAAGCTGAAATCACTGCACATCGCAGCGAATAATCGCCTGAGCGTCGTGAGCGAGAATTTTTTTCAATCGTTTATCTTGCTGCTACTGGTCACCGACCCGTTCGGCAACGTACCGCTATTCGTCAGCACCCTGCGTCAGGTCGCACCTGAGCGTCGACATCGCGTGGTTCTGCGCGAGTGCCTGATTGCGTGTTGTCTGCTTCTGGTTTTCATGTTGATCGGGCAGCCTTTCCTGGCAGCGTTACAACTGAGCGAGATTGCGCTTCGCATCGGCGGCGGCGTGATTCTGTTTTTGATTGCGCTGAGGATGGTGTTCCCACAGCCCGGTGGCGTATTCGGGCAAACCCACGCAGACACAGTTGAACCGCTCATCGTGCCGCTGGCCATACCGGCACTGGCCGGGCCGTCCGCACTGGTCACGGTGCTGCTGTTCTCGTCACAAGCCCGGATGTCTTTGTGGTTGTACGCGTTGGTGATCTTGCTGGTAGCGGTGGTCTGGCTTGCGGTCTTGCTGGCGGCCGAGCGACTGCAGCGAGTGCTCGGAGATGCTGTCATGACGGCGTTCGAACGACTGATGGGCCTGATCCTGACCGCAATTGCCATCGAGATGCTGCTGGCGGGGGTGCGGGCTTATGTGGCCTCGCTATAAAAAAGCCCTGCCGAGGCAGGGCTTTTCGTTTTGCTATCGGTGATTCAGCGCATCAGATCGGCTTGATGTTCGCTGCCTGCAGACCTTTGGGGCCGCTGACAACATCAAACTCAACCTTCTGGTTTTCCTGCAGCGTTTTGAAGCCAGAGGATTGGATCGCGGAAAAATGTGCGAAGAGATCAGCACCACCACCCTCTGGGGTGATGAAACCAAAGCCTTTTGCATCATTGAACCACTTAACAGTACCCGTTGCCATGCAATTTCCTTTCAATGGATCATCTTTGATGACCCTGGTTAAGGCGGGAGTTCCGCCGGAAGACCGTCTCAACCAAGTAAGGAATTACAGCCAAATACTGCACCACTGCTACCTGAGCCTCAACGTCGCGCAGATTATACCGGAGTTGCGCTTATAACTTGACAAATCCAATAAATGTTTGCGCCAAATCCAAATACAGTGGCGATCAGCATTGGACCCATTGACGCTACCCAGGCGGGCCATCGAGAGCGCCTGCGCCATACTCTCGAGCGACTCTCGCCTAAATCCCCTATAGTGCCGGAACAACAAGCCACACACTCACCATGAAATTTGATGTCGCTATCGTCGGCAGCGGACTCGCAGGGCTCTCCGTTGCGCTGCACCTTGCCCAAACCCGTAAGGTCGTGGTGATTTCCAAGCGCGCATTGCACGACGGCGCGAGTAATTGGGCGCAAGGCGGTATTGCCGCCGTGCTGGACTCACACGACAGCCCGGACGAGCACGTCAGCGACACGCTGGTGGCTGGCGCTGGCCTATGCGATGAAACCGCCACCCGTTTTATCGTGTCGAAAGGCCGCGAGGCCATCGAGTGGCTGATTGCGCAAGGCGTGCCATTTACCCGCGACGATAGCGCCGAGCTGGGGTTTCATCTAACCCGCGAGGGTGGTCACAGCCAACGCCGGATTATTCACGCCGCCGATGCTACCGGACACGCGGTGCAAGTCACGCTCGAACAAAAAGTTCGCCAGCACCCGAACATCACGCTGCTTGAGCATCATATTGCGATTGACCTGATTACCTCCGACAAGCTCGGCATCAACAACGGCGCAGCGCACTGCTTCGGGTTATACGTGCAAGATGTGAATAGCCACACGGTGATGACCATTGCAGCTCACCAGATCGTGCTCGCCACCGGCGGTGCCGGTAAGGTCTATCTGTACACCACCAACCCGGATACCGCGACCGGTGATGGCATTGCGATGGCATGGCGTGCGGGCTGTCGCGTGGCGAACATGGAGTTCATCCAGTTCCACCCTACCTGCCTGTACCACCCTTACGCAAAATCTTTCTTGATCACGGAAGCGGTACGGGGCGAAGGCGGTGTGCTGAAGTTACCTGCATCCGCCGGTACTGCTGCGGGGCAGCGCTTCATGCCGTCGCATGACGAGCGGGCTGAACTGGCACCGCGCGATATTGTTGCGCGCGCAATCGACTTTGAAATGAAAAAACGTGGCCTCGATTATGTCGACCTCGACATCAGCCACAAGCCACCGGAGTTTTTGAAGGAACACTTCCCAACGATTTATGCCCGCTGTCTGGAACTGGGTATCGACATCACACAGCAAGCAATACCGATCGTGCCAGCAACCCACTACACCTGCGGCGGCATCATTACGGATTTACACGGACGTACCGACATCCATGGTTTGTATGCTGTCGGTGAAACAGCGTACACCGGCCTGCATGGTGCGAATCGATTGGCGAGTAACTCTCTGCTCGAGTGCGTGGTACTCGGTCGTGCTGCGGCGATGGATATTGAGCAGCAGCCTTCGTCGACAATGCCGACACTGCCTGCATGGGATGAGAGCCGCGTAACCGATGCTGATGAAGAAGTTGTGATCACCCAAAACTGGGATGAGCTGCGCCGCGCGATGTGGAATTTTGTGGGCATTGTGCGCACGACTAAGCGCCTGGAGCGCGCGCAGCATCGCATCACACTACTAAAAGAAGAGATCAACGAGTACTACGCAAATTTCCGCATCACGCGTGATCTACTGGAACTGCGTAATCTGGTTGAAGTGGCCTCACTAATCGTGAGTAGCGCCATGGCCCGACGAGAAAGCCGCGGGCTACATTACAGTTTGGATTTTCCGGATACCTTACCAAAGGCCGTCCCCACGGTGTTGGCCCCTGAGCGAAAGATAATCAGCCGCCGGTGACAGGGTGACTCCTTAAGTTAATCGATGACCCGAAGCGAGTAATCCGTTGCTCTCACATCTTTGGTGAGTGCACCAATAGAAATCCGGTCGACACCGGTATCGGCAATCGCGCGCACACTGTCGCGGTTCACGCCACCCGAGGCTTCGAGCACGGCACGGCCAGCCGTCATTGCAACAGCTTCGCGCAGCATGTCATGGGTGAAGTTATCGAGCAGTACTGATGATGCGCCAGCATCTAGTGCCTGCTTGAGTTCATCGAGATTTTCTACCTCGATTTGTATCGATACGCCCGCATTAAGAGCATGCGCCGCATCCATTGCAGCCTTGATGCTGCCAGCGGCGGCGATGTGGTTTTCTTTGATCAAAATGCCGTCATACAGTGCAAGGCGCTGATTCTTTCCGCCACCGACACGTACCGCATACTTTTGCGCAAGGCGCAGCCCCGGAAGCGTCTTGCGCGTATCGAGAATCGAGGCCTTCGACCCTTCGATGAGTTTTACGTAATCGCGGGTTGCCGTTGCCACGCCTGATAGCAATTGCAGAAAATTCAGCGCAGGTCGTTCAGCCGTCATCACTGATCTGGCGGGCCCATTGATGCTGCATACAGCAGTGTCCGCCGCCATTAAATCGCCTTCAGCGACATGCCATTGAATATCAATATGTGTGTCAATCTGCTTCATTGCACCTTCAAACCATGGCGCACCGCACAGCACGGCCTGTTCGCGAACGATCACCTTCGCTTTCACGCGAGATGAATCAGGTAGTAGCATTGCCGTCCAGTCACCGCTACCAATATCTTCGTTGAGCGCAGCGCGGATATTCGCTGCCATGGATTCGGCTAACGCCTTATCAAAAGGCGCGAAAGGGTTTTTCAGGGTACTCAACTGAATCGACTCAAAAATTCACTTATCCAAGTTAACGGGTAATGGATGAAAGACACACCCAATCAATGACAGACACGCCCAATCAATGATAGATACGCCCAATCAATGGCAGACATACTAAGTCAATGGCAGACATACGCAATAAATGCCAGACACAGTCAAGCCGGGCCAATGCCAGAAAACAGCTTCTGCTCGGCAGCAAGATCGGATGATGGGCGAACATTCGCTTTTTTCGCTGCAGCGAAATCCAGCATGCGGTTGATGCAGGTAACGGCTTTCTCGCGTATGTCAGATTCAACATGAATCTCGTTTGCACCACTTTCAAGCACGTCAATCAGGTTCTGCAAGCCATTCATCGCCATCCACGGGCAATGCGCGCAGCTCTTGCAGGTTGCGCTATTGCCCGCCGTCGGCGCCTCAATAAATACCTTACCCGGCGCGGCCTGACGCATCTTGTGCAAAATACCGTTATCGGTCGCCACAATGAATTCTGTCGCGTGTAGCGATACGGCTGCTGCAATCAGCTGCGAGGTGGAGCCCACCACATCCGCTTGCGCCACCACAGCAGCAGGCGATTCGGGATGCACCAGTATCTTTGCATGGGGATGCTCTGCGCGCAGAAGATCAAGCTCAATACTCTTGAACTCATCATGCACAAGGCACGAGCCCTGCCACAGCAGCATATCGGCACCTGTTTGCTGCTGAATATAGCCACCAAGATGACGATCGGGTGCCCAGATAATTTTTTGTCCCTGCGCGTGCAGGTGCGTCACGATATCCAGACCAATCGATGAGGTCACCATCCAATCCGCGCGCGCTTTCACAGCCGCGCTGGTATTGGCGTACACCACCACTGTACGGTCCGGATGCGCATCGCAGAACGCGGTGAATTCATCGACGGGGCAACCCAGATCCAGCGAACACGTCGCATCCAGATCGGGCATTAGAATTGTTTTATCCGGCGAGAGAATTTTTGCGGTCTCACCCATGAAGCGCACACCAGCAACCACCAATGTCTTTGCGGCATGGTCACGACCGAAACGCGCCATCTCGAGCGAGTCAGAGACACAGCCACCGGTTTCTTCGGCAAGGTCTTGTAAGTCAGCGTCAACGTAATAATGCGCTACTAGCACTGCGCCCTTTTCTTTCAACAAGGCACGCGCGCGATCCTTCAACTGCGCACGCTGTTGCGGTGTGACAGGTGCTGGCACCTTGGCCCAAGCCGAGGTAACGCAGCTGATACCATCAGCGTCCACTCCTGAACTGCATCGTGTGTCGGTAGGAGGCCATGGTACTCCGCCGCGAAATGCGTCGTCAGTGGTCGACGATGATGAGTTCTTTACCAG
>VERA01000063.1 GCA_018882935.1 Burkholderiaceae bacterium | reverse complement strand
CAGAAGGAGTGCGGCCTCCACATCATTGCCAACGCCGATGGTACAACCCGGCTCGTCCGCGCTTCGGTGCAGGCTAACGCCGACGCAGGAGGCGTTAAGTGAGCACAGCGAACGGCCGGAGCCAAAATGCGGACCAGAAAGAGTGTGGTCTACACACAGTGGAGCAGCCTGATGGTTCCTTTAAATTGGTCCGCGCTTCGGTGCAGGCTAACGCCGACGCAGGAGGCGTTAAGTGAGCAGAGCGAACGGCCGGAGCCAAACTGCGGAACAGAAGGAGTGCGGCCTTCACGTGGTTACCAACGCCGATGGAACAACCCGACTCGTCCGCGCTTCGGTGCAGGCTAACTAAATCGACACTTATGAATACTGCCCTAGACACCCACCATTTCATCGATGCCACCAGCCATCGTCATCTCGACTGGCTAGAGTCCGAGGCCATCCATATCATGCGCGAGGTCGCTGCTGAATGCAGCAAGCCTGCTTTGCTTTTCTCGGGTGGTAAAGACTCAGTCGTATTGCTACGCATCGCAGAAAAAGCCTTCCGTCCGGGTAAATTCCCTTTCCCGTTGGTGCATATCGATACCGGCCATAATTTTGAGGAAGTAATCAGCTTCCGCGACCGTCGTGTTGCCGAGCTGGGTGAGCAGCTGATAGTTGGGTCGGTTGAGGATTCCATCAAGCGCGGTACCGTACGTCTGCGTAACCCACAAACTGATTCGCGCAATGCTGCGCAAGCAGTCACCCTGCTAGAAACTATCGCCGAGCACCAGTTTGATGCCTGTATCGGCGGTGCGCGCCGTGATGAAGAAAAAGCCCGCGCCAAAGAACGCATCTTCTCGTTCCGCGATGAATTCGGTCAGTGGAACCCAAAGGCGCAGCGCCCTGAGCTATGGGATTTGTATAACACCCGTGTACACCCCGGTGAAAATATGCGCGTGTTCCCTATCTCGAACTGGACCGAGCTCGATGTCTGGCAGTACATCGCCCGCGAGAACCTGGCGCTTCCCGAGATCTACTTTGCGCACCAGCGCGAAGTTATTCCACGCAATGGCTTGCTGGTACCCGTAACCCCGCTGACCCCGCCGCGTGAAGGTGAAAGTATTGAAGTTCGCACGGTGCGTTTTCGTACTGTCGGCGATATCTCGTGCACCTGCCCGGTTGCCTCTGACGCCGCTGACGTAGAGGCCATCATCGCTGAGACGGCGGTCACGCAGATTACAGAGCGCGGTGCCACCCGGATGGATGATCAAACCTCTGAGGCCTCGATGGAAAAGCGCAAGAAGGAAGGGTATTTCTAAATGAACGCCTTGGTAGACAATAATTTCGCGAATAACGCCGCGCAGCAGCGCGGCCTGCTGCGTTTCATCACCGCTGGCTCGGTAGATGATGGCAAGAGCACCCTGATTGGTCGCTTACTGTTCGATAGCAAAGGAATTTTTGCAGATCAGTTAGATGCTATCTCGCGCGCACGACACAAGCGTACTGTGGGCGACATGATTGATCTCTCCTTGCTGACCGATGGTCTCGAGGCAGAGCGCGAGCAAGGTATTACGATTGATGTGGCGTATCGCTACTTCGCCACACCCAAACGTAAGTTCATCATTGCCGACGCGCCGGGTCATGAGCAGTACACCCGCAACATGGTCACCGGCGCCTCGACTGCTGATGCAGTGATTATTTTGATTGATGTCTCCAAGGTCAAGATCGATGACCAAGGCAAGGCAGAGCTTCTCATTCAAACCAAACGTCACTCGACTATCGCACAGCTGCTGCAGATTCAGCATGTGGTCGTGGCAGTCAATAAAATGGATCTGGTTAACTATGACCGTGCAGTGTATGACCGCATTGTCACAGCTTACCAAGAGTTTGCTGCCACATTAGGTTTGAAAGACATTCATACGCTACCGATGTCGGCACTGGCGGGTGACAATGTCGTTGTGCGTAGCGAGCAGATGAACTGGTACCAAGGCCCAACCCTGATTGAATTGCTTGAATCATTGTCGGTCTACGACGATGAGCATGCAGCGGCGCTACGTTTTCCGGTGCAATTGGTAGCGCGCCACAATGGCCATGAAGCGCAAGACTTCCGTGGCTATATGGGTCGCATTGAAGCTGGCAGCGTTCGAAAAGGTGACAAGCTCACCGTATTGCCGAGCGGCCAAAGCGCCACTGTCAAAGATATCGTTACTCTGGATGGCTCGTTAGATCAAGCCTCAGCCGGCAAATCCGTCACCATCCTGCTCGAGGAATATCTCGATATCTCTCGCGGCGACATGCTGGTTGCGGCGGATGCGCCTGCCAAATTACTCAAGAACTTCAGCGCCGATGTCTGCTGGCTCTCGGAAGAACCGCTCGATCTGCGGCGCCGTTACTGGTTAAAACATACTACGCGACAAGTGGCCGCGAAGATCAGCAGCATAGAGTCGCTACTCGATATCAACACGCAACAGCGCCAGGCCGCCACTGATTTAAAACTTAACGGTATCGCTCGTATTAACATCACTGTGCAGCAACCGCTAGCGGCTGACGCGTATCAACAACTACGCGCCACCGGAAGCTTCATTTTAATCGACGAAGTGACTCACCAAACCGTGGCTGCAGGTATGATCCGCTTGGATTAACTGTTTCGTATGCTATGGCCGACCCTCTCGAACGGCCTGCCCGACCACTATCGGGTAAGGTCTGGCTGGTCGGCGCCGGTCCCGGTGCCGCCGATCTCATTACCGTACGTGGTGCACGCATCCTCGCTAAGGCGGATGTGGTGCTTTACGATGCCCTGGTCACCCCTGAAATTCTTGCGCTCTGCCGCTCGGCCGACCTGATCTCGGTTGGCAAGCGGAGTGGTCAGCGCTCCACTGCGCAGTCGCTAATTAATCAGCAGCTGGTCGCCTCCGCGTTTTTGTACGAGCGTGTGGTGCGGCTCAAGGGTGGTGACCCTATGCTGTTTGGGCGCGCCGATGAAGAAATGCGCGCACTTGAAAAAGCCAACATCAGCTTTGAAGTTGTGCCGGGTGTTACCACCGCATTTGCCGCCGCCGCCAGCATCAAGCAACCGCTCACCAAGCGCGGTGTTGCACGCAATGTTGCCTTCTTTACTTCCACTACCGGGCGCGATGAACCAGATCACGCAGCGCTGCCTGAGTGCGACACGCTGATTCAGTACATGGGTGGCCAAGAGGCCATAGATACCGCGTGCCGTTTGATAGCGCATGGTAAGTCACCCGATACCCCTGTGATTGTGATTGAAAACGTCAGCCGCAAAGACGAACGTGTATCCAGGCTCTCACTCGGCGAAATGGTGCATGGTCTATCGAACGGTGAAGGCCCTGTACTTGTCATGATTGGTGAAGCACTACGATCTCGATCAGACGTTTAATTCGATAATCGAACACGTCGTAAAGCAACGACACTCTTGCATGAATTAATTCATGTTTACCAATAAGTCAGCGCCACGCTGATCAAAGCTCGCCACCGTATCGCTATTCCGTTGCATTGTCACGGCTCCTTGATTTTTCTGCGAGGTGCCGTCGATGAGCCGTATCCACACACTCAAGAACAAGCCGCCAAAAGAAAGGCGAGGCTACCGCACTCGTCGCGTGTGGTCGCTCAAGCAAAAGCAGGAAATTCTCGAACTCGCTAATGCGACGAGCGCCCTGCATGCATCGCGTATTCATGATGTTGATATTCGCCTGGTGTTCCAGTGGCGTGCACATGAAAAGCTAGGCGAGCTTGAGAAGCGCACCTGGAGAGAACCCGGAAGACCTAAGCGACGCATACGGCAACGCGACGACATCGATATCGATGATGAAGGCGCATGGGGTGACCGCTAAGATTTTTCTTATTACAAAATCAGAGTGAAGCGGTATTGAACTACAGCAAGCTTTGAGCGATCTTTACGCCCCTCCGGATACCTTGTTCTTTTACGTTCAAAGTCACTGCAAAGATACCCTCAAATTGAAATTTGTAGAAGTAATTTAATGAACGTATAAGGATGGAAAATTCCATGGGTAACTGGTTAAGAAGCGTACTAGTATTTTTTTCTATGAACTTTGTTTGCGCTACACATGCTGAAGATATCACCGCTCTGGTTACCGGTGCCACCTCGGCTTATTTCACGCCAGCTGAGAAAGAAAGATTTACCGAGGCCAGTGATCGGTTCAAAAAATATGAAATTCCAAAAAGCATAGAAATTAATGCTGTCAATTGGCTCGACAATGAGCACCTCGTTTTCTCTTCACGAAAGTATCCCGGGTGGGAGGCAAAGCGCGACGAAATGTCGAGGGTAATTACCTACAACATTAAAACTGGCGCTATTACTGACAGTGGTTATCGGGGTATAGCGATGTGCCTTAATCACATCGGCGATTTATTGCTGGCTCAGTCGGACAGGGAATCGCGCCCGGAGGTAAGGCTTGCAGAATACCAGTGGTTTGCTGGTAAATGGGGGGAGGCCCTCGAACCAATTCACTACCCCAAATATTCTTCTATTGCAAACCATCTTTGTCGTTTGTTGCCTGAGGGTGATCCCATCTTCGCTGTTCCACCAGAAAAGCAGCCGCCAGGCTTTGCCCATGTCATGCCCTTACTGCCTGAACATGGCGCGCTTGAAACAACAGTAATCAGAAACAAACAAGGTCAGACCCAAGATCAATTAAAGCTGATTAAACCCAATGGGGAGCGCTTACTGATTAGCAATCGTGGGCTGAATGATTTTTATTTTATCTACCTACCTTGGAAAGATGCCTATCTGGAGACCGAAGTTACACCCGATATACCCCGCCTATTTTTCCCGTCGGGAGAAGTAAGTAGCCCGATAGTACCGGCTCTGTTTAAAGCGTGGTACATGGCGATCGACGGCCGAGCGACGGGTTATGTAACTCGCGTTGGCATGCTTTGGGGTGTTCAACAGCACGATTACTTCTGGCGAAAGCAAGGAATCTATCTGCAAACTCAAAAAGGCTTACTACGTATTGAATCTGGTCGTCATGAGGGACCCATAAAAATTTCCCCGGACGGCTGCATGGTTCAAGCTCGCGTCACGCGAGATAACTCTTTCAAACCAGCTATGCGCGCCGCAATTCGATTAGTGATCAACGTCTGCAAGGAAACTGAACAATGACCAGCACAAATACGTATCAGCCCACTAAATCGCCAACCCCGGAAGAAGCAAGGCTTTTTCGTCTTGGAATCTCTGCCTCACAGACCTCGTATGAGCTCAACAATGGGTTCGGGCTAATACCAGGTATGCCTCTACGCTACCGCGATGACTCTGCTGCATTGAATATTCCCGGCGCGAGGCCGCTCAAAGCAGAGGAGCTGGACGGTTTCATCGTGCAAGATACTTTCGTTAGTAAAAAAACTGGACTGAATGCATTCATCGCATTCAACAAAACTACCGGTGAAGTGATCATCGGTGTTGCGGGTACCAATGGTTTCGGCACAGACTGGCCTGATACCAGTGAGGACGCCCTCAGGCTAGGCTCAAAGCAATCATCTGATTTGCTCAACAGTGAGCAATTTATGAGAGCTATTGGACAATCTATTGATAAGATTGGCGGTATTAAAGCTTTAAAGAAACTGATAGTGGCCGGACAAAGTCTAGGCGGAGGCATCGCATCAATTCTAGGGCTCGGACTTGTATATGGCACCCCCAACGGCTACAAGCAAGATTTCTACAGAAAATTAGGGATCCCTCCAGAAAAAATTTTCTCGGTCTCCGTCAACGGCTTTGCTAATGAATACAGTGCCGAACTAGCTGGCTTCACGAAAGAAGAAACTAGCCTATTTAATCAGCAGGCCTCTCTGCACCGTATTGTCGTCAAAAACGTCAAGACTGGCGAATTTGACCTGGTATCGCAACTTGGTGGTGAGTTCAGCGGTACCGATTGGATATTGCCGGTAGAGATAGCAAATGGCCTCTGGCCATTGCACCGTTTGAATTTTGGTGGCGCTGAAGGTATCGATAACCTGTATGGCGATCTCACGCTGCTTCGCTCGGGCTCAGTACCCAAAATCGATCACTCAACGTTGGCGCGCAATCTATTCTGGCTGGATTCTCATCTCAATCTTCCCAACAATCCGGTGTCGCTGACTTGGGCGAGCTACGTTGCGCTGCTGGTCTCCAAACCCGGCGAAGGTAGCGCAGCCTTAAGTGCCATGCTCCAAAGCGTTACCGCTATTCCGAAACCTTTGACAGATATCGTAGGTGCTCTATCGGAGCTGATACTACGCCTGCTACCAGTGACCCATGCAGCTCAGGCGCTGCAATTTCTGGTCGGTGGTTATTTTAGTGGCAAGCTGATTGGCTCGATTAATTCCCCGCTGCCTGTTTACGATGTATCGGCGGTATTCGGCCCAGTACCGCCGGGATGGAAGCGCTTCGTTGAAAACTATCCTGACTCGAACCAACCTGCTTTTATCGTCGATACCAATCCGCACGTAGATATCACGGTTATCAGGCAGATCGATGGCCGGTCAGTCGAAATTCTTCCAGACGGTTCGCAGATACAAACCCACCCTGCCTACGGTATCGCGTTTCTTTATGCGGATGGTCATGGAACAATCTTTCTGAAAAAAGATGACGCCGCCAGCGGCGAGACCTTCTCCACAACTGTCACGATTGATAAGGGCAGCACGGTCAAGCTCATGACTGATGGCTGGCAAGTGATTACCCCAGTCGATATATACGAGGGAAGATACACATCGGTAGTCTATAACGGTGATTTTGCCAGAGAGCGTGAGATGCAATTCCGCGCTAGCACCCAGGGTGCAGCGCCAGATAAAGTCACGATCACCGATGAAATCATACGCGAGCTTCCTACTACCGACTACACCCCACCAGCCCGGGGTCGTGTCAGGCAGGATGCCTTTGTTCTGGCAGATGATCATATTCGCTTCGTGCTCAGAGATGAAGGTATGCGGGTCTTTCAGACTATTGATGTTGTCACGTCGAATGACCGGAGTGAAACCACTTACCGCGATAACCAAGGCACGCTTCAACGGCAGATCATTGTAGAGCAGCTCAATGCTGATGCCACGCGCACGACTTTGATCGATGCATCTGGCTCGGTCACAGATAGCACAATTACCCAACGCTACCGGCGCTCAGGCGAAATTTATGATCTGGAAGACCATATCGATTACGCCGACGGTACGCGAATATTGATCGTCAGGGACTCGCTCGGTCACATTACCCGCGGCGAGTCAGTACCAATTGGCGCTATGTCTGACGCCTACCGAGAATCTGTACGTGATCAGCTGGATGACGATGTGGCCGATTTCTTGAGCGCTCTGCGCCGCAAAGATACTGCCAGCATTCTTCTGTCTGCTGCACGTATCGCATTAGACCACGCCCGGGCACAAGGCTTAAGCACCTTCCAGCAAGATAATTTTGTATCGGATGTATCGAGTAGCCTGGCCTTGGTCACCTCACTCAGGTCCATTCAATCAAACGACACGCTTGCAAAAATTGGTGGCACGGTCGGGCTACTGAATAGTACAAATTATCTGGCCTTTCGCCTCACAGGCACCGGCTTTCTGGATCCGGCACAGGTCGGTGCTTTGTCGCAAATTAGCGCGATGCTGGCCATCGCCAATCTGACACATCTTGGCAAAATGATCGAAGCGGGTCAGATCGGCTCGGCAGGTGCCAGCGTGGTCTCTGCGATCAATGGTGTTGGCTATCTGTCCGGTGCAAGCAGCGCGATGACTGGTGCCGGCGCAATTATTGCCATCAACCCGATTGCGCTGGTGGTTGCCGCATTCGCTCTCGACAGCTTGTTTGGTAACGATCCACCACCGCCGCCGCCACAGGCCAGCGCAAGCTTCTTCCGCGAAGCATCAGGTGTGTTGCGATACAGAATCAGCGAAGCAAACCCGCTCGGTGAAAGTATCATGCGGCGCGAACTCGATCAGCTACTAGCCGAGCTGAATAAACAAATCAATCAAGCGAACGAACAGATTAGCCTGCCAGCGCACCGGCTTGAGTTCATCGCCTCGCGCATGCCCACGCTGCAGATTGCATCGTGGCCTAGCCGTGACCGAAACGGGGTCGATAATTACTTCTTTATCGTCAATCAGCAAGACCCACTGCAAGGCGGGATCGGCACGCTGGGTATCGCCCGGCAAGACCTGCTTAACTTATATGCCGATACGTTATTAGTGCCTGAGGCGATTGTTCAACGCTGGGAGCTAGATCATCTTCGTGCCATGTTCGGTCGCGATGAATCCAAATGGCTGACTGAGGCTGAGTGGTTACGTGAGCGTAGCCCTACCGAGCGACAACGCGCACAGTTACAAGCCGAGCTGGCACGCACAACCTCGGAATGGAAAGCCGCATCCCAGGTCAATCTGATACTGTCAGAAACACTGGCCGATACCAAGCATCGCAGTAATGTCACCCCGGCACAGTTCAGTGCAGACGCTGAGTCAGCAGCCCGTAGTGCGATGAATTTGGCACAAGACAAGCTATCGCAATTCAATAGTGCACATCCGATCGACCCTACCCAAGCGGCACGTGTCACGCCCGAACAGATGGTGTCTTTCGCGCCGCAACGCACGCGCGATACGGTGGCTTTGCAGTGGCTGAAGGTACTCGCTGTCGATCTTGGTAATGACGGCATTCACCTGATGGATCTGCCGGATACGGTGGGCTCCGATCTTGAAAGCTTTCAGCATCAAGCGGTGGCGCGATTTGATGTAGATAACGATGGATTTCTCGAAGCCACGCAGTGGATAGAGCCGGCTGACGCTATTTTAGGTATTGATCGAAGTGGTAATAATCTGATCGATAATGGTAGCGAGCTTTTTAATGATCCTGATACGCCGTTTGATCAGCATGGCCTTGGATCGCTGGCGTATTTTGATGCGAACCATGATGGCCTGCTGACTCCGCTTGATCCTGCATTCAAGCAGCTGCGTCTTTGGCTTGATCTGGATGGCGACGGTAGTGCTGGTCAATTAGAAGTATTTGACCTATCAATGCACTCTGCTGCTATGTCGCCGGACACTTCTCCGCCTGCAGCTTTAGCCTCGATGGTGGTCACTGCGGTTGATTTGGTCAACGCGCAGCTCTTATTCGCTGACGGTGGTAGCGCCAGGCTCACCCAACTAAATCTACTTGCACAAACCGAAGGGGTACGGATCGCAGTAGATCCGCAAACCCATAATCTGAATGTCTTGCACGAAAACGGCCTGCGCGAAAACTTTATTACACTGGTTGACGACATGAGCGCGCTGCAAGAGCTACTGCAGCCCTCCATCACAGCAGCCCGGCGAAGCGAGCTATACGCCTTGGCATCGCGCTACGGATTAAGTCCATTATCACCAGACTTTGCATCCGTCGTGCAAAGCCTGCGCGCTACCGGGCAAACCATGGCCGCGCAGGATACCGTGATTTATTTTAACGACGACGACATCTGGGTCGATAATGCCGCTCGTGAGCGGTTAGAGCAGATGCGCATCAGCTTCCGAAAAATCAATGACGCCACGCGTGATAACCAAGCTACAGCAAATATCATGCGTGTAGCGCAACCCCTACTGACCGAATCAATCGGTGATACCGGTCCGTTTGATGACCGCTGGGTACACAGCCGGCACGTCGGTATGAATGACATCATCAGCGATACGCCCGCCTCCACCCCTGCGGTGACATCACCAACCGAGGCAAGCCCCGACGCACAGCAGGTGTATAGCCTGCCAACCGCAACCAAAGGCACGCAGCTGGATGGCGGAGTGACCCGGGCACCTGAAATCCAGCATGACCCTGTCACCGGCCTTGCAGTCAATGGTGCGCCGCGTACTGCAGGTGAGACTATTTTATCTGTTGAAGATGGTCCCTTACTGATCGATACCCAGGCACTCCTCGCCAACGATAGAGATATCGAAGGTGATCGTCTGAGTATCACCGGTATTGCGCGTGTTGCGCTGGGTCATGCCGAGCTACTCGGTAACGGCATGATTCATTATGTGCCGCCCGCTGATCAATATGGGGTTACCGACTTAGTCGAGTATATCGTTCAGGATGCACGCGGCGCTTCAGCGACGGCAACGATCCGTATTACGCTGGCACCCGAGCGTGATGCGCCCTCGGTGGTGGCCGAGCGCATTATTCATGCACGCGAAGACCAGATATTACGCATCGCGCCGCACCTCTTGCTACGTAATGATCTTGATCTGGATACTGACAGCCGGATCGGTTCATCGCCATTAACGATCACTGCAGTTGGCGCTGCAGAACATGGCAAGGTCAGCCTCGAGCCTGGTGGGGATATTGTTTTTACGCCAGATAACAACTTCAATGGTGAGGCACGTTTCAGCTATACCGTCATGAATGCCTCAGGTTTGCAGACCACCGGGTATGCACTTATCAGTATTGATCCTGTAAATGACGCTCCCATCAGCGCAAATGAACATATCGATAGCCGTGAAGACGAAGTCCTGCTGATCGATCCAAAGTTACTGGTGCAGAACGAGCTGGATGTTGATATTCAAGCGGGTGAAGCGCAAAAACTGACGGTAATCGCGGTTGATCAGGCAGTAGGTGGCACGGTAGAACTCATCGATGGAATGATCCAATTTACGCCGGGTATCGATCATAACGGTAGTGCCGGATTTCAGTACACGGTGAGTGATGGTGCCGGTGGTTTTGTGCAAGCCAAGGTAGCGATTACATTGGCTGCAGTAAATGATGCGCCCTGCCTTCCGCAACAGCGTATCGCAATGTTGGAAGATAGCCCACTCAGTTTTCCGTCTTCATTGTTACTCAACGGTGCAACCGACGTTGATAGCGATGTTGGCAAGCTCTCTATTACTAGCATCAACAACGTGATCGGTGGCACCCTAATACAAAAAGACGGCCAGTTGACGTTCTGCCCGCTACCAAATTTTAATGGGACTGCCTGCTTTGATTACACCGTAGCGGATGATCTTGGTGCATCCTCAACCGCCACCCTGATCATTGATGTGAATAGCGTTAATGACGCCCCTACGCTAATCACTAGTGCGCGTTTTGATCCGGTTGGCAATGAGGATCAGGAAATACGTATCGCCGAGTCTGCTTTGGTAAAGATATTCAGCGATGCCGATGGCGATGCAATCAGTATCGATAGTAGTTCACTTCAAGCACTTTCTGCAGGAGATCGTATTCGCTTTGATGAGGCGCGTCGTGAACTCGTATTCCGTGCAGCGGCCAACGCGAATGGCCGGCGAGAATTCAGTATCAAGGTAACGGATGGTGCGCTGAGTAGTGCTGCCTTCACGATCGGGATCATGCTACGTCCGGTGAATGACGCGCCTGCCGTTAATGCTATTGGCTTTCAGATGCTGGAAGATGGCGGCGCAAATAACCCTACCGAGTCTCACTGGAGCTACCTGTCGCACAAGCTGTTGTTATCCGGGGCTAGCGATATTGAGGGCGATCCGCTCAGTATCATCAAGATCACTGGCGCACAAACCGCAGGCGTCGCTAATCCACAAGCAGTAGAAGTAGTTAACGATGTAGCCAACCAGCGAATAGGGCTACGCGCACCACTGAACTATACCGGCGCGATCGTATTCGATTTCACAGTTTCTGACGGCCAGGGCGGTGAAACAACGCAGCGGGCTTATGGCTCAGTTTCGGCGGTCAATGATGTGCCCTTGTTGACTGCGCAGCGGACCTCCGTAATTCCGCTACGTATGCTTTCCTTGACTTTGATGGAACTGTCGAGTTGGCAGGTTTCCGCTTGGGACCCAGATGCCGAGCAAAGCGTGCAGATTGCTATTGCGAGAAACCCCATTCACGGTAGCGTGAATATCACGGACACCTCAGTCACGCCGGATCCAAGGGGTGGTCTTTCAACCAGTATCTCGGCCACCTCTAATAGTGGCTTTGGCATGGCCACTTCGAATGAAACCGCCTGGTTTTCTGCGACTGACTCAGCGGGCGCATCGGCGCAGATCAGTATCTCGTTCACCAGTCGCTATAGCACTGATCCGATTGTCATCGATCTGGGTCGAGACGGTTTCAGTTTCATGGATATTGATCAGAGCAAGGTCAGTTTTAATGTCGATGGTGTGCAGCGTCGTAGTGCATGGATAGGTGCAGGTGAAGGCATACTCGCCTATGATGCTGATCGCGATGGTCGTATTCAACGGCTGGATGAAATCGTATTTGGCGGTTATGTTGGCGACCCCACGCTCAGCGATCTACAGGCGCTGCAACTACCTTATTTTGATCAGAATCAGGATGGCGTGTTTGATCGTAACGACGCCCGCTGGTCAGACTTTCATCTCTGGCGAGATACCAACGGCAACGGCGTAAGCGATACAGGTGAACTGCAGAGCCTTACGGCAGCAGGCATTCAGGGGCTGTATCTGAACGCCAATGTGCTCAATCGTGCAGAGGGCGCGGACGTTCGGGTACGCGGCTATACACGGGTATTGATGAATGATGGTCGCTTGCTGCAAGCGGCTGATGTATGGCTAGGTCTGGATCATCCTGACCGGCACAATGGTACCGTCGCCGATCCCACTATGCAGCAGGTATCGCTGCTGGGCAGCGATCAGTTCAGTAGTTTACTGAAGCAGCTCGCCGAGGCACCGCAACGCGGTAATCGAGCGCCGCTGGTCTATGGCTATTTACCAACGCAGTTCGCGCAAGAGGGTCAAGCATTCCAGCTTTCCATCGCGCCCAACTTTTTTATTGATGCAGATACTGCCGATCCTTTGACGATTTCTGCGTGGCGCGCAGATGGCTCACCACTTCCCGCTTGGCTGACATGGGATCCAGCTCGCTTGAGTTTTTACGGCGTACCGCTGGAGACAGATGTCGGCAAGCTACAGCTATCGCTGGTTGCGACCGATCGTCAGGGTGCCAGTTCACAAGCCAGCTTTACCTTGACGACTAGTGCCATCAACCGCGCTCCGGTACTCAACTCAGCATTTAATAATCTGGATTGGAAGATGAGCAAGAGCCAACAGTTCAACATTCCAGACACTCTCTTTATCGACCCGAATCGCGATGATGCGCTGCGCTACCAGCTGACGATGGCCGACGGTACTCAGCTACCCGCATGGCTGCGGTTTGATCCAGTCAGTAATACCCTCCGCGGCGAACCGTCACTCGACTTTATGTTCAAAGCTGTTCAATTAACCATCACCGCTTCCGACCGTGGCGGCCTGAGTACCAGTACCGTGCTGTCAGTAATACCCCCTAACATCGGCACTACTGGCGATGACAATGTGTGGGGTAGCGCTGGAGATGACATCCTGCGAGGCTTCAGTGGTAACGACATCCTTGATGGCAAGGCCGGTAATGACCAACTCTCTGGTGGTAACGGCGAAGATACCCTGATCGGTGGCGCCGGAAGTGACACGTATCTATTCGAGGCAGGGTGGGGGTGGGATGACATTCGAGAAACCGTATCGCCATCAGATCGTAACGT
>VERA01000062.1 GCA_018882935.1 Burkholderiaceae bacterium | reverse complement strand
GGGTGACATCAATTGGCGCCAGATCGGTATATATACGCGAGACGCACGCCACACCAGTCAGCGGGTAGGTACACGCAGAAACGATTTTGCTCTCACCGCTTTTGGTTTGATGCTCCATCATCACAAATACTTTTTTCGCGCCAATCGCCAAATCCATCGCACCGCCTACTGCCGGTATCGCATCCGGCGCACCGGTATGCCAGTTGGCCAGATCGCCACGCTCGGACACTTGAAACGCACCCAGCACACAAATATCCAGATGCCCGCCACGCATCATGGCGAATGAATCAGCATGATGAAAAAATGCGCCGCCGGTGAGCAGCGTGACGGGCTGCTTACCGGCATTAATTAAATCTTCATCTTCTTCACCGGGCGCCGGTGCCGGCCCCATACCCAGCAGCCCATTCTCGCTGTGTAAAAAGATTTCTTTGGCTGGGTCGAGATGATTGGCAACCATAGTCGGCAAACCAATACCTAAATTAACATACGCCCCTTCGGGGATATCTTGCGCTACGCGTTGTGCGATTTCGTCTCGGCTACGGCGCTTCATTGCACACCTCCGATCTGCACCACACGCTGAACAAAAATACCGGGCGTGATAATTACCTCCGGATCCAACGCCCCTAGCGGTACGATCTCATCGACCTGCGCAATCGTGCAGCGCGCTGCGCTAGCCATAATCGGACCAAAATTACGCGCGGCTTTGCGGTATACCAGATTGCCCCAGCGGTCGCCTTTCAAGGCTTTAATTAAAGCGAAGTCAGCATGAATCGGCGACTCGAGAACATAATGCCGGCCGTTGATCAGCCGCGTCTCTTTGCCTTCGGCCAGTTGCGTACCATAACCCGTCGGCGTAAAAAATCCGGCAATGCCCGCACCAGCTGCGCGAATACGCTCGGCCAAATTACCTTGTGGCGTGAGTTCGAGTTCGATTTTGCCGGCACGGTAGAGGGCATCAAATACATGCGAGTCGGACTGCCGCGGGAACGAGCAAATAATCTTTTTTACGCGCCCCGCAGCCAGTAAGGCTGCCAAACCGGTATCGCCATTACCGGCATTGTTGTTCACGATCGTCAGATCAGTGGCGCCCTGCTCGATCAGCGCATCGATCAAGTCCTTGGGCATACCCGCATTACCAAAACCGCCAATCATGACGGTCGCGCCATTCTGAATACCGGCTACGGCAGCGCGCAGATCCGGTACGGTTTTATCAATCACAGCACACTCCTGCAAAATTTAAACTGAGTTGCATCATTCAGCTCACCACTGTATCACTGCGCCTTCCCGCTGCTGCGCAAACCAAAATACACCATATCGTCTTGGGTATATGCGGGTAGCGACACCAAACCATCACCAATACACGGGCCATCAACACAACGCCCATCGTTAAAGTTAAAAAATGCTGTGTGATGCGCGCACATAATCAAACCATCCAAGGTCACAAAAGTTTGAGGCTCGTAATTCAATGGCAAAGAAAAATGCGGACAAAAATTTACATAGCTCCAAACCTGCTGGCCCTGCCGCAGTAGCAGTACCTTGAAATTCTCTTTACCTGCACCAAAGCAGACCTCGTGCCCGCCTTGGTCAGGAATATCGTCAATCCTGCAAAGCAGCGTACCGTCCGCGGGACGATCGGGGTGATCTTGCCAGTTCAATGGGCGGCCTCAGTCATCGATTCAGGCTGCCCGAGCGTCCATGACCAAGGACGAATCTCGATGGATTGAAAAACACCTGCTTGGACATACGGATCATCGGCGACAAACTCCGACACAGCGCTGATCTCATCGGCCTCGACAATCAGTAAGCTACCGTTGGATTGCTCACGCTGGACGGTCAGCGTCGGACCACCCAGATGTACCTTGACCCGATGATTACCCGGATGACGCAAATACGCGCGATGAATCGGCCCGATCTCCTCTCGCTTGATAGCGGTATCGGGCGCATCGGTGGCCAGTACTAGGAAATACATGATCCGCCCCTTGAAATCACCAGCGTGCAGCTTCTTGCAGTTGCTTGCATAGACTTTGACATATCAAAGTCTGATGCCGCAAGATTACGCTTGCTTATCGTTTTTTGAATACGCCCTGACATATCAAGTTCTCATTTTTAGCCAGCGATGCGTAGGGAATAGCGACCAGCCGAAGCGCCGTTGTAACGCGCCCCAAATGCCATCACGGAAAAATATCGTCACAACGATAGCAATCAAGCCAAGGCCGACCAGATACCAGCTACCGTAATCACTGAAAAATTTATTCAATAACCAGAACAGCAGCGCGCCAATGATCGGGCCTTCAATGCGGCCGATACCACCAATCACTACCATAAAGATGGCAAATGCCGTCCAGTTCACCGAGAACGCTGCATCAGGCGAAATACGTAAATTACTGACAAAGTAAAGCGCGCCTGCGAGCCCCGCACCACCAGCAGCAATCAAGTAAACCGCCAGCTTCATGCGCACCACATCGATGCCTTGTGAGGATGCTGCGACCTCGTTATCACGAATCGCGAGTAATGCGAGCCCGCGCTTGGAGCGCAAAAACGCATACACACCAAAAGTTACGAGTAATACACAAGCTAGCGCAATGAAATACGTGGTTGATTCACGCACCGAGCGCTCAATATCGCGCAAAGCGATCAGCGATGTGCCAGAGCCACCCCCCACCCAGTGCAGATTCGCGAATGACAGTCGAAATACTTCTGCAATCACCCAGGTACCGATCGCAAAATAGCCACCCTGCAAACGAAATGCGATGAACGACACCGGATACGCAATCGCAGCAGTAGCAATGGCTGCGATCGGTATTGCGATGAAAGGATTCATACCCGCCTCGTTGCCGAGAATGAGCATGATGTAGCCGCCGAAGCCCAGAAAGGCTTGCTGCCCGATACTGACCATGCCGCCGTAGCCAGCGAGCAGATTCCACATCATTGCAAATACAAAGTAGCAGCTGATTTCTACTACTTCGCGCATCCAGCTTGATTCACCCCACCAGGGAATCGACAGCGCGAACAAAAAAATTGCGGCAGTAAGGAATGGTAAGACCACCGAAAAACGATTACTACGGATCACATCAAACGCAGGAATGCCTGGAAGCCGATGGATTCCGGCCTGCGCCGGAATGACTGTGCTGTGGCCGTTAGCGCTTGATTCGTCATCCCGGCGCAGGCCGGGATCCAGTGCGTTTTTCATTTCTGAATCTGGTTTTTTCATGGCAGGGCTGATCCTTGCATCATCGTGTCTTCGGAAACAAACCCTGCGGCCTGACCAGCAGCACCAACAAGAACATCAGATGCCCGAACCAGATACCCCAACCCGGATCAAACCGGAAACCAATTTGCTGCGAAATACCCAGCAATAAGGCGCCAAGCAGCGTGCCCCAGAACGATCCCATCCCACCGATAATCACGGCCTCAAAAGCGAACAGTAACAACAAGGGGCCATCACTTGGCGAAACTGTCGTACGCATTGCTTGTAAGGTTCCTGCAAGTGCGATCAAGACAAATGCAATCCCGGTTGCTTGCGCATAGACGATGGAGGGTCGAATACCCATCAACTGCGCAGCCTCACGATCATCCGATACCGCTCTAAATGATCTTCCTAATGAGGTATACGAGAACAAAGCCTGCAACGCCGCTGTCGCCAGCAGCGCAACCCCTAGAGTCAGTAGCGGCAAGGTACCGACAGTCGCGATACCAAAAGACATGCTATCGAAAGCAAGTGCGCCTGCATCTAACGATCGCGGGTCTGCCGAATAAACTTCAAGCAGCAAGTTTTGAATAATGATGGCCAAGCCAAACGTCACGACTAAAGAGGGCAGCGGGTCTTTACCGAGCGTTCCGTTTAATACAAATCGCTGCAGCGCATAGCCAAATACAAAAGCACCGGGTGCGAGCAGCAGCAAGGCCCAGCCCGGCGCCAGCCCGGTTGCACTTGCCAGACTGATCGCAAAGAAACCACCGAGAATGATGAAATCGCCCTGCGCAGTATTGGTGAGTCGCATGACACCAAACATCAGCGACTGCCCAAGCGCGAACAGCGCATACAAGCCACCGAGCAATAACCCCTGAAGCAGCGTATCGACCATGGCTAGAGCCCGAAATAAGCTTGACTGATCTGCTCGCGCGTCAGTTCGCCAGACTTACCGACCAATGACACACGCCCCTCTTGCAGACACACCACGCGGGACGACACTTGCATGGCCAGTTGCACATCCTGCTCGACAATCAGTAGCGTCATACCGTCTTGCTGCAATGAAGGTAATGCGGCATAAATTTCCCGGATGATGACCGGCGCCAAGCCGAGTGATATTTCATCACACAGCAAGACGCGAGGATTACTCATCAACGCGCGACCAATCGCCACCATTTGCTGCTGCCCGCCTGATAGTGATGTCGAGGGCTGATGACGTTTTTCTTTCAGAATCGGGAACAGGCTGTAGACCCGCTCGAGATTCCACGCGCCGCTACGTCGAGATAGCGCACCCATGTGCAGATTTTCTTCGACGGATAAAGAGGGAAACAGGCGGCGCCCCTCCGGCACCATGGCAATACCACGCGCGACGATATCAGCAGCCTCTACACGATCAATACGCTCGCCATCTAATCGAATCTCGCCCGCACTCGGGGGCAGCATGCCGGTGAGTGTTTTTAAAAAAGTTGATTTACCAGCCCCATTGGCACCGATCAGGGCAACCACTTCGCCCGCTTCCAAAGCGAGATCAATACCAAACAAGGCTTGTGCATCGCCGTACGATGCCGTGACAGATTGCGCCTGTAGCAGCATCTAGCTCTCCAGACCCATATATACGCGGCGTACTTCAGGGTCCTGCATCACCTGCTGTGGCTCGCCAGTGCACAGTGTTTTACCAAAATTAATGACATGCAGTCGGTCAGCTAAAGAGAGCAAGGCGTGTACGACATGCTCAATCCAGATCATGGTGACGCCTGTTTGCTTGATGCGACGTAGCTCTTCCACCAAGGCTTGCGCTTCATGTTCAGTAAGTCCACCGGCGATCTCATCGAGCAGCAGTAGCTGCGGCCGTGTTGCCAGTGCCCGCGCAAGCTCTAGCCGCTTACGGTTCAACAGGGTTAATCCACCGGCCGCATGATTCGCGTAGCGTGTTAACTCGGTTTGCTGCAGCACATCCCAGGCAATATCCCAGGCCTCGCGTTCGCTGACTTGCGCACCGAAACAGGCAGCGGTGACTAGATTTTCAAACACGCTCATATGCCCGAACGGCTGCGGCACTTGATACGAGCGGCCTATGCCCAAACGGCAGCGTTCGAAAGGCGCCAGCGCGTTGATACGTTGGCCTTGATACGTCACCTCGCCAGCGTCCGTTTTTACATCGCCGGAAATCAGGTTGAACAGGGTGGTCTTCCCGGCCCCATTGGGGCCGAGAATGCCGAGTACCTCGCCCTCATTCACCGATAGCGATACCGCATCGGTGACTTTCAGCGCGCCATACGACTTGCTGACATTGTTGAGGGCGAGTAGTGCCATCGTGATGCTTACGGATTCATCAGGCGCATCTTGCCGCCTGCGGGAATCGCCGTCGCTGCCTGATTGTTCACCACGGTCAGCTCATACTTGTACTTGCCCCCTTTGTTCCATTGGCCAAGCACCAGCGGTGTCTTGCTGACATTCTTGAATGGGCCAGGGCCGCCCCACTTCACATCACCGACCACCGTCTTCAGCTCGGTGGCGGCGACCGCACTAATCAGATCATCCGGCTTAGTGGATTTGGAGCGCTTCAGCGCATCAGCAGCGACCTCGAACAAGGCATGCGCAAAACCAATCGGCTGTGTCCATTGCTTTTTGGCAGATGCTTCATACGCCGCAGCTAAATCTTTGGCGGATTGCTTGGTGAGGCTGGAGGTGAATGGATGCGATGGTGTCCACCATACTTCCGTAGTCAGGCCATCACCCAGATCACCTAGCGCCTCGATTGCGCCCGGGAATAGCAGGGCTTTACCGAGCGTAATGACTTTGGGTTTAAAGCCTTGCTGACGTGCTTGCGTGAGGAAGGTCTTGGCGTCTGGCGGAATGACGACACCGGTGACGATCTCGACATTATCTTTTTTGAAGGCGGCGATCTGCGCAGAAAAATCCTGCGTGCCATTCTGGAAGCGACCCGGATCAGTCAGTGAATAGCCTTGCGCGGTGAGTGGCTTCGGAAAACCAAGCTCCTTGTCACCCCATGCATTGCCGTCACCATCATTGGGGAACAGGCCACCGACTTTTTTATTGGTCTTGACGCTATTCCAGCCGTTCGTAAAGTTGGTGATGACATCTTCCAAGCCCCAGAAGATGTGATACGTGTATTTGAAACCTTTCGCAGGATCACCTTTACGGCCAAAGAACCATGGCTGCCATGGCACTACCGATGAGATGCAGGGTAATTGATTCAACTCGCATGCATCCGACACAGGATTCGCTGTCTCGGGCGTACCAGCGGTCAGAATCATCGCGACTTTATCTTTCAGGATCAGATCGTTCGCGACTTCGCCAGCGCGGTTCGGGTTCGACTGGCTGTCTTTGAGCAGAATCTCGACTGCGTATTTCTTTCCACCCACGGTCACGCCATCTTTGAATGCGCCTTTCATTTGCTCAATCACCCACTTGTCAGCTTCACCGAACGGTGCCAGCGGGCCGGTCTGTGGTGACACGTAGCCGATTTTGATGGTGTCAGCAGCGAATGACACGCCGCTTGCGCTAACCAGCGCGGCGGCTGCCACGCTTTGTATTAGCTCTCGTCTAGTAATTGCCATATTGATGTCTCCTCTTCGGTAGTTATCGACTGCTTACTTACGTTACGCCGGGGGCGCGCCCTGCCATGCACGCTGCAGTAAGGCACGCAGCGACGCTTCCGCCTCCGTATTCACGGGGCGCGGATTCCAGTACGGGTTCTGCACCGCGATATGCGCGATGCGATCGATATCTTTTTCTTGCATGCCAATGTCACGCAAGGCAACTGGCGCGCCGTTATGCTTGGCGAGTTGATATAAACCATTGGCTGCATCGTCATGATGTAAGGCACGCGCGATGCGTTGCATCGCAGCCGGCGCTGCGTCAGCGTTGAAAGCAATTGCATGCGGCAGTACCACGGTATGCACCTCGGCATGCGGCAAATTCAATGTACCCCCGAGCGTGTGGCAGAGCTTATGGTGCAGCGCCATCCCGACATTGCCAAGCACCGTGCCACACAACCAAGCGCCATATAGCGCGTTACTGCGGGCATCAACATCACTTGGGCTGGTACGCAATACCGGCATAGCGGCTGCCAATGCACGTATGCCCTCTTCTGCCATCAAATCCATCACCGGATTACTGTCATGTGCGTACAAACCCTCGGCCGCATGTGCGATGGCATTCATGCCCGAAGTAATAGAGAGCGATACCGGAAGCGATAAGGTCAGCTGCGGATCGTAGATGACGGTACGCGGCAGCACGCGCGTGTCACGACCGGTTTTTTTCAGGCCGCTCTCGGTCATGCCCCAGATCGGTGTCATCTCACTGCCAGCATAAGTGGTGGGTAGAGCGAGAATTGGTCGCGATGACTGTAATGCAATGGCTTTCGCCAAACCAATCGTCGAGCCACCACCGACTGCGATCAAACCATCGGCAGCTAATCGATCAGCTTCTTGTATCGCTGCATTGGCCACTTCGACCGGTACATGCATCACTGCCTTGGCATACACACCGGCTGCTCGCTGACCCAGCCGCTTTGCAACGTCTTCTGCCAATGCCTGCTGCTCTGGTGTACACAGCACAAGTACGCGTTTTGCACCCAGCAGATCAACTTCGCGCTCCAAATGCGCAAGGGATCCCGCGCCGAACACGACACGGCTGGCTTGACCAGTGAAGACAAAGTCACGCACGGTGATGACTATCGTTTGAAGTGCGGCAGGATTTGTGCGTCAACATTGACCCACACCGATTTTGCTTCGGTGTAGTCATGCATTGCCTCGAAACCCATCTCGCGGCCATAGCCGGATTGACCAACACCACCAAACGGTGAACCCGGATTCACGCGCTTATAGCTATTCACCCAGACCATGCCAGCGCGGATTTCACGTGCCATTTTGTGTGCGCGCGACAAATCACGCGTCCATAACCCACCGCCCAAGCCATATTCAGTCATGTTAGCGATCTGAAGTGCTTCGGCATCGTCTTTGAAGGTAGTCACACTGACGAAGGGTCCGAACACCTCTTCTTGCGATACACGATCAGTGGGCTTGGCACGCACCACGGTGGGCTCGATGTAGCAGCCTTTGGACAGATCAGGATTCGATGGCGCTTTACCACCGGTGAGTATGGTTGCGCCTTGCTGCTGCGCGATCTCGACGTACGACAACACACGATCACGGTGCATGGTCGAGGTTAGCGGCCCCATTTCAGTCTCGGGATCCAGCGGGTTACCTAATCGAATAGAGCTGGCCAGTTTGACAAAGCGTTCCAGGAATTCATCCGCCACTTTTTCATGAATGATCAGACGCGAGCCGGCGATACACGCCTGACCTTGATTATGAAAAATCGCCCAGGCTGAGCCATTGACCGCAGCAATCAGATTTGCATCCTCGAACACGATATTTGCACCCTTGCCGCCGAGCTCCAGCTGCACGCGCTTGAGATTACCTTTCGAGGCCTCAACAATACGACGACCGGTTTCAGTCGAACCGGTAAACGAGATTTTGCCGACCTTGGGATGCTCTGCTAGGTGCTGACCTGCAGTATGGCCATAGCCAATCACAATATTCACAACACCTTCAGGAAACCCAATCTCTGCCATTAACTCAGCGATACGCAACGTAGAGAGCGGTGTAATCTCGGAGGGCTTCATCACGACCGTGTTACCCGCTGCGAGTGCCGGGCCGAGCTTCCAGCTAGTAAACATCAACGGAAAATTCCACGGCACGATCTGGCCAACCACACCAATCGGTGCGCGCTGTACATAATTGATGAAGCCAGCATCGACTGGAATCACGCTGCCCTGAAACTTGTCGGCCATGCCGCCGAAGTAGCGGTAGCAAGCAGCTGTGCGCAGTACATCAATATTTTTTGCATCGCGAATCGGATGCCCGGTATCGATCGCCTCCAACTGTGCCAGCGCATCCGCTTCCGCCTCAATACGATCAGCCAGTTTCAGCAGTAACTTGCCGCGCTCGGCGGCGGCCATACCACTCCACTGCGGGAATGCGCGCTCGGCCGCATCAACCGCTGCATCGACATCTGCCGCCTTCGCCTCGGCTACTTGCGTGATCAATGAATTGTCATGCGGGTTGTGGACAGCGATGGTGGCGCCATCTTTGGCATCGACGAATTTGCCGCCGATGAATAGTTTGTTTTGTATCGCACTCATGAAGGCTCTGTCGTTCATGTTCGAGGTCCACCTGTAGGCTATGCCTCGCCTGCGCAGGTGTATAGGCACCCGCTCGGTCAAAAAGGCTTGTTGAATTGCAGATCTGCTCCCGCAGTATTCACTGCAGCGAGGGTCTTGCTGGCGTGGTTCGGGTTTCGGCTATCTATATAAGCCGAGACCCAATCACGCCAGCGACGTGATGCGTCGCTCAGAACTCCACGGGATAAGGTGGGAGTTGCTTGGAATCGTACATCTTGACGATTTCCGGATTCGCGTTCTCCCATACCAGCAACATCGAACGCTTTTTGGAGAATCCCTGATGCGCGATATCTGCTGGCATGGCAGCCACATCGCCAGCTTTCATCAGCACGCGTGCGCGTGGACGCCCGGTATCTTTATCATTAATGTTCCACATGATCTCGTCGGATAACTGCACGAACCATTCAACACGGTCGTTACCGTGAATAATCGGCAGAATATATTCTTCAGTCGTCGGGCAGAACAGGCTGTTTTTACATACCGAGGTCACTGAAGGATTCCAGGTCACATCAGAGCGTGATAGATACGCGAACAGATTGAAGCCATGGAGTTCTTTTTCAAACCCGGGCTCGGCATGGATTTCAGGTTGGTCTTGCGGCACATCGGCGAATGCGCGATTAATTGGGTAACCGTTATCGTCACCTCGCAGTGGTGAGTCACCCTCGAGGCCAGGCATGCGCTTGGTCGGTACGCGGTAACGATCAATCGCCGCAAGATTATCGCCATGCTTGACGCCGAATGCGGCATCTCCCGTCTCCATTGGCGCAGCGAACGGGTCGAAGCCTGAATTAACCCAGTCGGCGAGAATTTGTTTGATTAGCTTCATCGCAACCGGTGTCTCAAACACTTCTACATATGACAAGCCGTTGTTATGGTAATGCTCGTTAAATCGGCCACCGAAGAACTCGACCTTGCCATACAGATTACGAGTACCAAATACCGGATCAAAATTAACGACGCCATAAAAAAAGCCCCAGGCCACATCGCGCATTAAAGCACGCAAGAAAGCATCGGCGCTGATGGTGTGTGATTGTCTGCGACCACCCTGTACCGGCCAGGTGATGGTGACGAAATATTCATCGCGCGAAAAAGTAAATGCGCCAAGTTCAAAAGTTTTATAGCCAGCGATCGTGGCCGGAAATTTTTCTGCAGGTGCGTTCATATTGGTCTCCTGAATTCTGCCTTCGATATCGGATCGATCAAATATCGATGCAGGGTCTAAGGTATTCGTTTTTATCGTTTGCTTACCGGTAGCAGATCTCAGCCCACTTCTGGACCGTCAGATCGCCCTGCAGCGTTTGTTGAATCATGACCGAGGGCTTGGCGCTGTCAAAGCGGTATGCAGCACCTTTAGGTAGCAGCGCCTGATGCCCGCGCTTGAGACGTATCGTCCCCATGCGCTTGCCTTGCGGCTCACCGCTGACTGAGACCGTACCCTCTTTGTCGGACGCTGCCACTGATTCAGGTTGATCTAGCTTCACGAATTCAATCGTGACATCACCGTCCATCACCACGCAAAACTCATCATGCGCCGCCGCCATCCAATTCGACTTACCCTCAGCGCGAATCGCCTCGATCACGTACTCGAAATTTTTTGCGACAGCGATTTTTTCGTAAGGCTTGGCACCGCTGGCCACTTCAAACACATTTGAGAAGCAGTAGTGCTTGGGCTTGTCGTTGATGATTTCGATATGGCCCTTCTCGTAATCATCGAGCGAGCCGAAACGGGTGACGAATTCGGACATGGAAGCGATCTCCTCAGTTAGTTTTTTATTAACGGCAGGCCGCGACGATACGGCCTTGCATGGACCGCACTGTATGCCGGTTGGATTCAGAGTAGAAGTGCCCGTAGACCGACTACGGCGTTCGCGAAAACCGAACAATCACAGGCAGGCAAAGACTGTCAGCGCTCGGGAGTCATTTGGTCCATCGCTAAATCCCACGGCGGTATCTCGGAAAAACTCTGCGTAATGTGATCGAGGAACAGCCGCAGCTTGAACATATTGCGCTGCGTCTTGGGGTACACCGCAGAAAACCAGAAATGAGAAAGTTGAAAATCTTGTAACAGCAAACTCAGTCGGCCATCCGCAATACCTTCGGCAGCCACAATCGTTGGAATACACACCACACCACCACCATCAATCGCATAGTCACGCAGCATGTGAACACTGTTGGTTCGCAGTGCGGGCTTGAGATCAAGAATCACCTGACGCGAAGAGCCATTAAATATCCAACGGTCACGCGAGGGATAACGCGAGTACAAACCCAGCCGATGCTTCAGCAAATCCTCAGGCGCTTGAATGGGCGGATGTTGTGCGAGGTAATCCGGGGCTGCGCAGAACACGCGCCGTACTTGGAATAAACGACGCTCGATTAACTCTTCAGACGCCGGCGGAAAAATCTGCAAGGCACAATCAAAACCCTCTTTCACCGGGTCGACCACGGCGTCATTCACCGTCAGATCAATCGCGATCCCGGGGTAGAGATTTTGAAACTCGCTCAGCAGATGCGCCATATGCCCCAGCACGAAACCCGGCAAGGCATGGATACGCAGCATGCCGGTCGGCGCAACCCGTGAGTCGCGCATCTGATCCACCAAGCCATTGGCACGCGCAATCAAGTCGGCGCACTCTTTGTGAAACAGCTCACCGATTTCAGATAAGCGCACATGCCGCGTGGTGCGATGAAACAGCGGCGCGCCCACAAATTCTTCCAGCTGTTGCACACGGCTGGTGATCACCGACTTCGACACACCCAGCTGACGCGCGACATCCGCGAAGCTCGATGCCTCGGCAACGCGTACAAAGGCGTCAATGCTCTGAAAGGTATCCACCGATTCGCCTCAATTCAGGTCCCGGCGCACCCCGGCGGGGTTGCTCTAAGGAAAATGCTAACAGATGCTGTGGCAATTGAAATGCGCGGCCTGTGACATCAGCGGCAGCGCGTTGAATCGACGCTTGAAATCGTTAATCCATTTGCTCGTTATTAATCGAACGAAGCACAATCGGGCAGCTCGTTATATAGGCTGGCCAATTGTGCTGAATAGTCTTGGTTGCCATGCTGCACTTCTCACCAGATTGACTTGACGTGTGGGTATTCGCGGATTTTCTGGTCAGCCGTGATCAAAGGTGCTGATAAGCCTCTGGAGGTTGCAACGATCATCCGGTCCGCGGGGTCTCTATGAAAGTCACCCGGTAGCTGAGTACTTGCAACTGCGATACGGTTATCAACTGGAATAAAGCGAATCTGAGAAATTTTCCCAAGCGTCTCAAGCCACTGATCGACGCTCATGGCGAGAGCTAATCGGCCGCGTTCCACCAGCATGGCGATTTCCCACGCAGAGATGGATGAGATAGCGATCTCGCCATCACCCGTGTGAGCACTGATTGCCTTCTGCGCAACGATTGACAGTTGCGATTCATCGCCATTAGCCCACCAGACTAGCGTGTGGGTATCGAGCATAATCATTGGGCGGATTCCCATGCATCGTCGTCTACCGGCGATGTAGGGTCTTTGTAGTGGAGTACCGATCCTTTTAGCAGAGCTTTGGGGTCGGCTTCGACTGGCGAGTAAAGACGTATTTCAAGCGTGGGATTGCCGTGATCAGTGATGATTATGGGCTTCCCCGACGACTCGACCTCACGAAAATACTCCAGCGCGCGCGCTTTGAATTGAGATTTTGATATCTGCATTATGACTATCGTCAGATGACCATGGCCAAATATTACCGCTAATTCTCTGTTATTGGCAACGAGAGGGCTACTGTCTCGCTCGAGTCTAGGTCGAGTTTAGGGCGTGCCCGCGTCAACCAGGATGACCCTCGATGTAAATAAAATTACCCGATCGGGAAATCCATACTGAAAACACCCTCTTTTCGGTAAAAAATTCCCGAACGGGAAATATGACTTGCCAAAGCCTCCTGATTGGTCAATAACTTCCCGAACGGGAAATAATGTCAGTGATGAGCACCATAAAGACCACAACCCAACTCGGTGATGCGCTTCGTGCGGCACGCAAGCAGCTCGGGCTGACACAGCCTCGGCTGGCTCTGGCTGCAGGCGTCGGTGTCCGCTTCATCGTCGACCTTGAAGCCGGCAAGGCCACGCTGCGCCTGCTCGACTATGTGATCTTCAATGC
>VERA01000011.1 GCA_018882935.1 Burkholderiaceae bacterium | reverse complement strand
GTCGATCAGCTGATCGGCGAGCGTCTGCACCGCCTCGTCGCTGGCCCAGGCCACGTGCGGCGTCAGGATGAAGTCGGGCCGGTGCAGCAGCGCCATGAACGAGTGGTCGGGCGGCGGCGGCTCCACCTCGGTATGCGGCTTCTCCAGCGCGCCTGACAATACAAAGGCGATCAATACCCCATGTAGCGCGATAGCAACGGCAAGCGCGGACGGCCTCATGCTCGGCACGGCAAAGCTCCGGCTGCGGCTCAGCGCAGACCGAGCACGTCCTGCATGTCATACAGGCCAGTGGCTTTGTGCTGCAGGAAGCGAGCGGCGCGCAGGCTGCCGTGCGCATAGGTCACGCGGCTCGACGACTTGTGCGTGATCTCGATGCGCTCACCAATGCCTGCAAAAAGTACCGTGTGATCACCGACGATGTCACCGCCGCGGATGGTGGCGAAACCAATTGACGAGGGGTCGCGCTCGCCGGTCACGCCCTCGCGGGCGAATACACCCACCTGTTTCAGGTCGCGGCCAAGTGCGTTGGCCACCACCTCACCCATTTTCAGGGCAGTACCTGAAGGCGCATCGACTTTATGGCGGTGGTGCGCTTCGATGATTTCTATGTCGTATCCGTGCGAGAAGCTCTTGGCAGCCAGCTCGAGCAGCTTCATGGTGACATTCACGCCAACGCTCATGTTGGGCGCGAACACAATGGCAGTGCGCTCCGCTGCCGCTTCGATTGCTGCCTTGCCGGCATCATCAAAACCGGTAGTGCCAATAATCATCTTGATACCGTGCGCTGCGCAGTACGACAGATGCGCCAAGGTACCGGCTGGGCGAGTGAAATCAATCAGAAATTCGGCGTTCGCAAGACCACGCTCAAACGCTGACTCGATCGTTACGCCGAGCGTGCGCCCCATCGCACTGCCGGCATCAGCCCCCAGGCCTGGTGCGCCCGCAATATCCAGCGCACCGCTGAGTTGGGTGTCGGGGTCAGACTCGATGGCCTCGATCAGCATGCGGCCCATGCGGCCGGAAGCACCGGCCACTGCAATCTTCAGTGGTTTCATGGGGGTTTTGGTCAGCCTTATTTCTTGGGCGCAGCGATCAGCTGCAAGTATTCTTTTTCGTTGGGGAGTTCGGCGCCCTCGAACCGCGAGACCCGTCCCTCTTTAAAGTGCACCACCACGTGGCTGGTCGTGACCGTGCCGTCACCGCGCTTGAGCAGGAAAGGATAGTCCCAGCGTTCAGGGTGAAATACATCGTTCAATAATGGCGTACCGAGCAGGAAGCGCACTTGCGCAGGTGTCATGCCGACCTGAAGCTGCGCCACCTGCTCTTTCGAGATGAAGTTGCCTTGCTGCGTATCGGGTCGGTAGACAGGCAGCACACCAAATAATTTGCTTTGTTGCACCCGCTGAGTAACACCGGCAGGGGCTGTCTCGGGCGCTTGGTCGCCAGCGCTGAATAATTTGCTGACACAGCCGCAGAGCAATAAAGGCAATACGATCATCGCAGCAGCGTGACGGCGGGGCAGGTGGACGAACAGCTGTGGCATGGTGAGGAAGTTAAAATAGCGTCGAACGCGAAACACTATATGATAAGGCAGTTCACGCTACTCACCGATAAATCATGCCGCATCACACTCCCGATCTGAAATCGAGCGGTCTGAAAGCCACGCTACCCCGGCTGAAGATTCTGGAAATTTTCCAGTGCAGCGTGGTTCGGCATTTATCGGCGGAAGACGTCTACAAGCAGCTGTTGGCAGAAAACCTTGATGTCGGACTGGCAACCGTCTACCGCGTGCTGACGCAGTTCGAACAAGCGGGTCTGCTGTCACGCAACCACTTTGAATCGGGCAAGGCGGTGTTCGAGCTTAACCTTGGCGCGCATCATGACCACTTGGTTTGCCTCGATTGCGGCTTGGTAGAAGAGTTTTTTGATGAGGAAATCGAAAAACGTCAGCACAATATCGCGGCCGAGCGTGGCTTCAAGCTGGCAGAGCACGCGCTCTCACTTTACGGCAACTGCACCAAAGAGGATTGCCCGCACCGTAACAGCCGATAGCTGCGCCGCGCGATAGCAGCGCATAACGTCGAGCTTAAGGATGCGACAGGGCGTTTGATAGCAGGCGCGCCGTGATGTCGACAATCGGAATCACGCGCTCATACGCCATTCGGGTTGGCCCAATAACGCCCAGCGTGCCAACGATCCGGCCATTCGATTCATAAGGTGCGGTGACGATGCTCATCTCATCGAGCGGCACTAATGTTGACTCGCCGCCAATAAAAATTTGCACGCCGCTTGCTTTGCTGGAGGTATCGAGTAAGGCTGCCAGACTGGTTTTTTGATCGAACAGATCAAACATCTTGCGCAGCGAGCCCATATTCGATGCCAACTCCGACACCGACAGCAAGTTGCGCTCGCCGGAGATGACGACTTCGTCTTCGCCTTCATTCATTGCATCGCTACCGGCTTCGACAGCCGCTTGCATCAGCTGCGTGATGTCATCGCGTAGCTGACGTAACTCATCGTTGAGCTTGATACGAACTTCGTCAAACGGTAATCCGGCGTAGTGTTGATTGATGTAATTCGCGGCTTGCACCAGCTCGGAGGGCGAGTAGTCGTGTGTGGTCAGCAGTAGCCGGTTTTGCACATCGCCATTCGGCGCCACAATCACCAGCAGAATACGTTTCTCGGACAGCCGCAAGAACTCGATTTGCTGAAAGGTACCTTCGCGCCGAGGCGCGAGCACTACGCCTGCAAACTGGGACAGCTGCGACAGCACTTGCGCGGCGCTGGCAATCGTTTTTTGTGCCGATACACCTGCGTGCAGCTTGGACTCGACCGTGCTCTCATCAATCGCTTGCACGGTGAGCAAGCTGTCAACGAACAATCGGTAGCCGCGTGGTGTCGGTATTCGTCCTGCCGAGGTGTGCGGGCTGGCGACCAGACCGAGCTCTTCAAGATCCGACATGATGTTGCGGATGGTGGCCGGCGACAGATCCAAGCCGGAGATTCGCGCCAGGGCCCGCGAGCCCACCGGTTGGCCATCGGAGATATAACGTTCAACCAGGGCTTTGAGCAGCGTTTGTGCGCGATTATCGAGTTGCATGAGCTTATTCTATCGGGCGTAGACGCATGATTCCAGAGTCGAGTGCAATTATGGTCTAATCGACAGCATGTCGACACCGCCTGCCTTTCCCACAATCGCAATTATCGGCAAGCATGGTGACCCACCAGCGGTCGAGGATTTGCTGTCGCTTGCGTTTTTTTTGGAGCAGCGCGGGCACCGCGTCGTGTTCGAGTCTGCCACGGCAGTGGATCTGGGGCGTCCGGCCACGCAGTCGCTCACGCCTGAGCAGATCGGGGCGCAGGCGCAACTCGCGATCGTGGTTGGCGGCGACGGCACTATGCTTGGCATTGCGCGGCAATTGGCGCCGTATCGGGTGCCGCTGATCGGCGTCAACCAGGGGCGCCTTGGTTTCATGACCGACATACCGGCCGAGCGAATGTTGCCGGTGCTGGGTGACATGCTGGACGGTCGGGTCGAGTCGGAACAGCGCAGTTTGCTTGAGGGCACCGTGATCCGGGAGGGCCAACCCGGCTTTCAGGGCTTGGCGTTCAATGATGTGGTGGTTGCGCGCGGTACCGGCGCCGGCATGATCGAGCTGCGGGTGACGGTGGACGGGCACTTCATGTACAACCAGCGCTCCGACGGCCTGATTGTTTCTACCCCGACTGGCTCGACCGCTTATGCGCTGGCGGCGGGCGGCCCGATTCTGCAGCCGCAGCTGGGCGGGATAGTGATGGTGCCGATCGCGCCGCACGCACTTTCCAATCGGCCTATCGTATTGTCGGATGATCGCGAGATCGAGATCGAGCTATCCAGTGGTCGCGACTGTAGTGTGAACTTTGATATGCAGTCGGTCATCACCTTGCAGGTGCATGATCGCGTTGTGCTGAAACGTTCGCGCTATACCGTGACCTTTCTGCATCCGCTGGGTTGGAGTTATTTCGATACGCTGCGCGAGAAGTTGCACTGGAACGAGTACCCATCGACCTCCGGTCAATTAAAATAGCGTTTTTACTTTCGCTTCGACGATGCTGCGCGCGCTCGCTATTCGTGACTTTGTCATTGTCGACTTTGTCGAACTTGATCTGTCGTCGGGTTTCACGGTATTCACCGGCGAAACCGGCGCGGGTAAATCCATTCTGATTGATGCGCTCACGCTAGCCCTGGGTGGTCGTGCGGACGCCAGCGTGGTACGCGAGGGCGCTACCCGAGCCGATATCGTGGCTGAGTTTGGCGGCGAGCTGGATGCCTCATTACAAAACTGGTTAAGCGAGCATGCATTTGATATCGAAGAAAGCTCGCTGCTGCTGCGGCGTGTGATTGATAACACCGGCAAATCGAAAGCCTTCATTAATGGTGTCACCGTCACCATAACGCAACTGCGCGAGCTGGGCGAGATGCTGGTCGATATTCATGGTCAGCACGCTCACCAGTCGCTGCTGCGCGCTGACGCGCAGCGTCAGCTGCTGGATGCCCACGCCGGATTACACGACAAGGTGAAAGAAGTCGGCGCCGCCTTCAAGCAGTGGCGCGCAGTCACGCGGCAGCGAGAAGAATTCGAGCGTGACACCAAGCAGGCGCTGCTGGAGCGTGAGCGACTTGAGTGGCAAGTGAGTGAATTGCAGAAGCTGTCGCCGCAGCCGGGCGAGTGGGCTGACGTGTGCAGTGAGCACAGCCGGCTGTCACATGCCGCCAGTCTGATCGAGGGTGCGCAGCAGGCGCTCGACATGCTCTCGGAATCCGATTCCGCACCCATGCTGTCGCAGCTCATTAGCGTCGAGCAGCGGCTGGGTAAGTTGGTCGATATTGATGACAAGCTGAAGCCTGTCATCGACGCACTCGAGCCGGCGCGTATTCAGCTGCAAGAGGCGGTGTATGCCTTGAACGATTACCTCGGCCGTATCGAGTTAGATCCGGCACGATTGCGTGTAGTCGAATCGAGAATGGAGTCGTTGCACTCCACTGCGCGTAAATTTCATGTCGCGCCGGAGGAATTGCCACGAGAATTCGAACAGCTTTCTGCTCGCTTGCAGCAGCTGTCCAGCGCAACCGATATTGAGGCGCTATCTGCGCTCGAGAAACAACTCGCCGAGTCGTATCAGGCGAGTGCCAAGCAGCTATCGAAGGCTCGCGCTGCAGCCGCCAAATCGCTATCAGCGGCAGTAACGAGTGCCATGCAAGATCTTTCCATGAGCGGTGGTCGTTTCGAGATCGCGCTAAACACCTGCGAAGCCTCAGCGCAGGGTCTCGAGCAGGTCGAGTTTTTAGTGGCCGGGCACGCGGGTACCACACCGCGCCCGCTGGCGAAAGTAGCGTCAGGCGGCGAACTGGCCCGAATCTCACTCGCGATTTCGGTGATCGCCTCCAGCGCAACCGCGACCCCAACCTTGATCTTTGACGAAGTCGATAGCGGCATTGGCGGTGCCGTGGCCGAAGTGGTTGGGCGGCTGCTGCGCAAACTTGGACAAGAGCGGCAGGTGCTATGCGTAACCCATCTGCCGCAGGTGGCCAGCCAGGCCTCGCAGCATTTTCAGGTCAGCAAGGGCGCCGCCGGCGATGGCCGAACGGTGTCACGGATCGCGCCGCTGGCCGGCGCCGAGCGCGTCGAAGAAATTGCGCGTATGCTCGGCGGCCTTGAGATAACCGCAACCACGCGCAAGCACGCCAGAGAGCTGCTGGCCTCCTAGGATTTTCTTGATCTTGATGTGCAGCGGGCGCCGGCGGCGCCCGGCAACTCGCGCGATAAAAGCTCGACCCGCGCCGCAGTAGCACACCGCTTGCGCGACGACGAACAACAGAAAGGTATTTCTAATGGGTTTTAACACTGAACCAAGCTACCGGCACGGTACTGTGGGCAAGGTGGGCGTTATTCTCGCCAATTTAGGTACGCCCGACGCACCAACACCAGAGGCGGTGCGTGCTTACCTCAAAGAGTTTTTGTCAGATCCGCGTGTAGTAGAAATTCCGCGAGTGATATGGTGGTTCATCTTGAACGGCATCATCTTGCCGTTTCGTTCGCGGCAGTCAGCCCATAAATACGCGTCCATCTGGACCGCCGAAGGCTCACCGCTCAAGCTGCACACAGAGCAGCAGGCGCATGCGCTGCAAGCCGAATTAAGTCGCCGCTCGCTCTCAATTCAGGTGGCCTACGGTATGCGCTACGGTAGCCCTTCGATCCCGGATGTGCTCGAGCAACTGAGAGCGCAAGGGTGTGACCGCATATTGGTGTTGCCCGCCTACCCGCAGTACTCCGGCACCACCACCGCATCGGTGTTCGATGCCTTGTTTCAGCACTTATCGAAAGTGCGCAACGTCCCCGAGCTGCGCCTGATTCGCCACTACCACGATGACCCCGGCTATATCGATGCACTGGCAGACACGGTACGAGTGCACTGGGCACAGCACGGCCGCCCCGACAAGCTCGTGATGAGTTTTCATGGGGTACCGAAAAGAACATTATTGCTAGGCGACCCGTATCACTGCGAGTGCCACAAAACCGCGCGCTTGCTGGCTGAGCGTTTGGGCATTGCCAAGAGCGATTATGTGGTCACATTTCAGTCGCGCTTTGGTCGTGCCGAGTGGCTACAACCCTACACTGCGCCAACGCTGGAGCAGCTTGCAGGCAGCGGCGTGGGCCGGGTAGATTTGATTTGCCCGGGTTTTACCAGCGACTGCCTTGAGACGCTCGAAGAAATAGCGATGGAAGCGAAAGAAGATTTCATCGCTGCCGGTGGCAAGAGCTTCCATTACATCCCCTGCCTGAATGAGTCACCCAGCTGGATCTCAGCGATGGCGGCCCTGATTGAAGCCCACAGCAGCGGCTGGCCGGTAGCAGCAACGTCCGAGCAGCAACAAGCGCGGCAAGCAGATGCGGACATTGGAAGGGGGCAAGCACTCGCCCTTGGCGCTCTCGACTAGAACCTGGCTGGTTGGGTCGCTGGCGGTGTTGGCAGCATCTTGCCGTACGTCTTGTACTGTCTGCGATGCTGCCGCCCGGCCACCGACCCAACCCAGCCAGGTTCACTTTAATTTATCGGGCCGCTGGCGGTATTGCCGGCATCCTCCCGTAATTCTTTAATCAGCCCGCTGGCGGCGTTGCCGGCATCTTGCCTTGAAAAGTTCCACATTATCCCCATATCTCCGGCAGTGCTTTGCAAGTCTATGTATTTACTGGAGATTTTATGACCCAAGGCGAACATCGGCCGAATCCGGAAGAGGCCCAGCCGGCGCCGGATGCGGCGGCTGAAACACCGCATACTGCGCACGGCGCGCCGGAGGCAGTTGGTTTGCATGATGAGACCCTTGGCGTGGGTGGCGTGCTCACTGCCCAGCTGGTCGAGGCGCAGAGCAAGCTGGCCGAGATGCAGGATGCGTATCTGCGCGCCAAAGCAGAAGCCGATAACACGCGGCGTCGCGCGCAGGAAGACATTGCGAAGGCGCACAAGTTTGCTATCGAGTCGTTTGCCGAGTCATTGCTGCCGGTGAAGGACAGTCTGGAAATGGCGCTGAAAGTTGAGACGCCTTCCATAGATTCTTTAAAAGAAGGGGTCGATATGACCCTTAAGCAATTGGTCGCGGCGTTTGATAAGCATCGTCTGGTAGAGGTGAACCCGCAGCCGGGCGAGAAACTCGATCCGATGAAGCACCAGGCGATTTCAATGGTGCCGGCCGAGCAGGAGGCCAATACGATTGTCAGCGTACTGCAGAAGGGCTACATGATCTCTGATCGCCTGCTGCGCCCGGCACTCGTGACTGTGTCGCAGGCTGCTTGAAAATTAATGTGCTTACCGCATATCAGAAAACATTCAGTATCTAAACTGTTTCAGATTCATAAGGAATTTCCATCATGAGTAAAGTCATCGGCATTGACCTCGGGACTACCAACTCCTGTGTTGCGATCATGGAGGGCAACCAGCCGAAAGTGATCGAGAACTCCGAGGGTGCGCGCACCACGCCTTCCATCATTGCTTACCAGGACGATGGCGAGATTCTGGTTGGCGCCCCGGCAAAGCGTCAGGCGGTCACCAACCCAACGAACACGCTGTTTGCGGTCAAGCGTTTGATCGGTCGCAAGTTTGAAGAAAAGGAAGTGCAGAAAGATATTGGCCTGATGCCGTATGAAATTGTGAAGGCCGATAACGGTGACGCGTGGGTGCTCGCGCGTGACAAGCGCCTGGCGCCGCCGCAAGTGTCCGCAGAGGTTCTGCGCAAGATGAAAAAAACTGCTGAGGATTATCTCGGCGAGGAAGTCACCGAGGCCGTGATCACGGTGCCGGCGTACTTCAATGATGCGCAGCGTCAGGCGACTAAAGATGCAGGTCGTATTGCCGGTCTGGATGTCAAGCGCATCATCAATGAGCCGACCGCCGCTGCTTTGGCATTTGGTCTTGATAAGTCCGGTAAAGGTGATCGCAAGATCGCGGTGTATGACCTCGGTGGTGGTACTTTCGATGTGTCGATCATCGAGATCGCCGATGTTGATGGCGAGATGCAGTTCGAAGTGCTCTCCACGAATGGAGACACCTTCCTTGGTGGCGAAGATTTCGATCAGCGCCTGATCGATCACATCATTGAAGAGTTTAAAAAAATCAACGGCCTCGATTTAGCGAAAGATCCGATCGCGCTACAGCGTATCAAGGCATCAGCCGAGCGTGCCAAGATCGAGCTGTCTTCATCGCAGCAAACCGAAATTAACGAGCCTTACATCGCCATGGCGAATGGGGCGCCGGTGCACCTTACGCTGAAGATTACGCGTGCCAAGCTGGAGTCTTTGGTTGAAGACTTGATCTCGAAAACCATTGAGCCTTGCCGCATCGCGATCAACGATGCCGGTGTCAAAGTGGCTGATATCGACGATGTCATTTTAGTCGGTGGTCAGAGCCGCATGCCGAAGGTGCAGGAGAAGGTCAAGGAGTTCTTCGGCAAAGAGCCGCGCAAAGATGTCAATCCTGACGAGGCAGTTGCGGTCGGTGCGGCGATTCAAGGCGCAGTGCTGTCGGGCGATCGCAAAGATTTGCTGTTGCTGGATGTCACGCCACTGTCGCTGGGTATCGAGACCTTGGGCGGCGTGATGACCAAGATGATCAAGAAGAACACCACCATCCCGACCAAGTTCAGTCAGGTGTTCTCGACGGCAGAAGATAATCAGCCAGCGGTAACCATTAAGGTGTATCAAGGCGAGCGTGAGATGGCTTCGGGTAACAAAGCACTCGGAGAGTTCAACCTGGAAGGCATTCCGCCGTCTCAGCGTGGCATGCCACAGATCGAAGTAACTTTCGATATTGACGCCAACGGCATCTTGCATGTGTCGGCCAAAGATAAAGCAACTGGCAAAGAAAACAAAATCACCATCAAGGCAAATTCAGGCCTGACGGAAGATGAGATTCAGCGTATGGTGCGTGATGCCGAAGCTAATGCTGCTGAAGATAATCGCTTGAAGGAACTCGCCGAGTCGCATAACCAAGGCGACGCTTTAGTGCACTCAACCAAGAAAGCACTCACCGAGCATGGTGACAAGCTCGACTCGGGTGAGAAAGAAAAGATTGAGGCAGCGATTAAAGAACTGGAAGAAACCTTGAAGGGTGCCGATAAAGTAGCGATCGATGCCAAGATCGAGGCCTTGTCGACGGCGGCGCAAAAACTCGGCGAAAAAATGTATGCCGATATGCAGGCGCAGCAGGCAGCAGCAGGCGCGGGCGCGGCAGCGCCTGAGGCGGCGACTGCCGGCGCAAGTGCGAAAGCGGCGCAGGATGATGTTGTGGATGCCGACTTCAAGGAAGTGAAGGACAAGTAATTACCACTGCGCGCAGCGAGGCTGTGTTGCTTATGCCGGGTCGGGGCGTTTTGTTCCGCCCGGTTTTTTGCTTGGACAGGCTTTGCCCTGTCCGATCGTAGTCAGGATATTCAACCATGGCAAAACGCGATTTTTACGAAACGCTCGGTGTAGCGAAGAACGCTTCGGACGAAGAAATCAAGAAGGCCTATCGTAAGCTCGCCATGAAATACCATCCGGACCGTAACCCGGATAGCAAGCAAGCGGAAGATAAATTCAAAGAGGCGAAAGAGGCCTACGAGATGCTGTCTGATCCGCAAAAGCGCGAGGCCTATGACCGCTTTGGTCATGCCGGTGTCGACCCGAATGTTGGTGGTGCAGGCGGCGCGGGTGCGGGCTTCGGTGGTGGTTTTTCTGATGCCTTCGGCGATATCTTCGGCGATATTTTTGGTGGCGGTGGCCGTCAGCGCGGTGGACCGCAGGTGTACCGCGGTGCTGATCTTCGCTACAACCTCGACATCACACTCGAGCAGGCAGCGAATGGTTTCGAGACCACCATCCGCGTACCGTCATGGGACGAGTGCGAGACCTGTCACGGATCTGGCGCAAAGCCGGGTACCTCGCCCACCACCTGCGCTACCTGCGGTGGCCACGGTCAGGTACGCATGCAGCAAGGTTTCTTCAGCATTCAGCAAACCTGTCCGAAGTGTCATGGCTCGGGTAAGGTAATTCCCGATCCCTGTAACCCGTGTGCCGGTTCAGGCCGCGTCAAGCGCAACAAAACACTCGAAGTAAAAATCCCGGCCGGTATTGATGACGGTATGCGGATTCGCTCGACCGGTAATGGTGAGCCTGGTATGAACGGCGGCCCTCCCGGCGACTTGTATGTCGAGATCCATATCAAGCAGCATGGGGTGTTTCAGCGCGACGGTGATGATCTGCACTGTGAGATGCCGATCTCGTTTGCCAAAGCCGCGCTCGGAGGCGAGATCGAGGTACCAACGCTATCGGGTAAGGTGTCGTTCAGCGTGCCTGAAGGTACACAAAGCGGCAAAACTTTCCGCTTGCGCAGCAAAGGCATCAAGGGCGTGCGCTCCGGATTTCCTGGCGATCTGTTTTGTCATGTCGTGGTAGAGACGCCGGTCAAGCTCACCGACAGACAAAAAGACCTGCTGCGTGAGTTTGATCAACTCACTACCGAGGGTGGTGCCAAGCACAGCCCGCAGAGCAAGAGCTGGATGGATAAGGTCAAGGAGTTCTTCGAGTAAGCGAGGCCCTTGCTCGCATGTTGCGCAATCTGCATAGAGATGTGCACATTTCAATTACAACGCGAGATTCCTGATCTCGAGCGATAGACTGGCCGCTTCCTTAGTCATCCTAGGTTTCAACCATGGTGATGCAAGAAGCAAGCGCACTGCCAGTGCTGAGCAAGCCCCTGCGTCGTTGTTGGCAAGCAGTGGTGCTTTACCACAAAGGTCGACGTAACAGCGAGCTCGAACAATCCGTCGTAAGGATTTTGATCGGCGCGATGCTGATGTACTACTTCGAGTACATCAGCGACTCGATAAAAATGGCGACACCCAAGCTGAGTATTGATCTCTGGTTGGTGGTCGCCTTTTTCTTATTTGCCTCTGTATCGATTTGCGTGAGCATTATGCTCAAGCCAACAGAGGTACCGATTCGCCGCGCATTCGCTATTTTGTTGGATACCGGCGCACTGACGCTGTTGCTCACGGTTGGTGGCGTGCATGCCGCGCCACTGTACTTTCTATATCTCTGGATAATTATTGGTAATGGCTTTCGCTTCGGGCAAAAATATTTACTGATATCGCTGCTGTTTACGCAAATCGGGTTCGGCATTGTGATTTGGATCGAACCTTACTGGGCTGCCGAAAAAAATCTTTCAATCGGTCTTTGGCTCGGCACGTTGTTGATCTCGATGTACTTCAATTTGCTGGTCGGGCGATTATTCGCCGCCTTGGACCAGGCCAACAGCGCCAACCTGGCAAAGCGCCAATTCATCTGTGCCGTCAGCCATGAGTTGCGTACACCGCTGAACGCAATTATTGGTATGGTCGATCTACTGAAAAGTACCAAGATCGATCGCGAGCAGCGTGACATGCTCGACTGCATGACGACGACGTCGCAGCTGATGCTATCTCAAATTGAAGACGTGCTTGATTTCTCAAAAATAGAAGCCGGGAAAATGGGTGTCGAGCAAGTCGAGTTCGATCTTTATGCGTTAATAGAAAATATATTAACGGTATTTAGCTACCGCATTGATCCGAAAGCAGTGCGTCTGATACGGCAAATTGATTGTCATGTTCCCCCGCTATTGCGCGGAGACCCCCATCACCTGCGGCAAATACTCATTAATTTGCTGGGCAATGCCGTCAAATTTACCGAGCAAGGCACTATCGCGCTGAGGGTTCGCGTACATACGCTGCGTGCAGAGAGTGCCGAGCTGTATTTTGCGATTGAAGATACCGGTATCGGCATTCCGGAGCCGGTACAAGGCCAGATCTTTGAGAGTTTCACGCAGGCAGACAGTGCCACCGCAAGGAAGTACGGTGGTACGGGGTTGGGAACAACAATTTGCAAGCAGCTGGTCGAGCTGATGGGTGGCCGCATTGGCCTTCGAAGCCGTCCCGGGGTAGGCACGGAATTTTGGTTTGAGCTTGGGTTTGGTCGAGTGTTAGCCATCGACGACACCTGCCTGCTCAGCCGTGCCCCGAGCATGATTATTGACCCTGAGGGGGCTTGCTGGCGGCTGGCCAAGGATCTGGCTTTTCTGGGCAAAGTACTACCGCGAACCGTGCGCGATCTGGATGAGGCAGAGTCGGTTTTGACGCAAGCGCGCTTGCATGGCGCACCGATCTCCATGATTTTTTTGCGTGTATCTACGATTAGCCACAGCGACGGTCAATCTTATCGCGCCTGGATGACTGAGGCTGTTCGGCGGCTTATGCAGTACGACATTGATGGCTCGTTGATCTTGGTTATGGTGCCGACCGCAGATCTATCGATGGATGAGGCAAGCTGTCTTGCTGAACAATTAGGGTGCTTTACGGTATTGCCCTTGTTATTCAGCCTGGATCATCTGCGGCATCTACTTCATGCGCAATCGGCTGCATTGATACCCGAGGCCAGATTACGTCATACCAGCTCAGTAGCAGTACCCGCTGTCAGTAATGGTAATTCGTTTGCTTTTGACGAAACAGCAGACAGGCCGTATCAAGCTGATCGTGATGGTTTATCTATATTGATCGTTGAAGATAATCCAACAAACCGCAAAGTTTTACAAAAAATATTACAACGCGCTGGTCATCACTGTGTATTGGCCAATGATGGTGAAGAGGCGCTTGACATCATCACTTCCCGGCACTTCGATGCCATGGTCATCGATATGAATATGCCGAAGCTCCCGGGAACTGAGGTGGTACGTTTTTGCAGAATGATGGGTGGTGTTGTCGCCAAGACGCCTATCATCATCTTTTCAGCGAGCGTCACACAAGACGCCCGCGAGGAGAGCTTCGAGGCCGGTGCAGATGCTTTTATTTCAAAGCCAATCGAGGTTGCAAAGTTTTTAAAAACCCTCGATGACTTGGTGCGAAGCCGCCGTGATCATGACAAGAGCCACGATAAGGAATCTTCGTTCAATGAACCCGCTAAATCACCTCATCATTCAGCATCGATGTCCGAGCCAATGACAGCTGACATATCCAATCTGGCCCCCGATAAGCTTATTTCCGAACGGATAGGTAACGATTCACGCGCTAATGCAGTTGCCACGCCGCGGGTTTTGGATCTGAATAAGCTGGGTAATTTAGAGACGATGAGCCAAGATCCGGCATTTGTGAGCGAGCTTATTACCGAGTTTATCGAGGAAGGTGAGCGCTTGATTGGTAATGTCGGCAATAGCTTGCGACGATCTGACTTTGGACATGTCGCATCCTCCATTCATGCCTTACGTGGTGCCGCACTCAGTATCGGCGCTGATGCGCTAAAGCAGTTTTGTACCCAGCTTGAGAAATTATCGGATGAGCAGCTATTGGAAAGAAACGTAGAGATACACCGGCAGCTTGAGTCGCATTTTCAGCAACTTCGGACCGAACTGATGTTATACGAGCAGAGCCGAGGCAGTCAGCGGCTAACCGTGTCTTGATGGTGGTTGGGCAATCGCACATGAGCGAGTCCTGTCAGATGCGCGTAATTTTTCGAGACAAGATGGATATCCACAACCCCACCGGAGATATTCATCAATGAAAAACATACTTAATCAAATAACCGAACGGCACCGGCTTCAGATTGAAGCGCTACCGCAGTTACGATCCATGCTCAGTGGTAGTTATTCAAAGGCTTCGTATACCGAGTTTATGTTGCAACTTTATCCTATCGTTTCAAACTTTTGTCCGTTAATGGCGACCGCGGCGGGGCGATGCGCAGATCGTCATTCATCACTACGACATTACCTGTATGAGCATATTGCGGAGGAGCAGGGCCATGAGGCTATGGTACTGACTGATCTGAATCAGCTGGATTATCCCTCAGCGAATGTACCGAACCAACGACCCAGTGCACCGGTACAAGCCATGCTTGCCTTTAACTACTATGCGATCGACCGAATCGATCCTCATTGTGTTCTTGGAATGATTTATGTACTCGAGCTCACTTCTGCGGGCTATGGCGCCAAAGTAGCGCAGTCGGTAGCCCAGGCTATTGACCACCCGATTGAGCGCGGCTTTACGTTCCTGGATTCACATGCGACCCTGGACGATGATCATCTTGCTGAATTAATTGGCTTGATTCAGTCAATCGAAGCGCCACTGTTGCAGGAAAAAATTATTGAGAGCATTAACATGAATTTTTACTTACTCGCTCAAATGATTGGTGCACTTCCAAAGGCGTAAAGCAAAGTTATTTTTAGTGTGGAAGCAGCACCGTACGATTATTGCCAGCAGTACTATGCGTCGAGATCAGTCAGCGCTGGAACTCAATGACAGAATTCCAGGCGCTGACTGGCCTACCCTATTTAATGGACAACCTGCACTACGTACAGTTAGGCAAGCAAATCGAGTAAGACAAAGTTTGGAAAGCAATCTGAGTATCGCAAATAAAGCAAAGCAAACCTATGCGGCGATTCTCTCGGCCTCTTCGATAGGCTGGGCTGATTGCATGTACCGGTAATGCGCATGCTGAACGGTTTGGGCCTTAAGCAGGCGCGTCATCATACGTAAGTCTTTATCTTGGATTTTTAAGGCAGCATCTACCCACATCACTGCAATATCGGAAAGCTCCTGGTGAGATATCGGCCACACATGTTTGCGGCAGTCATAGATAGTTCGCAAGCCATTAAGCTGGTGATGACGCTTGCGTATCCAGTTTTCCACGTAACGCTCACCTTCACCTACGGGCGCTACGATATCAACCACTCCTAACTCGGCAAGCTTTTCGGCAGTATAGATATTACCGCTCAGGAGCATGGTCTCGGCATCGCGCGGGCCTATCCGTCGAGCCAGAAAGCTGTAGGCCCCCATGCCAGGAAACAAGTTAAACAGTATTTCTGGAAAGCCGAGCCGGGTGCCTGCCTCCGCCACGATGACATCACTTGCCAGCGCGAATTCAAATCCGCCACCGAGTGCATCACCTTGAACGAGCGAGATCGTGACGGTGGATGCGTCATAACCTCGTACCCGCGAATAGATGCCGTCAATGCAATACATCGCATAATTAAGCAAACCCTCCCGGTCTTTTTCTCGAATCAGATTAAGAAACAGCATCAAATCGCCACCAAGGTTGAATACACTTTCTCGGCGAGAGGCGATCACAGAGTAATCAACCGCGACCCACTCATGACCACATACGGTATGCCCTTGATGGGAATGGAGCTCGGAAAACAAATGGTGCAGCTCTTCAATCATATTTTGGTTGAAGCAGGGTACGCCGATCGGCTTCATGTAGGTCCAGAGTACGCGCATGCGGGGGTCGTAGCTCACATCAACTTGTTGCATCATTCGGCGAGGCCAGACAGGCGATGCTGGTGAATCAGAGAGTCGTTTTGCATAGCTGACTTTTTCAGTTGTCATCAACATGGTGTTCTCCTTGATTGGTAGGGCTGCAAACATCTCTGCTTGATTTTTCCTAGAACTTTGAGCGATGCTGTTTGGTTTTGCTCAATGTTTTCAAGCGCGAGCTCAGTTTAGGAAGTTCGCGCTGTGATCGAATAGCTATTAAGGTTTTTTTATGAACAGCTAATTTTGCTTGTGTATAAATCCGATTTTTGGCTACTTAAAAAATAAAAATTGTTAAGTTGCAGGTCGAAAATATGGCGTGATGCGCGTACGCGAAACAAGGTAATGCATGAGCACGAGACAATTCATGCACAGCAGTCAATTCATGCCTAGCAGGCAATTCATGCACAGTCGACCACGCATCTGCAGAACACAGTCGGGTATTGTCGGTAGCCTTTTTAGGGCATACTCGGCGAGCAGCCGAAAAAATCAGGATCGGGAAAAGTATGGCGACCAAAAATCCATTTGATAAAGCGCTGGGTCAGCTGGTAGAAAACAACCGGCAATGGGCAGCGTCGATGCTTGAGCAAGACCCTCAATTTTTTAGCAACTTGGTATCGCAACAAGCGCCAGAGTATCTCTGGATTGGTTGCTCTGACAGCCGGGTACCCGCTAACTCGATTGTGGGGCTGGATCCGGGCGAGCTTTTTGTGCATAGAAATGTAGCGAATGTTGTGGTGCATACCGACTTGAATAGCTTGTCGGTGCTGCAGTTCGCGATTGATTTACTCGGCGTAAAGCATGTCATGGTTGTGGGCCATTACGGCTGCTCAGGTGTGCACTGTGCGATGGCTGGAAAGCGAGTCGGCCTTGCCGATAACTGGCTGCGGCATGTGCAAGATGTGTTTCATAAGCACGCCGATCTATTACCGGATTCAATGCCGGATGAGCAGCGGCATAATCGCCTATGCGAGCTGAACGTGATCGAGCAAGTCGTTAATGTGTGTCAGACCACGATAGCGCAGGACGCGTGGGAGCGTGGCCAGGATCTGACCATCCATGGCTGGGTCTACAGTTTGGATGATGGCTTGGTGAGAGATTTGGGTATGTCAGTGAGCGCGGCGGATGAGTTGGTGCCGCAGCTACGCGCATCACTTGCGCAGTATCAGCGCTGATTTGAAACCTTGCGCGGCTATACTATTTAAAAACTATGCTCCGCAGCAGGAAAGCTTCCCTGCTTTACTGCGTCAACATACGCGCGAATCGCCGCTGCGACACTGGTCTGTCCATGCATGAAGTCACGCACAAACTTCGGGCGATTTCCAGGGAACGTCCCAATCATATCGTGCATCACCAGTACCTGGCCTGAGCAATCTACACCAGCGCCAATGCCGATGGTGGGTATCGACACTGTCGAGGTCACCTCGGCAGCCAACTTGGCGGGTATCGCTTCTAGCACCAGCATGGCGGCGCCGGCATCTTGCAATGCAAGCGCATCAGCGATGAGCTGTTGCGCAGCTTGTTCATCACGCGCCTGTACTCTGAACCCCCCGAGTTGATGTACTGATTGCGGCGTCAGACCGAGATGCGCGCAGACCGGAATGCCCCGCTCGACCAGTGCTTGTACGGTGGGCACCAACCATGAGCCACCTTCAAGCTTCACCATCTCGGCGCCTGCGCGCATCAGCACGGCAGCGCTATCCAATGCCTGCTGTGTACCGAGGTAGCTGCCAAACGGCAGATCAGCAATCAGTAGTGGCCGCCGCGCGCCGCGCGCTACGCAGTCGGTGTGGTACGCGATATGGTCGAGTGTGACTGGTAAGGTCGTGCTGTGTCCTTGCACTACCATACCCATCGAGTCACCAATCAGCAAAGTATCGACACCACACTGATCCATCAGCGCTGCAAAGCTGGCGTCGTAGCATGTCAGCATGGTGATTTTTTCACCGCGAATGCGCATTTTTTCCAGCAATGTAAGCGTGACTTTAGGTAATGCTGATCCGGCAGGGTACGACATGATTACTCTCCGCGATTGAAGAATTCACGCTTTCCGCGCATACCGGCAATACGCTCTAACAGCAGCGCAAAATCATCACTGCGCTCAATCGGATTGAGATGCTCGGCATTGACCATCAGTAAAGGCGAGGTATCGTAATGGTGAAAGAAGCGGCTGTAACTTTCACATAAGCGCTCCAGGTAGGATTCTGATATGCCGGATTCCATCGGGATACCCCTGCGCCGGATACGTTCGGCCAGCGTCGATGGCGCGGCCTGCAAATAAATCACCAAGTCGGGACGTGGTGATTGTTGCGTCAGGTGATCGAACATCTGGCGGTAAAGATTCAGCTCGTCATCTGCCAGTGTCAGTGTTGCGAAAATTGGGTCTTTCTCGAGCAGGAAGTCAGATACCACCGGCGCCGAAAACAGATCCGTTTGCGCCAGGTCGCGAAGCTGGTGCATACGCTGGAACAGAAAGAACATCTGCGTCGGCAGCGCGTAGCGGGTCGAGTCGCGGTAAAAGCGCTCCAGGAAAGGATTTTCCTGGGGCTGCTCGAGCAGCGGTTGCGCGCTGGTCTCTGCAGCGATACGACGCGCGAGGCTGGTCTTGCCGACACCGATCGGCCCTTCCACAACGATATATCGGTATTTTGACAAACTCATAGAGATCGATAATACGACATGCCCGGCGCAACCGTTACCCGCAACCCTCAACCACAACCACAATCCTCAACCGAAACCGCAACCCTCGACCACAACCCTCAACCGTTACCTTCAACCGCAACCGGCGAGGCGCGCTAGCGACTCAGAGCGCCTATGGCAATTTTTCAATCGACTGATCACGCACATGTGCAAGCAGTGGTTCGATCTGTCCCAGGCCAGGGATGGCCAATTGCGGGTTTAGCTCGTACAACGGCAACAGCACAAAGGCACGGTTACCCATACGTGGGTGAGGTACCTCCAGTACCTTATCCTGAATGACGGTATCACCAAACACGAGTAGGTCCAGATCGAGCGTTCGGGGCGCATTGCGAAAAGGTCTGGCACGACCGAAATCGTGCTCGATACGCTGTAATTCTCGTAGCAGAGTATGCGCGTCCAGCGTGGTTTCTAGTTGCACAGCAGCGTTGACAAAGTCATCTCCCGTTGCATCGATTGGTGCGCTCCGGTAAAGCGATGAGCAGCCGCCGATCGTCGTATTGGGTAGTTCGCCGAGTAGATGAATGGCAGCCCGTACCGATGCCGCAGCATCACCCAGATTAGCGCCAAGGCCGATATAAGCGTTCACGCTTACGCTCATTCGAGAACGCCTTTGACAGGAAGCTCAGTACTGCCTTCTGAATCCGCTTTGCCACGCCCGCGACCACCGCGCCGTCGGCGTCGCTTGTTGGGCGTCTGATCGGTTTCTGCAGGCTTGCGTGACAGTAGTGCCTCTCGCTCAGGCCCATCAGCGGCCATGAACTCTGTCCACCAAACACCAATCTCGGGATCAAGTTCGCCCGAGGCACAGCGCAGCAGTAAAAAGTCGTAGCCAGCGCGCAGCCTCGGGTGCTCAAGTAATTTATAGGGTGACTTACCGATGCGCCGCTCGAAGCGTGGCTGCATAGCCCAAATGTCGCGCATATCGGTAGCGATGCGACGCTGAATCGCCAACTGCTCGGTCTGACCATCCAGCACATCATCGGCAGCTAAATGCAAGGCCGGAATCGGCGCCTCACCCGCTGCCTTGTAGGCATTCCATCGCTCTAGCACTTGATGCCACAGCAGCGACGCGAACAAGAAGCCGGGCGATACTGGCTTGCCTTCGCGCACACGTTCATCGGTATTGCTGAGTGCCAGCGCGACAAAACGCTCACCCAGTGGCTGCTCTAACACCACATCAAGTAAGGGCAGCAAGCCATGGTGCAGACCCTGCTTGCGCAATTGATGCAAGCAGGCCATCGCATGCCCGCTCATCAGCAGCTTGAGCATTTCATCAAATACACGTGCTGCGGGTACATTATTAATTAGCGGTGCCATCACCTTGATCGGTGAGCGGGTTGGTGCCGCGATCGCGAACCCAAGTTTCGCTGCGAAACGCACCACGCGCAGCATACGCACCGGGTCTTCGCGATAGCGTGCCTCGGGTACGCCGATAATGCGCAGGGTCTTGCTGCGAATATCTTTCATACCGCCGTGATAGTCGAGCACCTGCTCACGCGCCGGGTCGTAATACATCGCATTCACGGTGAAATCCCGGCGCTCGGCATCTTCATGCTGCTCGCCGAAGGTGTTATCACGCAATACGCGGCCGTGCGCATCTTTCGGCGCTTCATCGGTTGAGGCGCCGCGAAATGTCGTTACCTCGATCAAATCCTGACCAAACATCACATGCACGATTTGAAAACGCCGACCGATAATGAAAGCACGTCGGAACAGTCGTTTGACTTCTTCCGGGGTGGCATTGGTAGCAACATCGAAATCTTTAGGGCGAAATCCCAGCAGCAGGTCGCGTACTGCGCCGCCAACGATAAAGGCCTTGAACCCGGCGTCTTGCAAGGTCTGAGTCACCCGCATCGCATTCGGTGAGACATCATTCAGCGCTATACCGTGCGCTGATTTTTCGTAGACCTTGGGCTTAACCTTGCCGGCACTCTCTGACCCGGCACCAAGGATTCGACGAATCAATTGTCTGATCATGTCTCGGCCGGAAATAGTTGCATCATCGGCCAGCCATTCTGCTCGGCATGGCGCGCCAACGCGGCGTTCGGGTTGGTGGCAACCGGATGCGTTACCGCAGACAGCAACGGTATATCGTTTTGCGAATCGCTATAAAAAGTACTGCGCTCAAAATCGCTCAGCGTTTTACCCAGCGAGCCCAGCCATTGCTGAAGATTAGTGACTTTACCAGCGCCAAACGGCGGGTTACCGACCAGGCGTCCGGTAATCTCGCCCTCCGGGCTAATCTCGGGCTCAGCCGCGATCAGATGCTCGACCTTGAAGGCGTGCGCGATCGGCCCGGTAACAAAGCGATTGGTGGCAGTGATGATGACCAGTAGATCGCCTTGCTGCCGGTGTGATTCCACCAAATCACGCGCCTTGTCATGAATAGCAGGCTGTATGACTTCCTGCATGAATTGTGCGTGCCAAGCATCCAGCTGTGGCCGCGGAAAACGCTTCAAGGTACCGAACGCAAACTCGAGATACTCCACAGGGTTGAGCGTACCCGCCACATACTGCTGATAGAACGCATCATTACGGGCGGTGAATGCGTCACGCTCAACCGCCCCTACACGACACAGGAATTGGCCCCACTCGTAGTCGGAATCGATCGGTAGCAAGGTGTTGTCGAGGTCAAACAGCGTGAGGTTCATGGTTGAGTCGTGTAGTCGCTGGTTTGCAGTAGTTCGCGTAGCAGCGGTAGCGTAATCGGGCGCTGGGTCTCGAGCGAGTAGCGATCAAGTGCATCAAGCATAGTGGATAGTGACTGCATATCTCGCCGGAAATGAGTCAGCAGGTAAGGCACCACACCTGCTGACAGTGACAAGCCGCGTGCTGCCGCAGATTGACTAAGTGCATCGATCTTCTCTTCATCCGACAAACCGTGAACCTGGTACACCAAGCCCCAGCCTAAGCGTGTTCGTAAATCCTCGCGCAAGTCCAGCTGCAGCGGGGCTTGCTTTGCCGTAGCTACCAGGACACCACCATTATCGCGTACCTGATTAATCAGATGAAACAGGGCTTGCTGTTGAGCAGGGTTCAGCCGATCGCAGTCATCGATCAGATAAAGCAGATAGTCTGCCGACCACTGCAAACTCTCGGCTGGGCTTGAGGGTGTCAGCAATATCGCAGCGGGATGCATACCAAGCGCGCGCAGCAGATGTGATTTACCCGCGCCCGCTTCGCCCCAGATGAGTACTTGCTGGGCAGTTCGGCCAGCTGCAGCGGTTTGGGAAATATGGCGCAATACCGAAGCCAGCTCCTGATTTTTCGCGACCACAAAGTTTTCCAGTGTCTGTGGCCGTGTCGCACCCCAATCGAGCAGTAATTGCTTCATGGCTGATTATAAAAATGGCTGCTCAGGTAGTGACGCCGCAAACGCCCGAAAGCAACCGACAGAATCGCCGACGCGGGCAACGCCAACAGCACACCAACAAACCCAAATAGCTGGCCAAACGCGAGCAGCGCGAAGATAACGACCAGCGGATGCAAGCCGATCCGCTCGCCTACCAATCGAGGGGTAAGCAGGAAACTTTCCAGAAACTGGCCGAGGCCGTAAATAACAGCGACGGCAATCAAACCGTCCCAGGCACTAAATTGCAATAAGGCGGCGATGATCGCCAGTACCAGCCCAAGCCCGAAGCCCACATACGGAATAAACACCAGCAAGCCTGTCAGCATACCCACCGGTAGCGCAACATCGAACCCGGCAATCGTCAGCGCAATCGAGTAATACGCGGCCAGCAGAAACATCACCAGCAATTGCCCGCGCAGATATTGCGCCAGCAGAGCATCGGTTTCTACCGCCATCTCAGCCACCAGCGCTGACCACCGTCGCGGCACAGTCTCGCCAATACGCCGGATTACACGATGCCAATCCAGAAGCAAGTAGAACAAAACAATCGGTATCAGAAACAGCGTGCCTATCCAGGCGATTAACGCGCCGCCGCCGATGCGCAGCCAGTTCAGCAAGGCGGTTGCAGAGCCGTCACCGGCAGCGAGCTTGGCGGCAATTGCTTTTTGCAGCGCGATCAGGTCTAGCCGACCACCAATACCCCACTGCCGCAGCGTCGGACCAAAAGCAGCGTCCATGCGCGACAACAAGACAGGCAGTCGCTCGCGCAAGACAGGTAACTCCTCGGCCAGTATCGGCAGCACAATCAGCGCCAGTGCCGTGACCACGACGAACACCGACAGCATGGCCAGAAGTACCGCCAAGACCCTGGGCAAGCCACGCTGGTGCATCCAGTCGACGCCAGGATTCAGCACATAGCCGATGATAAAAGCCGCCACAAAAGGTGTCAGCACCGGGGTCAGTAGCCACAGCAGGGCAAGAAAGCCAAGACTGATCGAAAACCACAGCAGATTTTGGCGGGATTCGGGCCCGATCAGGGGGTTCATTGGCGCGATTGGCGGGGCTGGTTTGATAAAATGGTGGGCCCCACAGTTCTTGTCATCAGGGCAAGCACTGATTCTACCGTTTCCTCAGCCTATCCCGCCTATCCTTTTATGTCTTCCCCTTCCAAGGTTTCACTCTCTTATCGCGATGCAGGTGTTGACATTGACGCCGGCGATGCATTGGTCGAAGCGATCAAGCCCTTTGCCAAGCGCACCATGCGCGAGGGCGTACTGGCCGGTATTGGTGGCTTCGGTGCGCTATTTGAAGTCAGCAAGAAGTTCAAAGAGCCGGTGCTGGTGGCGGGTACCGATGGTGTCGGCACCAAGCTGAAGCTGGCGTTTCATCTCAACCGCCATGACACGGTCGGCATTGATCTGGTCGCGATGAGTGTCAATGACATTCTGGTCCAGGGCGCCGAGCCCTTGTTCTTTCTGGATTATTTTGCCTGCGGCCGGCTGGATGTGGCGGCTGCAACGGATGTCATCAAAGGTATCGCGCAGGGCTGCGAGCAAGCGGGCTGCGCACTGATTGGTGGTGAAACCGCCGAGATGCCGAGCATGTATCCGGACGGCGAGTACGACCTCGCTGGCTTTGCTGTTGGTGCGGTTGAAAAATCAAAGATCATCGATGGGCGCAAGATTGCACCCGGTGATGTCGTGCTCGGGCTGGCGTCGTCCGGTGCACATTCGAATGGCTATTCGCTGGTACGTAAAATTCTCGAGGTGGCCAAGCCGGATTTGAACGCTGATTTCCATGGCCGGCCACTGGCTGACGCGCTGCTCGCACCGACACGTATCTATGTCAAGCCCTTGCTGTCGCTGATGAGTACGATCGAAGTGCACGGTTTAGTACACATCACCGGGGGCGGATTGGTCGAGAATATTCCGCGTGTGTTGCAGCCGCATCTGACGGCGGAGTTGCATCGCGATGCTTGGACCATGCCGCCTTTGTTTACATGGTTGCAGCAGCATGGTGGCGTTGCTGATGACGAGATGCACCGCGTTTTCAACTGCGGTATCGGTATGACCGTGATTGTGTCGAAAGAAAACGCAGATGCTGCCGAGGCTGAACTCAAACGCTTGGGTGAAACCGTGAATCGCATCGGTGTGATTCGCGAACGCCAAGGCGACGAGCCGCAAACCATCGTCATCTGATCCACTGCCACCCTTGCCGCTACTGCGGCTGACCGCGTTGATCTTGTTGTGCCAAGGTCTGCAGCTGCGTCGCCTTGGTTTCACCCTTGGCCACGGTGTTAGGCGGCTGCACGCGAACAGGCTGATTGTGATTGGCCGCGCTCGACAGCACATTGGTTTCGGTGTTCAGCGCGGCATTCCACACCGGATCGGGGATGCCTTCAAACACGTGCTTCAACTGCTGGCCCCAGGTTGAACGGATCATCTGAAAATACTGATTACGTTCGTCCACCGTCACAAAGCGGCCCACCGATAAGGCATCTTTTTCATACACCAGCAGATCCAGCGGAAAACCAACCGAGATATTTGAGCGCAGGGTTGAATCCATCGATACCAGCGCGCACTTGGCGGCCTCATCCAGCGGCGTGGTCGGAGTGATGACCCGATCAATAATCGGCTTGCCGTACTTTGCTTCACCAATTTGGAAGTAGGGATTTTCGTCGTGTGATTCTATGAAGTTACCTGCCGCGTACATCTGGAACAGCCGACAACGCTCGCCTTTGATCTGTCCACCAAAAATCATGCTTACATTGAAGTCGATACCGAATTGCTCGAGTGATTTCGCATCACGCTTATGTACCGAACGAATCGCATCACCAACAATCTGCGCTGCTTCATACATCGATGAAGCGCTCCAGATACTTGTACCGTCTGCGGATAAATACTCGGCGACAGTCTGACGAATCGACTGAGAAATCGAAAGATTCCCTGCCGTCATCAACACCATCATTCGGTCGCCGGGGTTTTCAAATACCGATAGCTTGCGAAAGGTCCCAATGTGGTCAACACCGGCATTGGTGCGCGAGTCTGACAAGAATACCAAGCCCGCGTTCAGCCGCATTGCTACGCAATAGGTCATTTCACCTTCTCACTTTCTTCGTGTGACATCGACGTGCACGATCATCTGCTCACCACTACCGCCGCGACGCATGCCGCGCACCGGCGCGACCGATTCATAATCTCTGCCCACCGCTAGCCGGCAGTAGTCCGCCGTTTGTAGACACGCGTGGGTAACATCAATACTGACCCAGCCGCTGTAATCAGCATCTTCTACCCAGACATCGACCCAGGCATGGCTGGCACTGTGCTCCACTTCTCCGGGATAAATATAGCCTGAGACGTATCGTACCGGCAGGCTGACGCTATGACAGCAGGCGATGAATAGATGCGCATGATCCTGACAAACGCCCAGCCCAAGTCGAAGCGCGTCATCGGCACTGCTGGACGTCGCGGTTGCGCCTGACTGGTAATCGACCGCTTGGCGTATCGCTGCGGCGAGTTCAAGTACCTGTGCTGTGGTGGCTTTGGTTGAAGACACATACTTTGCAGCAAACGCATGAATCGCCGCTGTGGGCTCGGTCAGGCGGGTAGGTACAGTAAACACCGGTATCGGCAGCCGCATGCTGTCGGTGATACGCCCTTCAACAGGCGCTTGTATTTCGACATTACCGATAGCGATAATCCGCACCTCTTTGTGCGGCGTAGATAAGGTGATGACGTCGCCAGCGTTGCCGAAGGCATCCTGCGTTGAACGTCGCTTTCCCGGCGTGGTGATGGCCCAGTCCAGCGTGCGTTGCAAGGGCTCGGCTCTAGGCGTCATGTGCAAGCGCTGTATCGAATACACCGCGGGCAATTCGTAGCGATACACCGTCTGATGATGTATCGAGAGCGTACGAGAACTCATGCCACCAAGGGTACCAGAAAGTCGCGGCTGACCCGGTTACCTAGCTCGTACACTTGCTCGAGAAACTCGGTCAAGTAGTCATGCAGACCGCGCTGCATGATGTCGTCGATACTGTTGAAGCGTAAGCCCGCGTGTAAGCGTCCTGCAAAGCGCTCGGTCTCACGTGAGACGTCATTGCGTACTTGGGCCAGATTATCGACGACCTCGCTCAAGCAAGCCATTAACGAACGCGGCATTTCTCCGCGCAGAATAAGTAATTCAGCAACGCGCTCGGGTGTGATCACATCCCGGTAAGTTTTACGATAGGTCTCGAACGCCGACACCGAGCGCAGTACAGCAGCCCAGTGGTAGTAATCCATCTCGCTCGCCGTGCGCTGTTCACCATCGGCACCATGAAACTTTACGTCGAGTAGCCGAGCCGTATTGTCAGCGCGCTCTAAAAATGTACCCAGACGGATGAAATAAAACGCCTCATCTTTCAGCATGGTGCCTATCGTGACCCCGCGCGATAAGTGCGAACGGTGCTTGACCCACTCAAAAAATTCTGACGGTTCGCGTTCCAGCATACCGTCATCAAGCAGCGTCGCCATTTCCAGAAAGGTTGTATTTTGGGTTTCCCACACTTCGGTGGTGAGGGTGCCGCGCACGGCACGTGCGTTTTCACGGGCGCTTGTCAGGCATGAGACGATCGACGACGGGTTGGCGGGATCGCAGACCATGAAATCGAGTACATCTTTACGACTCAAAATACCGTATTTAGCGTCGAAAGCGGGCAGTAACTCAGAAATACCCAGCAAAGCCCGCCAACTTTGTTCTGCAGCTTCAACGGACTGCGGTAGCAGTTGTGTCTGGATGTTTACATCGAGCATGCGCGCGGTGTTTTCTGCGCGCTCTGTGTAACGGGCCATCCAGAATAAATGATCAGCTGTACGGCTTAGCATGTTGCATCACCTATCAATGAAGGCGCGCAGCAAACACCGCCGGCTGTGTTTTGGCTTCGGCCGGGCTTTCCGCCCTTAACGTTCGCTTTGCTCACGTTAGCCTGCGCCGCAATCGCGCAAGCGCGATTGTCTGCGCGCTCTGTGTAACGGGCCATCCAGAATAAATGATCGGCTGTGCGGCTTAGCATGTCATCGCTCCAATACCCAAGTGTCTTTGGTGCCACCACCTTGTGAAGAGTTAACGACCAACGAGCCTTCTTTCAGCGCCACGCGGGTGAGGCCACCCGGCACCATAGTGACGGTTTTGCCGGATAAGACAAACGGGCGTAAATCGATATGGCGCGGCGCAATCCCTGACTCAACATAGGTCGGGCAAACAGATAGCGCAAGCGTTGGCTGGGCGATATAGCCCTCGGGCTTGGTGATCAGTCGTTGCCGAAAATCGGCAATCTCAGCGCGTGTCGATGCAGGGCCAACCAGCATGCCGTAGCCACCTGCGCCATGGACCTCTTTCACGACCAGTTGATCCAGATGATCAAGGGTGTACTGCAGATCATCTTTTTTTCTGCACTGCCAGGTCGGTACGTTATTCAGAATCGGTTCTTCCGACAGATAGAAACGAATCATGTCGGGGACGAAGGGGTAGATCGACTTATCATCGGCAACGCCGGTGCCGATAGCATTCGATAGCGTGACACGGCCGGCTCGGTATACCGACAGCAGCCCCGGCACACCAAGTGATGAATCTGATCGAAATACCAGCGGATCAAGAAAGTCATCGTCGATGCGTCGATAGATCACATCAACACGCTGAGGCCCGCGCGTAGTACGCATGAAGACATAGCCGTCATCCACAAAAAGATCTTGCCCCTCGACCAGTTCTATTCCCATCTGCTGCGCCAGAAACGCATGCTCGAAATATGCCGAGTTGTACATCCCCGGCGTCATCAACACCACGGTGGGGTCGTCCACGCCTTGCGGGGCAACCGAGCGCAGCATATCGAGCAGTAGATCAGGGTAATGCGCGACCGGTGCTACTTTGTGACGCGCGAATAATTCAGGAAACAGGCGCATCATCATCTTGCGGTCTTCCAGCATGTATGAAACGCCGGAGGGCACACGCAAGTTATCTTCAAGTACGTAGAATTCACCTTCACCCGCGCGCACAATATCGATGCCGGCGATGTGTGCATAGATATCACTCGGTACAGTGATGCCCTGCATCTCGGGCCGGTACTGCGCATTTCGAAACACTTGCTCAGCCGGTATCACGCCAGCACTAACGATGGTTTGTTCGTGATAGATATCGTGGATGAACAGATTAAGCGCTTGCACGCGCTGGCGCAGGCCCTGATGCAGCGTCTCCCATTCGGCAGCGGGGATGATGCGAGGAATAATATCGAAGGGGATCAGACGTTCAGTGCCTGCTTCGCTGCCGTAAACAGCGAAAGTAATACCGACGCGGCGAAACATCAGATCGGCTTCTACGCGTTTGCGCGCGACGATATCAGCCGGCTGCTCAGATAACCAGCGGTCAAAGCCCTCATAGTGCGAACGCGTTATTGCGCCGCTGTCATCAAACATCTCGTTGAAAAACCCGGCCATTGCCGCCGCACCCTGATCATGAATAGTCGGGTCGGACAATCAAGAAGCATGCCAATGAACTGCGATTCAGGGTGAGCGTAGTTGATCGAGCATCGCCATTTGCCGTTCGCTCGGCGCCGGCGTCAGTAGGGTGACGATCACCATCGCGGTGAAGCCTGCGGGCACGCCGAAGATACCCGCCGATACCGATGCAATGTGAAACCACTGATTAGCCGCGCTGCCGCCAAACGTCGGACTGGTTTGCACCAAATAGATCACGCACACCAAGAATCCGACCAACATACCGGCGATTGCCCCTTGTTGGTTCGCGCGTTTCCAGAAAATGCCCAAAACCAGTGCAGGAAATAGTGTTGAGGCCGCCAGTGAGAACGCGGCACTCACCATCGACAGAATATCGCCCGAGCGAAATGACGCCACATACGCCGCCAGCAGTGCGACCACTAGCAGCAGAAGTTTGGAGGCGGTCACGCGGCGCTGCGGCGAGGCTCTTGGGTTGATCATCTTGAAATAGGTGTCATGCGAGAGCGCGCTGGCAATCGTCAGTAGCAAGCCATCGGCAGTGGATAAGGCTGCGGCCAATGCACCTGCGGCGATCAGTGCTGACATCACATACGGCAGCCCGGCGATTTCCGGAGTGGCCAACACAATCATGTCGCCGTCGATCAGTATTTCGCCGAACTGCACCAAGCCGTCGGCATTGATATCGCTAATGCTGATCATCGGCTTGTCACGATCGATGCCAGCCCAGTAACTCACCCACGACGGCAAATTCGCATAGTCGCTTCCCACCAAAGTAGTAATGATTTCGTACTTGACCAGCACCGCCAGCGCAGGTAGCGCGGTGTAGAGCAACAAAATAAATGCAAGCGCCCAAAATACTGAGCTGCGCGCCTCTGGTACTGAACGCGTAGTGGAAGAGCGCACCAGTACATGCGGTAAAGCAGCAGTACCGAGCATCAAACAGAATACCAGCGCCAGAAAATTATTACGTTGAATGTCTGATGAGACTTGCGCACTACCGGCAAATGCTTGCGCATGCGGCTGTAGCGGTTGTGCTCGCGCCAAGGCCTCTTCGCGCTGTCTTTCCCACAACCGACGCGCGGCGTCCGGGCTTTTGGGGTAGTCGGCTAATGCGCGATTTGCTGCTTTGATGTCGATGAGCGAGGCGTTACTGGTTTGCAGTTCTTGTAATCGTTTGCGCGCCTCGGCGCGTCCTGCGTTCCACGAACTTGGCAGTGATGCGATTTTCGCTTCAAGTAATTGTGCGCGCTTCAGATACATCTTGCGTACTTGTTGCTCACTGTCTTTCTCAGTGAGCGACTGTTCTTGCTTGGCGAGCCGTTCAAGTGCAGTGCCATAGGCAATTTGCGGCAGCGGTATGCCGGTTTGCTTGAGTGCCAGCCAGGATACCGGGATCATGAACGCAATGATCACGATTACATACTGTGCGATTTGGGTCCAGGTGATCGCGCGCATGCCACCCAGAAACGAGCACACTAAAATGCTCGCCAAGCCCAGAAAAATACCCACCGAAAAATCAATCCCGGTAAAGCGCGAAGTGATCAGGCCGACGCCATAGATTTGCGCCACCACATAGGTAAAAGAAATGATCAGCGTAGCGATTACAGCAATCGCGCGCACTGCGCCTGCGCCGTCGGTGCCAGCGTAGCGTGCTGCCAGGTAATCCGGCACCGTATACTGACCCAAGCGCCGCAAGTAGGGCGCAATCAGTAGCGCGATCAGGCAAAAGCCGCCGGTCCAGCCGAGGATATAGGCCAGGCCATCGAAACCGTGCAGGTACAAGCCACCCGCTAGTCCGATGAAACTCGCGGTAGAGATCCAGTCTGCCGCAGTCGCCATGCCATTGAATACGGGCGGGATGCGCCGGCCGGCAACATAGTATTCATCGAGATCCGAGGTACGACTGAACACACCGATTGCCGCGTACACCACGATCGTGGTGAACAAGAACAAGTACCCCAACCAGAAGCGCGGAAAACCTTCATGCTCGAGAATAGCGAGTGAAGCGAGCAGCGCGCAGAAGCCTGCGGTGTACAACCAGAAATAGCGCCGCAGCGGGCGAGACAATAGATCAGCGCTCATGCTCGGTGGGGCGATGTTCGCTTGCCTCAATTCTTTGCATGACCCAGGCGTAGATGCCGACAATCGCAAGATAGACCAAGGTCGCACCTTGCGAGGCGAAGTAATAGTGCAGCGGCCAGCCCCAGAGCGATATCGTGGATAGCGGGCGCGCAAATACCACGACCGCGATGGTGGTTAGCAACCAGATCACCAGCAGGCCAAGCGTCAGCGCTTGCACCCTGCGCCAGCGATGTTCATGGCCGCTACTCATTCGCTGTAATCGCCCGTGGCTTTGGTAGGTAATCGAAAGCTGATACGGAAAAGACTCCCCGGAAATCGCGGGTCTGAGCTGCGCGGGTTGTTGAAGATATCAACCTCGGCATCATGCCGTAGCGCGATCTCACGCACAATGGCCAGGCCCAAACCGCTGCCTTCGCTCTCGCTGCCAAGGATTCGGTAAAAGCGATCAAATACCAAATCGCGCTCGGATGCTGCAATACCCGGACCATTGTCTTCTACTTCGATAATTGCCAAGGCACGCGGCTGATCGCGACGGACTCTGACTGTCACGCTACCATGCGACTGCGTGTAGCGCAGTGCATTGTCGATCAAGTTATTCAGCAGCTCACGCAGCATGGTTGCGTTGCCATTGATGACAAGATTCGGCTCATCCGCCTCGAATCCCAAGTCGATCTCGCGTGCTTGTGCGATACCAAACCAATCGTGCACCGTACTGCGTGCCAGCAGCGCTAACTCAATACTTTGCAGCGGTGTTGAGTGCGGTGAATCATTCTCAGCGCGCGCAAGCGCCAGAAGCTGATTGACCAGGCGGGTCGCTGAGGCCGAGCTTTTCGCGAGTTGCTCCAGCGAGCGCTGAATCTCTTCGCGTGCATCTTGACGCAGCGCCAGCTCGGATTGCATGCGCATTCCCGCGAGGGGTGTTTTCATCTGATGGGCGGCGTCAGCGATAAATCGCTTTTGCGACTGAATGCTCTGCGCCAGTCGCGCCAGCATCTCGTTTAACGAGCGTACCAATGGCGAGATTTCTTCGGGCACACTGCGCGAGTCGATGGGTGATAAATCATCGGGTCGCCGCGCACGAATACTTTCTTGTAGCGTAGTTAAGGGCGACAAGCCGCGCGACAGTGCAAACCATAACAATGCAATCGCGATCGGCAGAATAATGAATTCTGGCAGTATCACGCCCTTGATAATTTGGTTGGCGAGAATGCGCCGCTTCTCGGTGGTCTCGGCCATTTGCACCAGCGCATAGCGCGGTGCCGCAGCAGCTTGCTCGGGGTTGCTGCCAGGCTGCAGATTTACGTAAGTGTATGCAATGCGCACCTCGGCATTTCGCATCTGCGCATCGCGCATCATGACTGCCCATGGTACTGGCGCTTCCTCGTCCTCTGGTAATGGAACGTCGCTATCACCTGCAATCAACTCATGCTTTGGTCCGCTGATATGAAAGTAAACATTATCAACATCATCAGCGCGTAGTATGTCGCGCGCTGCGAAAGGTAACTGCGCGCTGAGCTCACCGTTCATCTCTTTCACTTGCTGCGCGAGTACGGTAACGCGATCTTCCAGCGAGCGATCAAATGGTTCGTTAGCGATCGATTTTGCAGCCAGATAGGTGACGCCAATCGAGAGCGGCCACAGCAACAGTAGCGGCATGAGTAACCAATCGAGGATGTCGCCGAACAGAGAGCGCGGACTGGCCTGCTGCTTGGTTGCCGGTGTAGTGTGCGCGACGGGCGCTTTCGCCTGATCGGCTTGCACGGTGCGATTCAGGCGTGGCCAGTGTCATTCGCCGCTAGCGTGGCGGCATTGAATTTTTCCAGGCAGTAGCCGAGGCCGCGCACGGTGGCGATACGAACACCGTCGCTTTCGATTTTCTTGCGCAGTCTGTGCACATAAACCTCGATTGCATTGTTGCTGACTTCCTCGCCCCACTCGCACAGGTGATCGACCAGCTGCTCTTTTGATACCAGACGACCGCTGCGCTTCAGCAGTACTTCAAGCAAGCCGAGCTCGCGGGCGGAAAGGTCAATCATTTGATCATTGAGGTAGGCGATGCGGCCTACTTGATCGAATGACAGCGGGCCGTGCCGGATCACGGTCGGACCACCGCCGACGCCACGACGGGTCAACGCCCTGACGCGCGCCTCGAGCTCTGACAGCGCGAATGGCTTGGCCATGTAGTCGTCGGCACCAAGGTCGAGCCCTTTCACGCGCTGATCGACCGAGTCGTTCGCAGTCAAAATCAATACGGGTAACAGCGACTCACGCGCACGCAAGCGCCGAAGCACCTCGAGCCCCGGCATTTTTGGCAGATCCAGATCGAGAATCAGCAAATCGAAATCTTGTGTCGACAACGCGCTGTCGGCCGCCTCGCCGTTATTGACGCAGTCGGTGACATAGCCGGACTGTCGTAGCGAGCGCGTCAGTCCATCGGCCAGCACACTGTCATCTTCGGCAAGCAGGATGCGCATAGCGGTTGCAAAGGGTCGGTAAAGATATCGAATCAGTATCTGCGTGGCTCAGTCTATTGGGTTTGGAAGTTGCCAGCAACCAAGCAGAGTCGCGAGATTTGGAGGCTCTTGCCAATCCGATAAGCTCAGGAAAAATTTGCTTGCACTTTCTACTGGAGTTTTATACAGTACTGTCCAGTTTCCACCGCACTGAGAGAGCAAGCATGGACGACAAGAAATTAGGGAATACCGAGAAGGCCAAGGCGCTGGGCGCAGCGCTGGCGCAGATCGAAAAGCAGTTCGGCAAGGGCTCGGTCATGCGCATGGATGGCGCGGTTGCCGAGGAAGTGCAGGTGGTATCCACCGGCTCGCTCGGGCTGGATGTCGCCTTGGGTGTGGGCGGCTTGCCGCGCGGTCGGGTGATCGAGATTTATGGTCCGGAATCTTCCGGTAAAACCACCATGACCCTGCAAGTTATCGCTGAAATGCAAAAGCTTGGCGGGACCTGTGCCTTTATCGACGCCGAGCACGCGCTCGACACGGTGTACGCGCAAAAGCTGGGTGTCAATCTTGAGGACTTGCTGATCTCCCAACCGGATACCGGTGAGCAGGCGCTCGAGATTACCGATGCGCTGGTTCGTTCCGGCGCGGTTGATCTGGTGGTGATCGACTCGGTGGCAGCGCTGACGCCACGTGCCGAAATCGAGGGCGATATGGGCGATTCGCTGCCCGGTTTGCAGGCGCGCCTGATGTCGCAAGCGCTACGCAAGCTGACCGGCTCCATCAGCCGCACCAATACCATGGTGATTTTCATCAACCAGATCCGCATGAAAATTGGCGTCATGTTCGGTAATCCAGAGACCACCACCGGTGGTAACGCGCTGAAGTTTTATGCCTCGGTGCGCATGGACATTCGCCGTACCGGCTCTATCAAGTCCGCTGATGAAGTGATCGGCAACGAGACCAAGGTCAAGGTTGTAAAGAATAAGGTCGCGCCGCCATTCAGAGAAGCGCACTTCGATATTCTGTACGGTGAAGGCACCTCGCGCGAAGGTGAGATCATCGATCTCGGCGTGGAAGCCAAGATTGTTGATAAATCGGGTGCCTGGTACAGTTACAACGGTGAGCGTATTGGTCAAGGCAAAGATAACGCACGTACTTATCTGAAAGAGCGACCAGAGTTGGCGCGGGAGATCGAAAACAAGGTTCGCGCCCACCTCGGCGTACCTGAATTACCGCCTGCACAGACCCTACCGCCAACGGCAACAGAGACGCCCACCGCTAGCGGGCGTAAGGCGAAAGCTGCAGCGGAAGAGTGATTCGATTCAGTTACCGTTTCAGTTGCAACATCTGTTCTTGATTAAATCGGGTGAGGTCAGGCAGCTGGCCTCGCCCGATTTGTTTTGTGTTCTTTATTCCCCTTCCTTTCAGCAGGCTGCTCACTGCTGCTACGGTCATGCCGACCAATAAGCCGAGCCTGAAAGCGCGTGCTTTACGTTACCTCTCGGCGCGTGAGCACAGCCGACAAGAGCTGGCACGCAAGCTGATGCGCCATGCCGAAGAGGGTGACGATATCAACGCTGTGCTTGATTGGTTAGAAGCACAAAAATTTTTGTCGCAGTCGCGATTTGCAGAGTCGCTTGCGCACCGACGTGCGGCTCGTTTCGGTAATGCGCGCGTGCTGTCCGAATTACACAGCCACGGTCTGGACGAGGGTCTTGTGGTTGAGGTGAAACAACAACTACTGTCGGACGAGGATGAGCGTGCTTGGCTAATTTGGCAGCGGAAGTTTGGCGTTGCAGCGGATAACCCGGCCGATGTCGCCCGTCAGCAGCGGTTTCTGCAACAACGCGGCTTTTCCTACACCGCGATTCGTGCCGTGATGCGCCGTGCCGCTCAGCGAGATGGCGCCGATGGATAAAGCCCACACACGCGGCGCATACTGCGCCCAATCTGCGCTAACCGGCGCAGCGCCATGTTAAACTTGCACGGTTTTAATGCTCTGCAAAAGCGCTTCGCTTTGCGGAAACTGCGGCAAATTTTCCAATTGAATTTGAGCGCGCCAGTGCCAGCCGCTGCGCCTCGCCTCTATGCCTTTGCCTGCCCCCAAATCCTCTCGTACGACGCGGCATTTGCGCAGTATGTCCGCGCAGGCATTCGAGCGCGATGACGGTTTGTGGGATATCGAAGCCCGTCTGACCGATACCAAGCCTCGGCCTATCGTACTTGCCTCAGGCAGTCGCGCCGCAGGTGAGCCAGTACATGATTTATGGCTACGGGTGACGGTCGATACCGCGCTGAACATTGTTGATGCGGTTGCCGCCTCAGATGCGACGCCTTATCCCGGACATTGCGACAGCTTTCCCGAGGTATACCGTCAATTGATCGGGCTAAATTTGGCAAGAGGCTTTCGGCATGCGCTGCGCGAGCGACTTGGCGGCATCGGTGGATGTACCCACCTGACCGAGCTTGCCGGCATCTTGCCGACCGCCACCATTCAGGCTTTTGCTGGTGACGTGGTCCCAACCCGAGATGGTCAGCCCGACGACGAGCAAAGTCAGCCGCCGTTTCAATTGGATCGTTGCCGGGCATTGCGACGCGATGGACCCGCAGTGGCCAAGTACTACCCCAGGTGGGTGATAAAGCCACACGATCCATCCTGATACCTCCAAGATTCTTATCGATCGGCTTCAAAGGACATGCGGTATGAAGATTCATGAGTACCAAGGTAAAGAAATCCTGAATAAGTATGGCGTTGCAGTACCGCGCGGAATCCCATGCATGAGTGTGGAAGAAGCGGTCTCCGCGGCGCAGACGTTGGGTGGCGCTGTCTGGGTAGTGAAGGCTCAGATTCATGCCGGCGGACGCGGCAAGGGTGGCGGGGTAAAAGTCGCAAAATCTCTGGACGAGGTGCGTCAGTACGCAAGCAGTATCCTCGGCATGCAATTGGTCACGCACCAGACCGGGCCCGCAGGTCAGAAGGTTCGGCGGCTTCTCATTGAAGAGGGTGCCGACATAAAAAAAGAGCTGTATGTGTCGATGGTGACCGACCGCGTCTCACAGCGTGTGGTGCTGATGGCATCAAGCGAGGGCGGCATGGACATTGAAGAAGTCGCCGCATCCCATCCGGAAAAAATTCACAAAATAGCGATCGACCCGACTACGGGTCTTAAAGATGCAGAGGCTGATGACATCGCTGCCAAAATCGGTGTGCCGGCTGCGTCTATCGCACAAGCCAGAACCTTGCTTCAAGGATTATATAAAGCGTATTGGGAGACCGACGCCTCGCTTGCCGAGATCAATCCACTGATACTCACCGGTGATGGCAGAGTCATTGCGCTTGATGCGAAATTCAATTTTGATGCCAACGCTTTATTCCGTCATCCTGAGATCATGGCGTATCGTGATCTGGACGAAGAAGACCCGGCTGAGATTGAGGCGTCCAAGCATGATCTGGCGTACATCTCGCTTGATGGCAATATCGGCTGCCTGGTAAACGGTGCCGGTTTGGCGATGGCCACCATGGATACCATCAAATTGTTCGACGGTGAACCTGCGAACTTTCTTGATGTCGGCGGTGGCGCAACTGCAGAAAAAGTAACCGAAGCTTTCAAGATCATGCTGCAGCATCCCGGGCTGAAAGCGATTCTGGTGAATATTTTTGGCGGCATCATGCGCTGCGATGTGATCGCTGAGGGTGTGGTCACTGCCTCACGCGCCGTCAAGTTATCGGTACCGCTGGTCGTACGTATGAAGGGCACAAACGAAGACCTTGGCAAAAAAATGCTGGCGGACTCAGGCTTGCCGATTATCTCTGCAGACACTATGGAAGAGGCAGCGAAAAAAGTTGTTGCCGCGGCCAACGCATAATCCATCACGAGGAAGCATCGCAATGTCGATCCTGATCAACCAACACACCAAGGTAATTACGCAGGGTATCACCGGCAAGACTGGGCAATTTCATACGCGCATGTGCCGTGACTATGCCAATGGCAAGCAGTGCTTTGTCGCTGGCGTCAATCCGAAAAAAGCCGGCGAGGATTTCGAAGGCATTCCGATTTTCGCCAACGTGCGAGAAGCCAAGCAGGCGACTGGCGCCACAGTTTCCGTGATCTACGTGCCGCCTGCTGGCGCCGCAGATGCGATTTGGGAAGCGGTCGAGGCAGACTTAGATTTGACAATTTGTATTACCGAGGGCATTCCGGTGCGCGATATGCTCGCACTCAAAGACAAGATGCGCAAAGCAGGTAGCAAGACCTTGTTACTGGGTCCGAACTGCCCAGGCCTGATTACTCCCGATGAGATCAAGATCGGCATTATGCCAGGCCATATTCACAAGAAAGGTCGCATCGGTGTGGTGTCACGCTCCGGTACGCTGACGTATGAAGCTGTTGGTCAGTTAACTGCGCTCGGTTTGGGGCAATCATCTGCTGTGGGAATTGGCGGTGATCCGATCAATGGTTTGAAGCATATCGACATTATGCAAATGTTTAATGACGATCCTGATACCGACGCCGTGATCATGATCGGCGAGATTGGCGGCCCGGACGAGGCGAATGCATCGTATTGGATCAAAGACCACATGAAAAAGCCTGTAGTCGGCTTTATTGCAGGCGTGACCGCGCCACCGGGCAAGCGGATGGGTCACGCCGGTGCATTGATCTCGGGCGGTGCCGACACCGCGGAAGCTAAGCTGCAAATCATGGAGGCATGCGGCATCAAGGTCACGCGTAACCCCTCCGAGATGGGTCGTTTGCTGAAAGCGATGTTGTGATGTAAAGCTGCTCCTGCCTTCATGAAACAGAAAACCATCTAAATAGAAAATACCAAAACCAAAAAGCAGTGTAAAAAAAGAAGGGGAGCCCAGGCTCCCCTTTTGATTCTGCAGCGATGAGTGTGACGCTACTTGATATCCATTTTTTTGCCAAGGTAGCTGGCACTAACCAAAGAGGTATCCTGCATCATCAGACTTTTGGCAGGAAGCGTGGAGGTATGGTGCCGGCCACACCCCAAGTCATGCCGCCTGCCTGGTTGCATGTGCCGGTATACACAACGGTGCTTGCATCCGGGACGTTAGGAATGGTGCCGTTATAAGCGACAGTTACTGTTGCAGTTGTTGCGCTGGTACCGGCGACTGTGATGCTCGCTACGTGGCGCCCGGTTATTTGCCCGGCAGCGGGTAGACCCAAATCATCATGACTAAGTGCCGCTGCCCGCTGCGCTAAAGTGCCGTCGCTGCACGCAATGCCTAATGCGGTCATTGCCGGCGTCGCCAGGCTTGGTCCCTCGGCGACACGCGCGCGAGAGGTGTAGTCCTGATAGGCAGGAATGCCAACGGCAGCCAAAATACCGATGATTGCAACCACAATCATCAATTCAATCAGCGTGAAACCTTGCTGCGCAGGTCTAGTGTGTTTTCGAACAGGGCTGTTCATTGGAGACTCCTTTTTCAGATGACGAATGGCCTATAAATCCACGGTGTGGATCGCGTAATTTGGCAAGCTTTGTGCCACCCATTCGCGGAGACAGCAGCAGTTCGATTATCGAATTTGAGTTATTTGTTATGGTCGACTACTGCTTCCTCGTGTGCAGCTTTGATGCTGCTACGGGAGATCGAACGAATTCAAGCGGGATAAGTCGAAGTCGACGGTGATTTATCCGCTGTTCGTTTATCGCTTTCGCGTTCGTCATGTGACAATTCTTGGTGTTAAAGACGGTTTCTGTCTTTACTGGTCAATCTACGTCAACCACCAGGCGGCTTTGCCATTCATCATGCTGCTGCTGAATCGGCGCCCGCAGCTATCGAATCGGCGTGCGAATTTGAATGACAAGTTTCCTTTTGGAATCAAAATGCTAGAATTCTGACCCGACACCGAACAGCCTCGCGAGCACGTAAGTCAGTGCCCTGCGGGTGGGCTTATGGCAAGGGCACCGGATGACGCAGCAGCGCGGCGAGGAAACGAACTGGGAAGGCAACTCGGAATCTCCGGGGCGCCGCCGACTTCGCCGGATTTTCAGCGCATGCGCCTTGATCACTATTGCCGTGATCGCCTACATCACGGGATTAGTCCGCAATTGGGTCGAGATTGGTGTGCTGACGCTCGGTATTGTCGTGCTGACGACGCTATGGCGCCGCTGGAGAGAGCAACGTGGTCAGCGGCGCTGGCGTCGCGACAGTGCGCTGGTGGTGCCCTCGCTGCCGAACCCGGTTTCCCACATCCCCGTCGCGCTGGAGTGGCGTTGGGCTGCAAGCCCGCTGATTCGTGCGCCGCTGGCAACCGCTCTGATTGCGGCGCTCTATTGGGCTATTGTCTTGAACGCGCTGCAATTACCTGCGCACTGGTTGTTCGCAGTGGCACTGCTTGCGCTGCTGAATTTGTGGTGCTGGAGTGAGCCGCTGATGTTGGTGCTGATCGTTGTCCCGGGTGTGTTGCTATTGGCATTACTCGGTTGGCTGGTCGAGACGTTCTCTTTGGCGGGAGCGATCGGCGTGGTGATCGTGCTGGCTGTTGTGTTGGCGATCTCTGCATCCGAGATTCGTAAACGCTTTCTCAGGAATCCACCTTCGCAATGAAAAAAGAACCTGGCGTAAATGGAGACTGGGTGCCGGTGAGCATGCAGGAGCGTGTGCATGCGGCTGCGATTCCATCGTTTGTAACGCTCGGCACGCCGATGCTGGTTCAATTTCAGTATGCCTTTAGTAATGGCGGGGGTGAGCGCGGCTGGTTGTTACCGGCAGTGATCTGGTTCTATGGTGTCTTGTTTTGGACGTTTTCTTCCGGACTTGATCTGGTGAGATCCAAGCGCTGGGAATGGACTCCCGAAGCGCTTGAAGAAAAATATCGCTACTGGAGTAATGCGCGGCGCGCAAGCCGTCATTTCTGGGGACAATGGTGGGTCCGGTTCCCGATCGGGCTGCTGTTTCTCGCCTACGGGGCGCATGGTATGGGTAGCAGGGATTTTGCGACCGAATGGGTCAGCCTGATTTTGCTCATGTCGGCGTTCGTCACGCCGTTTGTGTTTGTGGCTGAGTTGGCGCTGCTACCGTTGGTGATTATCGCGATATTCGCCTACCTCGCGCTAATCGTTGCGATACCGATTTCCGTCATCATCATGATGTCGGTACTGGCGCTGCTGGCAACGGTCATGATGGCGATGTCGCGACGCGATCCCAAGCCACCTGCGCCGCGTAAAGAAGAACCACCGAAAGACGCAGCGGCTGACACAACTGCAGCACCGTCTGCTGCTGCTGCGCCTGCTGCCGAGGCGGCAGCGGCTGAGCCAGCCTCTGCCGAGCCGGCCGCAGCGGCAGAGGCGACGCCAACGGCTGAGCCTGCATCCCCGGCAGTTACCGAGCCGGCACCGGCGGCGGCATCCAGTGAGGCATCGCCTGGTATCGAGCCAGTGAGCGTATCAGTGGCCGCGCCGGCCACGCCAGAGCCAGCGAAGTAACTGGCCGGCATCAGAAACTACGTAGAGGGTTACAGCGAAATAGGGTGGTGCCTCGGGTCGGAATCGAACCGACACTCCTTTCGGAACCGGATTTTGAGTCCGGCGCGTCTACCAGTTCCACCACCGAGGCAGATGCACGCCGAACAAGCCGGCAATGCGGGCCGGATTATCGCTGATTTGCCTGCCAGCGACAACCCGGCTTGTGCCGTTCCACGCGCAAAACTTGCAGCAATGCTTACCGCAATGCTTACTGCATGTGCTGACCGCCGTTGATAGCGATATTGGCACCGGTGACAAACGCGGCCTCTTCCGAAGCAAGATACGCCACCAGACCCGCGACCTCTTCCGGCTTGCCAAGACGACCCATGGGGATTTGCGGAAGGATCTTGGTCTCGAGTACTTCAGGAGCGATCGCAGTGACCATCTTGGTGCCGATATAGCCGGGTGAAATCGTATTGACTGTTACACCCTTGCGTGCGACTTCATAGGCCAAGGCTTTGGAGAAACCGTGCATACCGGCTTTGGCGGCTGAGTAATTGGTCTGACCAAACGCACCTTTCTGGCCGTTGACCGACGAGATATTGATGATGCGGCCCCAGCCGCGTTCAACCATGCCATCGCAGACCGGCTTGGTCATGTTGAACACGGAGTCAAGGTTGGTCTTCATCACCGTGTCCCAATTCACCTTATCCATTTTCTTGAAGGTCATGTCACGCGTGATACCGGCGTTATTGACCAGCACATCGATCGGACCCATGTCTTTGACGATTTGTGCGACACAGGCCTGCGCTGCATCGAAATCGGCGACATCGCAGGCGTATGCGCGGAAGTTGTAGCCTTTTTCTTTCATCTCGGTCAGCCATGCTTCGGCTTTGGTATTGCCGGGCGAGTAGGTAGTCGCCACCGCATAGCCCATGTTGGCCATCTTGATGCAAATCGCCTCGCCGAGGCCGCCCATACCGCCGGTTACCAGTGTCACTCTGCTCATGTTGTTCTCCCTTTATTTGCGATGCTTGTTCGCCGACAGATCAGCGCTCGATTGCCAATGCCACGCCCATGCCGCCGCCGATACAGAGGCTGGCCAGGCCACGCTTTACATCACGGCGGATCATCTCGTGGATCAGGGTCACGAGCACGCGACAACCCGAAGCACCAATCGGGTGTCCGATAGCAATCGCACCGCCATTGACATTGATCTTGCTGGTGTCCCAGCCCATTTCCTTGTTAACGGCAATCGCTTGCGCCGCAAACGCTTCGTTAATCTCCATCAGATCAAGATCTTTATGCGTCCAACCCGCTTTTTGCAAGCAGCGCTGGCTGGCGGGTACCGGACCCATGCCCATGATGGTGGGGTCGAGACCGGCAGAAGCATAGGCTTTGATTTTTGCCAGTGGCTTTAAGCCCAATTGCTGCGCCTTTTGTGCCGACATCATCATTACTGCGGCGGCGCCATCATTCAGACCTGAGGCGTTACCAGCAGTCACAGTGCCTTCTTTGTTGAAGGCAGGACGTAAACCGGCTAAAGATTCCAGCGTCGTTCCCGCTTTGATGTACTCATCGCTATCAAACACGATGGTGCCTTTTTTGCTGGCGATTTCAAACGGCAGAATCTCATCGTTGAACTTGCCTGCTTTTTGCGCCGCTTCTGCTTTATTTTGTGAGGCTACTGCAAACTCGTCTTGCTCGGCGCGAGAGACATTGAATTTCTTGGCGACGTTTTCTGCGGTAATGCCCATGTGGTACTGGTTATAGACATCCCATAGCCCGTCAACAATCATGGTGTCGACCAGCTTGGTATCGCCCATACGAAAGCCATCACGCGAGTTATTCAGTACGTGCGGCGAGGCGCTCATATTTTCCTGCCCACCCGCGATCACGATGTCGGCATCACCGCACAAAATCGCTTGTGCGGCAAGATGCGTGGCTTTCAGTCCGCTACCGCACACTTTATTGATCGTCATGGCAGGCACCATATCCGGCAAACCCGCTTTGATCACCGCCTGACGCGCGGCGTTTTGTCCCACACCGGCAGTCAACACCTGACCCATCAGCACTTCACTGATCAACGCGGGGTCGATACCTGTTTTAGCGACCAGACCTTTGATCACATGTGCGCCGAGTTCTGAAGCGGGTGTTTTGGCGATCGTGCCGCCGAATTTTCCGACCGCAGTGCGCGCGGCGGCGACGATAACAACTTCACTCATTATTGTTCTCCGTAGGGACCTTCAATGAAAAAACGTTCACCGATCGTGCTGAGCGCGCAATACGGAAGCTGAACACCAAAGCGCTTCATGCTAGCAATCACGACCTGAAAATTTTTGACTAGGGTCAACTTCAATCTACACTGCCGTTGAGTGCAGTGGCGCTGACCTTTGAGTAGCGTAGAAAGCCGGGTTGGGCCCACAGTCGATGTAGCTTGGCCGGGGCAGTAACTCGGTCGCTTACGTACCGGAGATTATATTTCAGCAAAGACTATTGTTGCAGCGTAAATGCGCTGATTGCATGTGCGTTAGCGATGTTGCCGGTGTAGCAATCGGACTGGAAGCTGTTTGTTTGCTAATGCACGATGCAGAATTTTGTAAGTATCGAGGTCGAATGCGGGCCGCGCGGGTGATTGCTCCAGCAAATCATGCACTTCATCGTCGCTATGCGCAGTGCCAAGATAGCACCAGTTGTTAACAACATGAACATCGGTGCGTTCAGTGCCGCGCTCGATGATTCCTACGGCCTCTGCATACGGCCAGGTATCGACGCGTAACTTGGCCAGTGCGGCTTCCATGCGCGCGCGATGAAACGACTCCGGTTCTTTGCCTACGCAGACGCCGTTACATTGCTTGAGTTGCCAATTAAAGCAGGGTTTCTGTGTGCCGCTGCGGCGCTCCAGCCCGATCTGAACCAGGCAGAGTTGGTGTGATTCAGCGAGCGACCGTAACGCACTCTCGGCTTTGCGCTTGCCAGAGAAAAGCCCGAATAAACGATCAGCACGGCCAAAATCCTGCTCGTTGGCGTGGGTGAGCACTGGCATTAACTGACCTTGTTCATTTTCGCGCAGCTGCCATGCGCATAGATCACCTTGCCGCCGCAGTAGCCGGTTATGTACCGGCTGCAGTTCCTTGATCAAGCGTGCTTCGAGTAACAGCGCGCCGATCTCGCCCGCAGTCTTGCGCACCTCAATACGATGCAGCTGCTGCGACAGCCGCATCTCTTTGTATTCTTTATGGTCGGCGTTGAAGTGTGACAGCACACGATGACGCAAGCGCACGCTTTTGCCCACATACAGCGGTATGCCATTCTCGCCATAGAACAGATACACGCCGGGCGTATCCGGAATATCGTCTACCGCATTGCTCGGCAAGTGCGATGGCAGGCTTGGTCGCTGCAGCAGCTTGCCGAGCGCCGCTTCAAATGTTTCAACCGGAAAGGTGTCGCGCAGTTTTTGCCACAGCTGCCACAGCAAATCCGCATCGGCGAGTGCGCGGTGCCGCGTATCTGCTTTCAACTGATGTCGTGCGACCAAGGTGTCGAGATTGTGCTTGCGCTCCTGCGGATACAGCGCACGCGACAGCTTCACGGTACACAACACATCCGGCTTGAAGCTGAGCCCAAGCTGGTCAAACGCATTGCGTAGAAAACCGTAATCAAATCGCGCGTTATGCGCGATGAATAATGCACCCTGCAGGCGCTCATAGAGCGCTGGTGCCAACTCAGTAAACGTCGGCGCTGTACGCACCATGTCGTTGCTAATGCCGGTCAGGCTTTGAATGAAGGCGGGTATGGGCAACCCGGGGTTAACAAGGGTAGACCAGCGATTGGCTACGCCCTCGCTGTCGACTTCCACGATCCCGATTTCCGTAATGCGATCAACCACCGGGTTGGCGCCCGTGGTTTCAAGGTCAACGAAGACCAGCTTATGCGTTGTCATGCGTTGTTTAATGGCCGGCATTTAGCCGACCCAGCTATCCTTCAGCGTCACGATACGGTTGAAGACCGGGCGCCCGGGGGCAGAGTCGACCCGGTCGGCAACAAAATAGCCATGGCGCTCGAACTGAAAACGATCATCCGGCTTCGCTTGCTCGGCACCAGGTTCGAGGTAGGCGTGTATCACAACTTTCGCCGCCGGGTTGAGTGCCTGCTTGAAGTCTTTGCCGCCCGCATCGGGGTGCGGGTCTTTGAATAAGCGATCGTACAGCCGTACTTCGGCGGGGACTGCATGCGCTGCAGACACCCAATGGATATTGCCTTTAACCTTGTAATTATTGGCGCCGTCGGTGCCGCTCTTGCTGTCGGCAAAATAGGTGCAATGCACAGCAGTGATGTTGCCATCAGCATCTTTATCGCAGCCGGTACATTCAATGACGAAGCCATAACGCAGGCGTACCCGGTTACCCGGAAAGAGCCGGAAGTAGCCTTTGCTGGGTACTTCCATGAAATCGTCTCGCTCTATCCATAACTCACGCGAAAGTGGGAAGTGACGTTGGCCGCGCTCGGGATGATGTGGATGCACCGGTGCGCTGCATGGCTCGCTGTGGCCTTCGGGGTAGTTATCAATGATGAGCTTGAGCGGATTGAGCACCGCCACGCTGCGCGGCGCGACCGGATCCAGATCATCACGCAGCGCACCTTCGAGCACGCTCATGTCGATCCAGCTATCGGCTTTAGCGACACCGATACGTTCAGCAAACAGTTGTATCGCCGAAGGTGTGAAGCCACGCCTGCGTATGCCAACAATCGTCGGCATACGCGGGTCATCCCAGCCGTCGACGATTTTTTCTTCGACTAACTGCAGTAACTTACGTTTACTGGTGATGGCGTAGGTGAGATTGAGCCGCGCGAATTCAAATTGTTCGGGAAGTGGCTGCGGGAAAAATCTGCCTTCGGCCAAGCGCGCCAGAATCCAGTCATAAAAAGGCCGGTGATCTTGAAATTCGAGCGTACAGATCGAGTGTGAGACGCGCTCAATCGCATCCGATACCGGGTGCGCGTAGTCGTACATCGGGTAAATGCACCACGTATCACCGGTACGGTGATGATGCGCGTGACGAATACGATAAATCGCCGGATCGCGCATGTTCATGTTGGGCGAGGCCATATCAATTTTTGCGCGCAAAATATGCTCGCCATCTTTGAATACGCCGGCCTTCATTTTTCGCAGCAGGTCTAATGACTCTTCAGCAGGTCGATCACGAAAGCGCGAGTTCTTGCCCGGTTCGCTGAAGCTACCCCGATTAGCCGCCATCTCTTCCGCGCTTTGGCTATCTACGTACGCATGGCCGGCACTCACTAGCCACTCGGCCATCTCGTACATCAAATCAAAATGGTCGCTTGCGAAATACTTGTGCTCGCCCTCGGCATCTTTCCATGAAAAACCCAGCCACTCGACACTATCGATAATAGTGTCGACATACTCCTGCTCTTCTTTGGTGGGGTTGGTGTCGTCAAAGCGCAAATGGCAGCGACCGCCATAGTCGCGCGCTAAACCAAAATTCAGGCAAATGGATTTCGCATGACCGATATGCAAATAGCCGTTGGGCTCGGGCGGAAAGCGCGTAATGACGCTGGGGAGCGCGGCGCCTTGTTGATCGACCCGACCGGCATACTTACCGCTGTGCTGGTCAGCCTCGATAATGCCGCGCAAAAAATTCGACGGTGCGCTAGGTGCACCGCTGCCGCTGTCATTGCTCATGGATAGGGAAGATAATGGGTGAAATTTCAGCACGCATTTTACCGTAGCGCCGCCTTTCAATTTGGTGCGTGATAAATAAGGACGGAGTTAGTCGATGTGGTCATTCCCAAAGATCATTGCGCATCGCGGCGGCGGCACACTGGCACCGGAAAATACGCTGGCTGCTTTGCGTTGCGGGTTGGCGCATGGTTTTCGCGGCGTTGAATTTGACGTCATGATGTTGATCGATGGTACGCTGGTACTGATGCATGACACCGAGCTGGGTCGCACGGTAGCGGGCAGCGGCGCAGTGGCTGATCAGACTTTTGCGTCGCTCACCGCCGCCGATGCTGGTGCATGGTTCTCGCCCGAGTTTGCCGGCGAGCGCGTACCACTATTCACGCAGGCGGCGCAGTTTTGTGTGCAGCATGGGCTATGGATGAATGTCGAGATCAAGCCGCTGCCAGGGCACGAGCAAGCGACCGGACGCAGCGTAGCCGAAGCCTGCGCGGGTTTACCGGCTGATGCAGTTTTGCTGTCGTCGTTTTCAGTGGATGCCTTGCGGGCGGCACAAGCGGTGGCGCCGCATCGTATGCGCGGCTTGCTGGTCGAACAAATCCCGCACGACTGGCAAGAGCAACTCAGTCAGCTTGGTGCAGTCTCATTACACGCGCAGGCCAATCTGCTGACAGCGGCGCAGGCCGCGGCGGTCAAGCGCGCCGGGTTTGGCTTGATGTGTTACACCGTGAATGACCCCGGGCAGGCGCGCATGCTGTTCGATTGGGGCGTGGACGCGATCTGCACTGACCGTCTTGACCTGATTGCACCGGATTTCCACTAGCGCGGCGCGCTGAGCGTCCGTCACCCGGCGGGTATAATCAGCAGCTTTTCGACGGTACTTGCGTCGAATGCAACGCATCCTCATTACGCATCATGAAAGCATCCGACATCCGAGATAAATTTCTTCGTTTCTTTGAATCGAAGGGACATGCCGTTGTACGTTCATCGAGTCTGGTGCCGGGCAATGACCCGACGCTGCTGTTCACCAACTCGGGCATGGTGCAATTCAAAGACGTGTTCCTCGGCACCGAGAAGCGCGACTACGTGCGCGCCGCATCCGTTCAGCGTTGTCTGCGCGCCGGTGGCAAGCACAATGATCTTGAGAATGTCGGCTACACCGCGCGCCACCACACCTTCTTCGAGATGCTGGGTAACTGGTCGTTTGGTGACTACTTTAAAAAAGAATCACTGGTCTGGGCGTATGAATTACTGACCGAGGTCTACGGACTACCAAAAGAAAAACTCTGGGCCACCGTATACCAGACAGATGATGAGGCCTACGACATCTGGACCAAGGTTATCGGCCTGCCGCCAGAGCGCGTGGTGCGCATCGGTGACAACAAGGGCGCGCCGTATGCTTCTGATAATTTTTGGCAGATGGCCGAGACCGGCCCGTGTGGTCCCTGTTCTGAAATCTTTTTTGATCACGGCCCGGATATCTGGGGTGGCCCGCCTGGTAGTGCCGACCAAGACGGTGATCGCTATATTGAAATCTGGAATAACGTGTTCATGCAGTTCGATCGCCAGCTCGATCCTGCGACCGGCGAATACACCCTGACACCGCTGCCTGCGCCCTGCGTTGATACCGGCATGGGTCTGGAGCGACTTGCGGCCGTACTACAGCATGTACACAGCAACTACGAGATCGATCTGTTTGATCGCCTGATACGCGCAGCAGCACGCGAAACTGGCATCAACGATCTAAGTAATGCCTCATTGCGCGTTATCGCCGACCACATTCGTGCGTGTGCCTTCCTGGTCACCGATGGTGTCGTCCCTGGCAGCGAGGGTCGTGCTTATGTGCTGCGCCGTATCGTGCGCCGAGCGCTGCGACACGGTAACAAGCTCGGTCAGAACAAACCCTTCTTCTACAAATTGGTGCCTGATCTAGTGAAGGAAATGGGCGAGGCTTACCCCGAGTTGGCTGAGGCTGCAGAGCGCGTGATGATGGTGCTCAAGCAAGAGGAAGAGCGTTTCGGTGAGACGCTCGATAACGGCATGAAAATCCTCGAGGCGGCACTGGCGAAAGACCCGGGCCGTCTCGATGGCAAAACCGCTTTTACGCTCTATGATACTTACGGTTTTCCGCTTGATCTGACTGCAGATATTTGCCGTGAGCGCGATGTCATCCTCGACGAGGATGGTTTTCATACGGCGATGGAAAAGCAGAAATCCGTTGCGCGCGCCGCAGGCAAGTTCGAGATGGCGGCCACTGTTGAATACAGCGGCCCGAAGACTGCGTTCACCGGTTACGAAAAACTGGCTGATCACGGCAAGGTGCTGGCCTTGTTTGTGGATGGCGTTTCGGTGCAGCGTGTTGAGGCGGGCCAGCAGGCCATGGTCGTGCTCGACACGACGCCGTTTTATGCTGAATCTGGCGGTCAGGCCGGCGATGTGGGGCTAATCGAGACCAATCACGCCGCATTCGAGGTGGCCGATACCCAAAAAATTCAGCCCGAGGTGTTCGGGCATCACGGCAAATTGCTGAGCGGCGCTTTGTTGGTGGGCGATGCGGTATCTACCAAGGTGGATGCGCAAGTGCGTGCGGCGACCATGCGTAATCACTCAGCGACGCACCTGATGCACAAAGCGCTGCGTGTGGTGCTCGGTGGGCATGTGATGCAAAAAGGCTCGTTGGTTGATAAAGATAAAACCCGCTTCGACTTCAGCCATAACGCACCGCTCACTGCCGATGAAATTCGTCGCATCGAGGCCTTGGTAAATCACGAGATTTTAAGCAACGCGGCGACGTCCGCGCAGCACATGGGCTATGACGATGCGATCAAGGCAGGCGCGATGGCTTTGTTCGGCGAAAAATATGGCGATGTGGTGCGTGTGCTTGGTATCGGGTCGTCTACCGAGCTGTGCGGCGGCACGCACGTCGTTCGCACGTGCGATACCGGCCTGTTCAAGATCGTGTCCGCGGGCGGGGTTGCGGCAG
>VERA01000061.1 GCA_018882935.1 Burkholderiaceae bacterium | reverse complement strand
CCGCTACTGGTATTCGCTGGTCATACGGATGTGGTACCCACCGGCCCGCTGGAGCGCTGGTCCTCCGACCCTTTTATTCCTACGCATCGCGATGGCAAGCTGTACGGCCGCGGCGCTGCTGATATGAAGACCTCGCTCGCGGCGATGGTGGTGGCAGTCGAAGAGTTTGTCGCTGCACACCCAAATCACAAAGGCTCGATTGGTTTCCTGATTACTAGCGACGAAGAAGGCCCGGCAATCGATGGCACAGTCATCGTATGTAATCAGCTGAAAGCGCGGGGTGAGCAGTTGGATTATTGCGTAGTTGGCGAGCCGACTTCGGTCAAACACGTGGGCGACATGATCAAGAACGGTCGACGCGGCACCATGTCCGGCAAGCTGATCATCAAGGGTATTCAGGGGCATATTGCGTACCCCCACATGGCAAAAAACCCGATTCACCTGGCGATGCCCGCGTTGGCTGAACTAGCAGCGATCGAATGGGATCAGGGCAATGAGTATTACTTGCCCACCTCATGGCAGATGTCGAATATTCATGCCGGTACCGGCGCATCTAATGTGATCCCGGGTGAATGTGTTGTGGACTTCAATTTCCGCTTTGCGACTTCAAGTACCGTCGAAGGCTTGCAGCAACGCGTGCATGATGTGCTGGACAAGCATGGACTTGAGTACGACCTGAAGTGGATCGTCGGTGGTCTACCTTTCCTGACGCCACGCGGTAGCTTGAGTGAAGCACTGTCAGCGGCAATTAAAGCCGAGACGGGTATGGATACTGAACTATCAACCACCGGCGGTACTTCAGATGGCCGTTTCATAGCGCAAATCTGCCCGCAAGTAGTGGAATTTGGTCCAACCAATGCCAGCATTCATAAAATTGATGAGCATATTGCTGTGTCCGAAATAGAACCGCTCAAAAATATTTACCGACGTACGCTGGAAAATTTACTTGCCTAAGAAGATAGTCAGCGCATTCTGATTCAGCGGGTCTCCCCACCAAGCGCTAAAGAACCAATGGGTTTGCCAGGTTACCGAAGCCGCTCATTCACTCATGAGCGCAAGGAGATCTGTATGGCCAGACCAGTCTCGGGAAGTGCCCCCGCATCGACCCCCAGCAATTCATCGAATCCGCATGACACCGCATCGAACAGCAGTTCGTCCACGTCGAATGTGCCAGCAACCCCAAGCCATGCATCCGCCTCGAATTCTCCAGTAACCCCGAATAATTCATCGACGCCGGTTCCCTCCGTCACCAATAGCGCGCCGCGACCTTCGTCATTTCTTACCGACGCCGAGATACTTCGCTTCGTTGCCGATCACATGGATACTGGTTTACCCCCAGAGCATCATGATCTATTGGAGCTCGCCAATGGAATCATCGTGGGTCGGCGAAATACCAATGCCGCTCGACCATTTGAATATGTCGGCAATAATCCCGGCGTCAGATCCATCATTTCCCGCCTACAAAATGCGGCGGCTCAAGGTGCCCTACCGAACCCTTACCCGATCTCGACCGACCCGTTAGATCTTGCCACGTGGGCCTCGACAGCGAAGCAACATGAAGTGAACTATGTTGCTCGACAATTTCCGAATTTGCAGAATGCGCTTATCTCTTACTGGAATAAAGGCGTCATCGACTAACGGTCAAATTAAGACTCCCGTGCGCCGGTAAAACAGGACCTCTGCTACCGGCGCTTCAATAAATAAAAAACAATCTGCAAAAAATTTTATTGACGGTAAAGTGTTGCCCAATCTTCACAAAGACTTTTATTGACGATAACTGCGCCCCTGAATCAGAAAATAAACTAAAGCCGCAGCGCAGCAGTAATGCCAATATGAACCAAGCCCTCGCACGGGCTACCAAGTCTCCTTTCAACGCCTTTACCGAAAGGAGCTGCCATGGCAATAAGCAATCCATCAATAAACCTATCCTCTGAACTACCAATCCCTAACGCAACAACACCCGCTAATCAACCAACGACAAACGACCCGGGCCAACCCGCACTACACCACCGACCGGTTGGGCAGCATGCGGCCTTGCACGGCTTCAACTGGGATAAACCCGCCGACTATCACAAATACCTCGTCAAGACCGGCCTACCTGAAGTTCATGCGGCGGTACTGAATGGCGATTGGGCATACGCAACAGAGATTCTGTGCGCCGAAGATATTGGCCTTCGGTGGTTGCCGGCGATTTCGCAGCGCCAGGCATCCAAACAGTCTGTTAACCAAGAGACCCCGCACTGGGCCATGACCATCGCCAGCAGCGATCAATCGAAACAAGCACGTGCGATTATTGATATGGCGATTAACCTGAGCGACATCACCAGCGTTAAGCCAGCGGGCTGTTTGTATGGCTCAAATTTACTCACTTTATGTCTTCAATTTCCCGCCCCGGCTGAGTTTACTCAGCAGGTCATTGATCTGGCTAAACAGCAAGCGCCCGCCTACCTCAGTCTGCCCGATGGTAGCGGACGCACTCCGCTATATATCGCCATCGAGCGTCGAGATCCGTCTTTGGTTCGCGCATTACTTAATGCTGGCGCCGATCCAATCGTGAGCTGTAGATTTACACAAGGCGAAGCGCCAAGTGCATACCATCTTGCAATGGGCAAAGGTTACGAGCAACTTTATTCCATACTGCTTGAGAAAATGATCTCTAACTTCACGCCTGATGGTAAGTATTCTATTTGGGACGACATACTAGCTATGAGAGATTGGGTTACGCAGCATGATGAAGCAGCCATTCGCAGACTCGCTGATCAATTTCCAGTACTACGCGATGCCCTCTTTAACTATGCGGACGAATCCGGAACTAGTCTGATTTACCGGCATTTGAAACAGGGTAACGTCAATGATTTAGTTAATGTCACCATAGAGCCGCTGATGTTTAAAGATCTGGAGCAAAACGCGCTATTTGTAGCGGCATTGAGAGCACCCGTCAAGATATTCTCTGATCTTCTGGCAAGCGTATGGTCTAAAAATGAAATAACCAGACAAATAGACACCATCCTAAGTCAAACGGTAAAAGAATTCTTTATTAATCGAAGCACAACCGAAATCAAGGAGCTGCTTGAAGTCCCGGGAAAAATCGGGAAAAAGAGCTTCGCTGCGTTGATGGCATCAATTAAAAATGGGGAAAATTACCCAACTGAAAAATTGATTGCCATTGCAAAGCTTCTTTGGCCGAAGCTGAATGACACCGAAAAAAATGATCTGCTTGTCGCGATGACAAAATATCCAGAAGCCTGCTTTCATGCAGTCCTTGGCATGATGGATTGCTCATTAACTGAGAAGCACATCGCTACCATGCTTACCAACGCAAGCGGCGACAAACACAAGGCCGCATGGGAGTTTGCTGCTGATCGATCACCCTACATAGGCCAACGCTTGAATAATGTACGTGAGAAAAATTTCAAACTATTTATCTACGTGAAGCAAGCCATCGACGTGGGAAGCTTGCGATGGTTCGATAAATTTGTGGATGCTAGCTTTGATTTACAAGAATACATTCACCTTGGTGCTCGAGATTTTCTACCCAGGCTGGCAGACTTAGACCCGGCCGGGCTCCAAAAACGTCTCGCCGGTTACAAGCTTCCAACCGATGACACGATTCTGGCATCGTGCAAAACTGAGCAAGGCAGGCAGGCCCTCAGCGAACTTATGAAGGCAAACTTGGCTTTACAGTAATACCTTACCGGATTGCAGCCCCGCCCCTGCAATCCGGTATCCTTGCGGCCTTGAGCATCTGCACCCGATTAGCGGGTTTCATCAATGGCCTTGCCTTTCCACACACTACGTGACCTGCTGCGTCACGCGATCACCCGCTTCAATACCGCGCAGCTCTATTTCGGGCATGGCAGCGATAATGCCTTCGATGAAGCAGCCTATCTGCTGCTGCACACACTAAAACTACCGCTGGATCAGCTTGACCCCTTCCTTGATGCGCGACTGACCACCGATGAAATCCAGACCCTGCTCGGCTTAATCGAGCGTCGTGCCAATGATCGCGTACCCGTGGCTTACCTGACGAACGAGGCGCTACTTGGTGATTATCGCTTTTTCGTTGATGAGCGCGTGATCGTACCGCGGTCTTTCATCGCCGAATTAATTCCTGAGCAGTTCCAACCTTGGATTGCCGATCCGGATGCGGTGACGAATGTGCTCGAGCTCTGCACCGGCTCCGGTTGCCTTGCGATCATGCTAGCCGATGCGTTTCCGAATGCACAGATTGACGCGGTGGATTTATCTACCGATGCACTGGAGGTCGCAAAGAAAAATGTGAGCGACTATCAGCTGCTTGATAGAGTCGCGCTGTATCACTCCGACCTGTACGACAAGCTGCCGACAAAGAAGTACGACCTGATCGTTACCAACCCGCCTTACGTCAATAGCGTATCCATGCTGAAGCTACCACCCGAGTATCGTGCCGAACCGCAACTGGCACTGGCCGGCGGCGATGACGGCATGGATCTGGTACGGCGCATCGTGGCCGGCGCGAAAGAAAGACTGACGACTAGCGGCGTGCTCGTGGTCGAGATTGGTAATGAATTTATGAATGCCGAAGCCGCGTTCGCCGATCTTGAACTTACGTGGTTGTCGACCAGCGCTGGAGATGAGGCGGTATTTCTAGTGACAGCTGATCAACTTTGAGTCACCAAAGCATCGACCACGGACCGCGCTGAGATGACTCATCTCAGTTATCGCCCGATTAACCTTCGCCCCGTCGCAGGCCGAGATCCATTTAATTTTTTCTTAACTGACGAATGATCCGCCTCCAAAAATTCAGTCTGATGCGCGGCACCAAGCTGCTGTTCGATCAGGCAGACCTCACGATCAACCCGGGTGAAAAAGTCGGATTGATCGGCACTAACGGCAGTGGGAAGTCGACGCTATTCGCTATGCTGCGCGATGAGCTGCAGTCGGATAGTGGAAGTATCGACTACCCCAAGCAATGGCGCGTCGCCCATGTGGCGCAAGAAACGCCTGCGCTAGAGCGCGCGGCGGTAGAGTCAGTCATCGATGGTGATACCACGCTGCGGGCACTTGAACGCGAATTAGCCACACTTGAAGCGCAAGGTATGGACGCCGATGGCAACCGGATCGGTGAACTACATGCGCTGCTGGCTGATGCCGACGCCTACACCGCCCGCTCACGCGCCGAGCAGTTGCTTATTGGCCTGGGATTTTCGGAAGGACAGTTCGAGAACCCGGTCGCAAGCTTCTCAGGTGGCTGGCGTATGCGACTGAATCTAGCGCAAGCGTTGATGTGCCCTTCTGACTTACTCCTGCTCGACGAGCCCACCAATCACCTTGATCTGGATGCCATTATCTGGCTGGAAAGTTGGCTGAAAAACTATGCGGGCACCATGATCGTGATATCGCATGATCGTGATTTCCTTGATGGTGTTACCAATGTCATCGCGCATATCGATGAGCGCAAGCTGAAACGCTACTCCGGTAATTACAGCGCCTTCGAGCGGCAGCGTGCTGCACAGCTGGAGTTAGCGCAATCATTGCAAGAAAAGCAGCAGCGTAAACGCGCACATCTGCAATCGTTCATTGATCGCTTCAAAGCGAAAGCAACCAAAGCCAAGCAAGCACAAAGCCGTATCAAGGCACTGGCCCGGATGGAAGAACTCGCACCACTCAGAGCAGCAGCCGAGTTCTCTTTTGAGTTTCGTGAGCCAGAGCGTGCGCCGAACCCCCTGCTGGTACTCGATCAGGTAGATACCGGCTACCGTAATCAAAGCAATGAAGAGAAAATCATCGTCGGCAACATCACCTTCACACTACAGGCGGGTCAGCGTATTGGCCTACTCGGCGTGAATGGCGCTGGTAAGTCGACGCTGATCAAGACGATCGCCGGCGATCTCTCGCCGCTACAGGGTGACAAACATCTTGGCAAAGGTTTAGTCGTTGGCTATTTCGCACAGCAGCAGCTAGAGATGTTGCAGCACGATGATTCGCCGCTGATGCACCTGATGCGGATTGCACCAAACGCACGCGAGCAGGAACTGCGGGATTTTCTCGGCCGCTTCAACTTCCCCGGCGATATGGTGAAAAGTCCGATTGCACCTTTCTCCGGCGGCGAAAAAGCGCGACTCGCACTCGCACTCATCGTTTGGCAGAAACCGAACCTACTGCTACTTGATGAACCAACGAACCACCTGGATCTGGAAACGCGTGAAGCTCTTACCGAGGCGCTAGCACAGTTTGATGGGACGCTGATTTTAGTCTCGCACGATCGTCATTTGTTACGAGCGACAACGGATGAGTTTCTGATTGTCGCCGATGGTCAATTGACCTCTTTTGATGGCGATCTAGATGACTACCGCGACTGGCTATTCAAAACCAGAGCAGAAGCCTCTACCAGCGATAAAAAACCATCAACGAACACCACTCCGGTAACCGCACCACGTATCATGACGACTGCCGATCAAAGTGCGAACCGAAAGGATCAAAAACAGCTCGATGCGAAAGAGCGGCAGCGCTTGTCGAATCAACGTAAACCACTTGAAAAGCGCTTGCAAAAACTTGAATCCGAGATCAATGGCATACAACAAAAAAAAGCATCGATCGAATTGCTGTTAGCGAACAGCGATATTTATGAGGCCGCAAAAAAAGATGAATTGAAGCAGCTCCTGCAAGAACAGCAGCACTGCACCGCCACACTCGAGCAACTCGAATCTGAATGGCTGCAGATTCAAGATTCACTTGAGCAAATCACACTGGACGAATAGGCTCTTCAACCCAGAGGAACCCGGTATAGGTAGGCGCTACTGAGTAGGCACTTTCAACTCGGAGTGCATGCTATGCAGCCTGTCTATCTTCCGCATAATACCTTTCCAGACGTACCTGATTTTGGCTTTGATCTTTTTCCTACCCCGGCCATAGTGAATAACGTTGAAGTGAATCCAGAGCTGATTCAAGCACCGTCACCCAACACCACCACTGCCCCTCACCCCAGCGCATCTGACCAGAAGCTCCATAGAATCATCCGATTTGGTAACAAGCATGATTTACCCAAATTGATCGATGAAGCTATCAGCGAAGGCGCTCGGCTGAACCATCCAGAATGCTACGAGTGCAATTCATTAGTCGTTGCAGTACGCGCCAATAATTTTCAGGCGATATCGCCCTTATTGGTTCGCGGAGCACAATTCCCTGTGCATGACGCCACTAATATTGATTTGCTGATGGAAGCGTGTCGTACTGGTGACGTCAATACGGCGATAGAACTTGTCAAAGTCGCCAAGATGAACGTGAACGTGCAAGACGCAACCGGAAAAACTGCACTGCACTATGCGGTGATTGGTGGGTCGCAGGAACTGACCTTGCTCCTGTTGAGTAGCGGCGCCAGCCCCAACACTGAAGCTCACCAGATGACGGAATTTGAATCGACAACTATTTTCGGACCTGGCATTAATTTCAAAGACCTTCCAGTAACACCCTTGATGATTGCTGCGCGGCTAGGTGATGATTATCTGACTCACCTGCTTCTTAGTCACGGAGCCGACGCTAATCGAGGTGCCTGCTCGCCGCTCATCATCGCTGCTTTTTCCGGCAAGCCTGATATCTTCAGGCGTCTATTGAGTGCTGGCGCTACGCTCGATCAGTGCCGCGAATATCGCGGGTATGCCGGCCTGTCTGCTTGCATTGTTTCCCGGATGCCGATTCAGTATCTGTCTCAACTGGTTTCACATCATGATTTTTCAACCTACAACGGCTCGTTATCATCGCCACTGGGCCTTGCCGTCCAGCGTAAACTCTATGATGCGGTATCGTTATTGCTAGCGTGTGGCGCATCGATTGAGGATCACGAAACAACGGATGAACCCATCAGCATTTGGCAAGCCGCGCTACCTAACGGATGCTACGGATCACCGATGGCAGATTTACTGACAGCGAAACATCCACTCGTCATTCACACGCATACGGCAGAAAACATTGCAAACCAATTTTACTGGATAGTCAGTAAGCTTGACCAGCCCGAGGTACTCGCCTCCAATGGCTGTTTTACATCAATCCTGTTTGCCTCTTCAGAGAAGATCAAGTCGATATTCAGTGAGCGACCAGATTTAACGGAACGCCAAAAATCATTGATTGCTGCGTTGATCTTTGGCCAGTCGTTACCTGAGACGTCACCACCAGCGCCGCTCAAGAGCGGGCAACCCGTGCCAAATCATGTGATCTGGCAGCACAACACCCGACGGCAAATTCACCTGCAACGAGAAGCACTGAAATTAGCATCAACCACCCTCGTTGATCACACCATGCAAAAACTTGCCGAGACGGTGTCCGCTACTTTCTTTCAAGACCTCGCTACGCGTTTTCCTGAAAATGTCGCGATTGGAAAATTCATTAATCAGCACTTGCAAGAGGCGCTGGGCATCCCTGCCGTAATCGCCAAACGCATCGGTGATGCATGGCATAAAGCCGCAACATGGTCGGCAGGTTGGCAAACCACCCCGGAAAAGAAAGACCAAATTCTGGAAAGCCTGGCGCGTAATCTATTAAGAAAGGCCGCCGACGAACCGCTGATGGATGCAGACACGCTGATATTCTCATGCAAGACCGCACTGGATGCAGCGCTGCCACTTGCATCACAACCGCTCCATCAATTCCACTGCGATCCGGTGGCCTGGCTTTATAAACTGGAGAACCGGACGTCGCTGGCGGATCCCGATCCTGATCTTGCATATCGGTGTCAGATCGAACTTGGCCTGCCGTTTGCGACCTGTGATGCCATTGCTAAAGCGTGGCAGCAGTCGATACAAAGTACGCGTGAAGCACCATGGCAACGACTGCCGCAATTACTGGAAATCCTTAACCGCGAATTTGCCCACCGCATCACCGACGTGCTGGCTGATGAACACGCCCAAGAGATTATTTCTGATATTGACCATCTGATGCTTCAAACATGGGTAAGGAAAATACAATCGCCCAAACCAGTACAGCCGACAGCGGCAGAGCTGCCACCTGGTGCGATTGGACGTAAAAGGCCCGCTGAGCAGGAAGCGCCCGATGCGCCGCCCTCGAAAGAGCGAAAGACTGGATAGCGTAAAGGCTGAATACGTCACTGCCGAGGTTTGAAGCATAATCTCGGCATGACCACACCTGCGACCACATCCCCGAATTTTGGCGTTCACTCAAGCGCCAATCCAAGCCCCAACGCCAACCCACCCTCGCCCACCCAGTCACCGCTGGCTGGCATCACCGTACTCGACCTGACCCGACTACTCCCGGGCCCGGTCGCGACCATGCATCTCGCCGATATGGGCGCCCGCATCATCAAGATCGAAGACAAGGGCGCGGGTGATTACGCGCGCTCGATGATGCATGTGCGGCACGCGCTCTCGCAGATGTTCATTGCGGTGAATCGCGGCAAAAACATCGTGCATCTCGATCTCAAGCAGCCTGACGATTATCGGGCGTTTTTATCGATGGTCGATACGGCCGATGTCGTGATCGAGAGCTTTCGCCCCGGTGTAATGGATAGGCTGGGGTTGGGATGGGATGTACTAAAAGCCCGCAAGCCCTCGCTGGTGATGTGCGCGATTTCCGGCTATGGGCAGAGTGGGCCATTATCGCAACAGGCCGGGCATGACCTGAACTACATCGGCTACGCCGGCATGCTGGCACAAACTGCTGACGATACTGGAAGACCGGTCATCAGTAATCTGCAAGTAGGTGATCTGCTCGGTGGTGCATTGAGCGCAGTACAAGGCGTTCTGGCGGCACTATTGGCGGTGAAGATGGGTGGCCCGGGCCGATTCGTGGATGTGTCCATGACAGATGCGGTATTCGCGCATCACTTGATGCCATTGTTCGCCTTCAACCATGCCGGCCAAGCCGCAGCACCCGCGCGTGATTTTCTGACCGGTGGCCTGCCCTGCTACAACGTGTATCGCTGCAGCGATGATCGGTATATGGCAGTGGGCGCGCTTGAGCTGAAATTCTGGGAGCGTGTCTGCGACGTTATCGAGCGGCCCGATCTAAAGCAGCAGCACTGGGCGCATGGGCAAGTGGTGGGTAGTACCGAGGCGATGGCAGTACGCGATCAACTCGCCACCCTCTTCGCAACGCGTACGCAAGCGGAATGGCATGCCCTGTTTGAGCCCGCCGATTGTTGCGTGACGCCGGTGCTCACGCCGGAAGAGGCCTTGCATCACCCCAATTTTGTTGCGCGCGGCATGGTGCGCTCAGAGGCGCATCCGACCGAGGGCACGTATCTGGGTACCGGGCCGTCCGTTCAATTCTACGATTAGCACGTGGTTGCGCATCGTTACGCGCGAAACCACACTCACGCCTTAGCGTGGCACTACAACGCCCTTAGACCAGCAGATTACGATTAGCGTTGATTGCCTCACGCACCATCGGGCTTAGCTCAGCCGCCTCACCACCATCGATTTTTTGTACGATGGTTTTACGCATACGCGGATCCCAAAACTTTTTCAAATGATTCGCGATATCGGCTTTGGCCTGTTCACGATCTGGCATACCTTCGAAGAAATCGCCAATCTGGTTGGCCATTTTAACGAGTTGCTGGGTTTCCATAGAAGTGCTCCGCTATCAATCGCTCTTAATGCTGAATTTGAAAAAAATCTTACGCCCAATTTTTTTGAAGCTCTAGAAAGTGATTAGCTATCGATCTCTCTGAATCGTTAAAGAAAGCCGCTATCGATTTTTTGAATATTGAACACTACACCTCATTAAATCGTTCTGCATGGGTGTACACCACGTATGAGGTATCGCGCATAAAACCAATCAGGGCAACCCCATACCGATCAGCCAATTCAACCGCAAAACTGGTCGGCGCAGAAATTGCAGCAATGGTACCGATACCCATGGTGGCTGCCTTTTGCACCATCTCGTAGCTGGCACGACTCGTGAGCAACAAGGCACCACGCGAGAAATCCGTATTTTGTTTGGCCAGCGCACCAATTAATTTATCGAGCGCGTTATGGCGACCCACATCTTCGCGCACACAGGTTACGTCGCCATGTTCATCGATCCAAGCCGCTGCATGCGTCGCGCCACTGTGTTGCTGCAGTGGCTGGCGTAGCTGCATCGCCTGCATACCCGCCACCAACACACTGGGCGCCATCGCGCGCACATGCGACACAGGAAGAAGTTCACGCGCAACCTGCTCCAAGGCCTCGGTGCCGCAGAGTCCGCAGCCGGTACGACCCGCCAGATTACGGCGACGCTGCTTCAGTGCCATGAAGCGTTCGCTGGCAATCTCAATGTGAACCAGTCGACCGTCTTCGCGCTGCTCGACCTCACAGCCGTAAAACTCGCTGCGATTAGCAACAATACCTTCAGAAAGTGAAAAGCCGAGTGCGAAGTCTTCCAGATCAGCCGGCGACGCCAGCATCACGGCGTGAGAGATGCCGTTGTACTCAAGCCCCACCGGTAATTCAACCGCCAGCCAATCCTGCCCCTCTGACACGGCGCCATCCCGGCATCGCTGCACCGACACCTGCCTCAGCGTGTCGGCGCCCGTATTCAAGGCATTCGCGCCGGGACCGTGCTCCATGGCGGTCTCGCTACGTTCTGCAGTTGACCGTATCAGCCCTCGACCTTGGCAAGCTCCAACTGCTCGCGATTAAAGCGCTCGTAATTTTGCTGCCACTCCGAGGGCTGCGTCACCGGCATCACCTGCACTGCAGTCACCTTGTACTCGGGGCAGTTGGTGGCCCAGTCGGAGTTGTCGGTGGTGATGACGTTAGCGCCTGATTCCGGGAAGTGGAAGGTGGTGTACACCACACCCGGCTGCACATTCTCCGTAATCGTTGCGCGCAGCACGGTTTGGCCTGAGCGTGAATCAATACCGACCCAGTCACCTTCGCGAATACCACGCTCCTCGGCATCATGCGGATGAATCTCGAGCCGGTCTTCACTGTGCCAACGCGAGTTCTCGGTACGACGCGTTTGCGCACCCACGTTGTACTGCGAGAGGATACGACCCGTCGTCAGAATCAGCGGGAAGCGCTGCGTGACTTTCTCATCGGTGGCGACATACTTGGTGATAATGAAACGGCCCTTGCCACGCACGAACTTCTCGACGTGCATGATCGGCGTGCCTTCCGGGCTGTTGTCATTGCAAGGCCATTGAATGCTGCCCAGCTTGTCGATTTTTTCGTAGGTCACGCCCGTGAACGTCGGCGTCAGAGAGGCAATCTCCGCCATGATCTCGGACGGATGCGAATAGTTCATCGGGTAACCCAGTGCATTGGCGAGTAACTGCGTCACCTCCCAATCCGAATAGCCTGTCTTTGGCGGCATGACTTTGCGCACGCGCGAGATACGGCGCTCGGCATTGGTGAAGGTGCCATCTTTCTCGAGGAAAGAAGAACCCGGCAAGAACACATGCGCGTACTTGGCTGTCTCGTTCAAGAACAAGTCTTGTACGACTAAGCACTCCATCGCCATCAAGCCGTTCGCTACGTGCACGGTGTTAGGGTCAGATTGCACAATATCTTCGCCCTGCACATACAGACCCATGAAGCTGCCGTCGAGCGCCGCATCCAGCATATTCGGAATACGCAGGCCAGGCTCAGGGCTCAGTGTCGCGCCCCAGCGCGCTTCAAATTCTGCGCGTACGGTGCTGTCAGACACATGACGATAGCCCGGCAGCTCATGCGGGAACGAGCCCATATCGCACGCGCCCTGCACGTTGTTCTGACCACGCAGTGGGTTCACACCCACGCCCAAGCGACCGACATTACCGGTGGCCATGGCGAGGTTGGCGATACCCATCACCATGGTCGAACCCTGCGCGTGTTCGGTCACGCCGAGGCCGTAGTAAATCGCTGCGTTACCGCCGGTGGCGTACAAACGCGCAGCGCCACGCAACAACTCTGCCGGTACGCCCGTAATCGGCGCCATGGCCTCGGGTGAGTTCTCCGGACGCGCAACGAAGGCTTTCCATTCTTCGAAAGATTTCAGATCGCAACGCTCAGCGATGAAATCCTCTTTCAGCAAACCTTCGGTGACGATGACATGCGCCAGCGCATCGATCAACGCAACGTTGGTGCCTGGTTTCAGTTTGAGGTGATAGTCGGCTTGGTAGTGCGCGCCCTTCACCATCTCGGTGGTGCGTGGATCAGCAACGATCAACTTGGCGCCTTGGCGCAAGCGACGCTTCATCTGCGACGCAAACACGGGGTGAGCGGCGACCGGGTTCGCACCAATCACGAAGATCACATCCGACTGCATCACCGAATCAAAGGTCTGCGTACCGGCCGATTCACCGAGTGTCTGCTTCAGGCCATAGCCCGTCGGCGAATGACACACACGTGCGCAGGTATCGACATTGTTGTTACCGAAACCAGCACGCACCAGCTTCTGCACCAGATAGGTTTCTTCGTTGGTGCAACGGGACGATGTGATACCACCGACCGAGTCTTTGCCGTATTTTTGCTGAATGCGACGGAACTCACTCGCAGCGTAAGAGATCGCCTCTTCCCATGACACCTCCTGCCACGGATCGGTGATTTTTTTACGAATCATCGGGTGCATGATGCGATCTTTGTGCGTCGCATAGCCCCACGCAAAACGTCCCTTTACGCAGGAATGACCATGGTTCGCCTTGCCGTCTTTCCACGGCACCATGCGTACCACTTCGCTGCCCTTCATTTCTGCTTTGAAGCCGCAACCCACACCGCAGTAGGCGCAGGTCGTGGTGGCACTGTGCTCGGCAATACCAATCTTGATGACGGTTTTTTCGGTCAGCGTCGCGGTCGGGCAGGCCTGCACACAGGCGCCGCACGAGACACATTCCGATTCCATGAAGGGTTCGTTCTGCCCTGCTGCCACACGCGAATCAAAACCACGGCCATCAATCGTCAACGCAAACGTACCCTGTGTTTCTTCACACGCGCGCACACAGCGGTTGCACACAATGCACTTCGACGGGTCGTAGGTGAAGTAAGGATTCGACTCATCCTTTTTCAGCTCGGTGTGCGTCTTGATCGGTGCCTTGCCCTTGGT
>VERA01000060.1 GCA_018882935.1 Burkholderiaceae bacterium | reverse complement strand
GCGTCGCGGTCGGGCAGGCCTGCACACAGGCGCCGCATGATACGCACTCCGATTCCATGAAGGGTTCGTTCTGCCCTGCTGCCACACGCGAATCAAAACCACGGCCATCAATCGTCAACGCAAACGTACCCTGTGTTTCTTCACACGCGCGCACACAGCGGTTGCATACAATGCACTTCGACGGGTCGTAGGTGAAGTAAGGATTCGACTCATCCTTTTTCAGCTCGGTGTGCGTCTTGATCGGTGCCTTGCCCTTGGTGTAGCGCACTTCGCGCAGACCCACCAAACCAGCCACGTCTTGTAATTCGCAATTGCCATTGGTGGGGCAAGTCAAGCAATCCAACGGGTGATCGGAGATATACAGCTCCATCATGCCGCGACGAATATCCGCCAGCTTCGGCGTCTGCGTGCTGACCTTCATGCCCGGCTCAACCGGCGTGGTGCAGGATGCCGGGTAGCCTCTGCGGCCTTCGATCTCTACCAGGCACACACGGCAAGAACCAAACGCTTCCAGCGAATCCGTCGCACAGAGTTTCGGCACGTTGATACCGGCCTCAGCACTGGCACGCATCACCGAGGTGCCCGCAGGCACGGTCACTGACACGCCATCAATCTCCAAAGTCACCAGCGTTGCTGATTCACGTGCTGGCGTACCAAAGTCTTTTTCATTGATCGCGTTCATGCCGTCTCCTTCGCTTTCTTTTCTGTACCGAAGTCTTCAGGGAAATGATTCATTGCTGATAGCACCGGGAACGGTGTCATGCCGCCCATTGCGCAGAGCGAGCCATTCAGCATGATGTCGCACAGATCACGCACCAGATGAATCTGCTGCTCGGTATCTTCACCGGCGATGATCTTGTCGAATGCTTCCTTGCCACGGGTCGAGCCGATGCGGCACGGAGTGCATTTGCCGCACGATTCCACTGCGCAGAATTCCATCGCGTAACGCGCCTGCTTCAGCATGTTGACGCTCTCATCAAACACCACGATGCCACCGTGACCGAGCGTACCGCCGATGGCGAGAAAGGCTTCGTAATCCATCGGTGTATCGAACTGCGATTCAGGCAAGTACGCGCCGAGCGGACCACCCACCTGCACGGCACGTATTGGTTTACCGGAGCGCGTGCCACCACCAAAGTCGTAGAGCATCTCGCGCAAGGTGAGGCCAAAGGCTTTCTCGACCAAACCACCAAATTTGATATTGCCCGCAAGCTGCATGGGCAAAGTACCGCGCGAGCGACCCATACCGAAATCTTTGTAGTACGCAGCTCCGCGCGCAAAAATGACCGGCACCGTCGCCAGCGAGATCACGTTGTTGATGACGGTGGGCTTGCCAAACAAACCTGAGATCGCAGGCAGCGGAGGTTTGGCGCGCACGATGCCACGTCGACCTTCAATACTCTCGAGTAGCGCAGTCTCTTCACCGCACACATATGAGCCGGCACCAACGCGTACCTCAAGGTCAAAGCGCTTGCCTGAGCCGCGAATGTTTTCGCCGAGATAGCCATGGGTGCGCGCGATCTGAATCGCTTCATTCAGCACGTCAATCGCATGCGGGTACTCAGAGCGTGCGTAAATGTAGCCTTTTGTCGCGCCTACACCCAAGCCGGCGATGGTCATACCTTCGATCAGCATGAACGGATCGTCTTCCATCACCATGCGATCTGAGAAGGTACCGGAGTCGCCTTCATCAGCGTTGCAGACGATGTATTTTTGCGCAGAGGGCGTGGTGCGTACCGTGTTCCATTTAATACCGGTCGGGAAAGCAGCACCGCCACGACCACGCAAGCCCGATTCCGTTACCGCTTGCACGATCTGCTCTTCGCTCATCTGCAAAGCCTGATGCAAACCAACGAAGCCTTCATGCGCGCAGTAGTCTTCAATCGACAGCGGGTCAGTGATGCCAATGCGGGCAAAGGTGAGGCGCTCTTGCCGCGTCAAGAAAGGAATTTCTTCGGTCGCACCATGCGCTAAGGGGTGAGCACCGCCTTCAGTAAACTTTGCATCGAAAAGCGAGGCCACGTCATCTTCAGTCACCGGGCCATACGCAACACGGCCACTCGCTAGCGCCACCTCCACCATGGGCTCGAGCCAGAACATGCCGCGCGAGCCATTGCGCACCAGTTCAATCTCAACACCGCGACGCTTGGCTTCAGCAGCAATGGCTTGTGCGGTTTCATCCGCACCCAACGCCAGCGCCGTTGAATCACGCGGGACAAAAATCTTTACGCTCATGCGTCGCTCCTTGCGCGTGCCAACACGCGATCGAAGGTTTTTTCATCAACTCGCGCGTGCAACTTATCGCCCACCATGATCGAGGGGCCGCATGCGCAATGACCCAAGCAATACACCGGCTCAAGCGTGACCGAACCGTCTTTGGTGGTCTCATGAAAATCAATACCAAGCGCGCGCTTCGCATGCTCAGTCAGCGCTTCCGCACCGACGGATTGGCAGGCCTCGGCCTGGCAAATCTGCAGCACGACTTTGCCCGCCGGCGTGGTTCGGAAGTGGTGGTAGTAGCTAATCACGCCGTGCACTTCGGCACGCGTCAGATTCAGACGATCCGCAATTTCAGGCACGGCATCTGACGGCACGTAACCGTATTCAGCCTGGATTGCATGAAGAATAGGAAGCAGAGCGCCGTCCGGTGCGCCCAGCTGGGTCAGGGTGGCGCTGATACACGCGTCATACGAAGCCGTTGGCATCGTGGTCTCCGGTGTTTTTAATATGTGCCGAAAAACATATTTCGGTGGAAATCACAGCCCGCGAAAGCTGCGAATGCGCGGATATTCCGCTCGGAGACACGCGATGTCAATATGAGATTTTTAGCCTATTTAGGCTCCTGTGTTTTTCATTTTTTCCCGTAGGTGCTGTCATGATCCGGGGCCACGGTGAGTAGGCGCATGGTCCGACCGTCTCGCAGTGCAGTGGCGCGTCGCGACTGAGTGATACGCAGCGAGTAGATCGCATCAATGCCAGCCGGCAAGCGTGCGCTGATAATCTTTTCCCACTTCAGGCCATTGTCCCGATACACCTGCGGCCAGGTCATTTGGCGAATTTTGCACAGCGTATCGAGCGCTGCGTGGCGCTCAGGTTTTTGAAGCGCGAACAGATTTTCTTGGAATACCGGATTGTTCAGATCGAGCAGTACGGTGTCGCTTAATTCACTCGATGCCATCACTTAAGCGCTTGATGACGGCATCGGTGTTCTTGTCTGACGTGGGGTGATGTGCAGCCCAAGCCAGCGCGGAACTCAAATCGTTCGCCGCTTGGGGTTCGTGTACCCAGCGCTCATTGTCTGGGATGACAGTGGCCGTACGAACAATCCAGACCCCAGGCTCGCGCTCCTCGACCAGCACTTGCCGGCCGGCGAACTGCTTTCCCAAGGAAATCTGGCCGTTTGCGCCAACGACCTTTAATGACGAGCGGGAGGGTGCGAGGGCCATTTTTCGTGCCTGATTAAATTAGTGCCGCACGAATCATAGCGCGCACCCTGCTGGGCGTCAATTCTTAACCCAAGGGTTGCTAACAACGCCAGCGGCATTTTTAGTCGTTCTTGATCACGATGCTGGGGAATTTCAGGCTCATATCCTTCGCTTTTTCCGCCACCTTCACCGCGATCTTGCGCGCGATCTGCCCATAAAGCGCTGCGATTGGACCGTTGGGGTCGGCCACCACGCTGGGTCGGCCCGCATCGGTTTGCTCGCGGATGCTGAGCGTCAGCGGCAAAGCCCCGAGGAAATCAACGCCAAAGTCGGCGCACATTTTCTCGCCACCGCCATGCCCAAAAATTGACTCGGTGTGACCGCAGTTACTGCAGACATGCACGCTCATATTCTCGACGACCCCAAGAATCGGAATACCGACCTTCTCGAACATTTTCAGACCCTTGCGCGCATCGAGTAACGCGATATCTTGCGGTGTGGTGACAATCACCGCGCCGGTCACCGGCACTTTTTGCGATAAGGTCAGCTGCACATCGCCGGTGCCGGGTGGCATGTCCACCACCAGATAATCCAGATCGCGCCAGTTGGTTTGCTCGAGTAGTTGCTGCAAGGCCTGCGTAACGATCGGACCGCGCCATACCATCGGCTGATCGGGGTCGATCATGAAACCAATCGACGCCACTTGCACGCCGTAGTTCTCGAGAGGCTCCATGGTTTTGCCGTCATGGCTTTCAGGCTTGCCGGAAACACCCATCATGGTCGGCTGCGAGGGGCCATAAATATCGGCATCCAGCAGCCCGACCTTGGCACCCTCGGCAGCGAGTGCCAGCGCCAGATTCACGGCAGTAGTGGACTTACCCACCCCGCCCTTGCCGCTGGCAACTGCGATGATATTGCGCACGTTGTTCATCAACTTCACGCCGCGCTGTACGGCGTGTGCCACGATCTTCACGCTCATGTTGACCTGAACGTCCGTCACACTGGGAAGCGCGCGCACAGCGGCTTCAATCAACTGCTTGAGCGTGTCGATTTGTGTTTTGGCGGGATAACCCAACTCGATATCGAGCGACACTTTGGTGCCGTCGATCTGGATATTTTTTACCGATTTGCCGGCAACGAAGTCTTTGCCGGTGTTTGGATCGATCACGCTGGAGAGCGAGTCGCGGATGAATTCTTGGGTGAGGCTCATGACGTCTCCTTGAAGGAGGCGCAAGTCTAAACTAAAAGTCTAAAACAAAACGGCCACCCGACAAGGTGACCGTTTCGCTTGCAGCAGGAAGACTTACTTGAACAGCACTGCCGATTTTTGCAGCGTGACAGAGATACCGTAAGCGAGTGGTATACCGACGGCAAGCCAAGCGACCCATACGATGGCGGGGTTGCTTTTTGTAGCCGCCCCTTCACCCTGCATCGTATCTTTGACTGACTTCTCATGCGCCAGCTGCTTCTCATGAGCGAGCTCTTCGGCCGACATGAAATAACGATCCGCCACCGGACGTACCATCAGGTTGGCCAACAAACCGACCACCAGCATCGCTGCCAGCACGTAAAAAATCGGACCATAAATCTGGTCGAACGGTACTTTCTGCTCGAGCCGTATGTCGTGCATGTAGTTCACGACAACCGGACCCAAGATACCGGCGGTCGACCACGCAGTCAGCAAACGCCCATGAATCGCACCAACAAACTGCGTGCCAAACATGTCAGCCAGATACGCAGGAATCGTCGCAAAACCGCCGCCGTACATCGACGCGATCACGCAGAAGCAAGCGACAAATATCGCCAATGACTTCCAACCAGCGGATACCGAGGCCATCAAGTACAAGGCCGTACCCAGCACGAAGAAAATCACATAAGTTGGTTTACGTCCGAGATGATCTGATGACGAGGCCCAAACAATTCGTCCGAAAATATTAAACAGCGAGATCAGACCAACAAAACCGGCACCGATCGCCACCGCTGCCTTGAGCAAATCAGGGTTCGCTTTGAGGTCCAGAAACCCGAGTTCAGGCTGTCCAACCAGCGCGCCCGCAAAGGTCTCTTGCAACATCGGTGACGCAGCGCCAATGATGCCGATACCCGCCGACACGTTCATGCAAAGCACAATCCACAGCAACCAGAACTGCGGTGTCTTGTGCGCATTTTTCAGATGCACATGGTTCTGCGCAATCATCGCCTTTTGCGAGGGCGGCGGTGGCTCCCATCCTGCGGGCTTCCAACCCGTAGCCGGCACGCGATAGCCGAATGCGCCAGAGAACATGAAGACCGAATAAATCGCTGCCAAGGTGACGAAGGTTTGCCAGACGCCCGGATCGGTTGGCGTGGCAAACTTTGACATCAGCAGCGTCGCCAGCGGCGAGCCAATCATCGCGCCACCACCAAAGCCCATAATCGCCATGCCGGTAGCCATGCCGCGTCGATCCGGAAACCATTTAATCAGCGTCGACACCGGCGAGATGTAACCAAGGCCAAGACCAATGCCACCGATTACACCCGAGCCCAGCCACATCATCCAGAGCTGGTGCTCATAGACGCCCAAAGCCGAGATCAATAAACCGCCGCACCAGCAGACCGCCGCGACCAGGCCAGCTTTGCGCGGACCAGCGCGCTCCAGCCAGCCGCCCCAGATCGCAGCCGAGCAACCCAGCACCACGAAGAACAAGGTGTACATCCAACCCAAATCAAACTGGGTCCAGTTGCAGTCTGTCGCGAACAGCGCCCGACCAGTACCCGCCAACTTGTCGCCGAAGGTCACCGCGCCCGCAGCGCAAGACGCCAGCGGCGCACCGTCCGGCCCCAGCAGTGCATTACCGAGCGGCTTCCAGAACACCGAGAAGCCATAGGCCATCCCAATACACAAGTGAATCGCGAGTGCCGCCGGCGGTACCAGCCAGCGGTTATAGCCGTCGCCGGCGATGGTGTGCTCCTTGTCGAGCATTGACATGTTTCCTCCTCATGGGGGGCCGCCTGAGTACGACGGCGTCGGTCATTCGAGTTGTTATTTTGAGCTTGGTGCCGCAAGCCGCGCTCATCCTGACAGGGTACATTCTACGTTGCAATATGCTAAGGTGAACATAATGTTCAAGGTCAGAATCAACCCGCATTGGGAAATCACGCGCGGTAACGGCGAGCCGCTGGATACGGCTGTGCTGCTGTCGCTGCTGCGCGCCATTGATGAAAGCGGCTCTATCGCTCGCGCTGCACAAACTGTCGGTCTGTCGTACCGCTACGCCTGGGGCTTGCTGCGAGAGGCGGAGGCGCTGTTTGGAAGTAGCCTGATGCAAACCGGTCGCGGGCGCGGCACGCAGCTCTCGGCGCTGGCAGAAAAACTCATCTGGGCCGACCGTCGCGTTGCCGCCCGGCTGTCGCCGACCTTGGATAGCCTGGCCTCCGAGCTTGAGACTGAGCTGGGCAAGACGGTTGGCGCGGCACCCGCGATGATCCGACTCGATGCCAGCCATGGCTTTGCGGTAGCGACCTTTTTGCGGCAAGCCACCGAATCAGGCCTACCGATAGATCTACGCTATCGCAACAGCACCGATGCGGTTGCTGCCTTGTCGCGCGGCGAATCTGATCTAGCGGGGTTTCATGTACCTACAGGTGAGTTCGAGGCGCCCTCTGCCGAGCGCTTCGGCAAGTGGCTGGATGCACGCAGCCACCGCCTGATTCACCTCGCGTACCGCACCCAAGGTTTATTCGTGAATCCGGGTAACCCACTCGGCATTCACAGTTTGTCGGATTTGTCGCGCGCCGATGTTCGCTTTGTGAATCGTCAGGTGGGCTCGGGTACACGCATGCTGCTCGAACTCATGCTGTCGCAGTTCGAGATCAATCCGGCCACGATTAATGGCTTTGAGAATACCGAGTTCACGCACTCTGCCGTTGCAGCATTCATTGCGAGCGGCATGGCCGATGTGGGCTTTGGTGTGCAAACTGCAGCGGAGCGATTCAAATTAGATTTCATACCGCTTGCGCGCGAGCGCTACTTTTTCGCGGTGAATGCCGAATCACTTGATCAACCCGGCATGCGGCAAGTGATTGATGTGGTGCGGTCAAACAGTTTTCGCGACGCCGTGCATCAACTCGCGGGTTACGATGCGACCGATACCGGCGAAATACTCACGCTATCGCAAGCCTTCAACGCCGCACCGCGTAAACAGGCGGCTTAAGCTGTATAAAGTAATCGCGCCTGCCTATTCAACTCGTGACAATGTCGCCCTCCGATATCACCGCGGTCATACTTGCCGGCGGCCTTGCGCGTCGTATGGGTGGCGTTGACAAAGGCCTGCAGCAGATCGATGGCCAGCCCATGGTGCAGCGGGTGCTCAATCGCTTGCAACCCCAGGTCGGCAACGTGATCATCAATGCCAACCGACATCTCGACGAGTATCAACGATTTGGGGTACCGGTTTGCTCAGATATTGTGAATGGTTACGCGGGACCTTTAGCGGGCATTCATGCCGCTTTGCTGCACACCAAGACACTTTATCTGGTAAGTGCGCCATGTGACTCACCGCTACTACCGAAAGACTTGGTATCGCGCTTGGCCTCTGCGTTAACTGAGCATCAAGCCGATGCGGCTGTCGTGGTCACCGTTGATGGTGAGCAGCAACGGCGTCATCCTGTCTTCATGATGTTAAAGACGAGCCTACGAGACTCGCTTGAGGCGTATCTCAACTCAGGAGCGCGTAAGGTAGATCACTGGCTTGAAAGCATCGATTGCATTGACGTGTATTTTGATGATGCGGCAGCGTTTACGAATGTGAATACGCTGGCGGACATGGATGCGCTCGTCAACATGCCTGGATCCCGGCCTGCGCCGGGATGACGGTTTTGGGGTCAAGGGGTTCTCAATCAATCCTTACCCATGTTGAGTCGTGGATGCGATGACAGTTTTGGGGTCGAGCCTTCAGCTTATTGATTTCAGCTGATAAGTTTTGGCTTAAAGTGCTTGTCACTGATCCGAAACTTTTGCCGTCTATCCCCCATCAGCAGCCGTAGCTCCTTGATCGATAGCGCGCTCACCTCATGCATGCGTATCAACAGTGATGCGGTGACGGGTAATCGTCGGTGTCGTATCTTGCTGATCACGGGTGGCGACACCTCCAATGCGCGCGATAGCGCAGCATCGTTTTTCAAATTCAATCGCTCGATCAGCGTGGCCAGTAAATGATCCGGGTCATAGCGCGGTGCTGGCAGTGTGGAATGCAAGGTCTGCGACTGCGCCGTCGGCGACTGAGTAGCGGGTAGCTGCGCGGTATGTGGCTGCATGGCATAGTTGAGCAGAGGGTGAGCGTGCATTGTGAGCCTGGAGTCAACCAATGCATTGTTGGCTCACAACTCACTCTGCCTATGCATCTGTTCAACGACAACGATTAGCGTGGAATATACGGCAACGTTAATGCTATTGTGTATTTCACCTGCTTCAATACAAACCTAGCGTGCATTCTCTGGCAGCGGTAAAGCGGTTTTGTACTTCACCTGCTTCAATGCAAAACTCGATTTGATGTTCTTGATCCCCGGAATACGCGTGAGATTGTCGAGAATGAATTTCTCCAAGGCTTGCAGATCGGGCACCACGATACGCAACAGGTAATCTTCATCGCCCGTCATCAGGTAAACCTCCATCACTTCATCGAAGTGACTCACTGCCTGCTCGAAACGCTCAAGTGCTTGCGCTTCTTGCTTCTCGAGCGCCACGCGCACAAACACATTCACCTTCAGCCCCAACGACAGCGGATCTACCAGCGCGACGTAGCCTGAGATCACGCCATCGCTCTCCAGGCGTTTAACTCGCGCCAAGGTGGGCGACGGCGATAGCTGCACTTTGCCGGCCAACTCGATATTCGTCAGGCTGGCGTCTTGCTGTAATTGACCCAGAATACGAAGATCTGTGTTATCGATATTTGCCATATTTAAATACCGTAAAAGTTATTTACAACGACATTTTATGCTGTTTTATTGCACTTATGAAGCATTTTCAGCAGCACATTTCGTACGCAACCCGGTAAGCTTTCAGCACTTTCAAAGCCAGAACCACCCGAAAAAGTAGTGTTGGTAGAACCGCCCGAAAAAGTAGTACTGATAGAGCCACCCGAAAAGTATTTTTGATTATCGATAGCGATTTCACCCATGGACATGACCGCCCCCGAGCATTTACTGCGCCAGATCGATACCGACGCCCAAGAAACCACCGAATGGATTGAAGCGCTGAACTCGGTGATTGCCTCTGCGGGTCCGGAACGAGCGCGCTTTCTGCTATCGCAACTGGCTTCCTCAGCCCGTGCCGCCGGCCTCCACTGGCGCGACGCACGCATCACGCCGTACGTGAACACGATTCGCGTGCAGGACGAGCCGCCCTATCCGGGTGGCGCTGATGCGATCGCGGTTGAAGAGCGACTCGCAGGCATCTTGCGCTGGAATGCGCTCGCGATGGTGGTGCGTGCTAATCGTGCGTACGGCGAGCTTGGTGGCCATATCGCCAGCTACGCCTCAGCCGCGGATTTATTCGAGGTGGGCTTCAATCATTTCTTCCGCGCGCGCAGTGACGACTTTGCCGGTGACCTGATCTACTTTCAGCCGCACTCATCACCCGGCATTTATGCACGCGCCTTCCTCGAAGGCAGGCTCAATGAAAACAACCTCGCGCACTACCGCCAAGAGATCAGCGCTGCATCAAAAGGCATTCAAGGCCTCTCGTCTTATCCGCACCCCTGGTTGATGCCGGAGTTTTGGCAATTCCCGACCGGATCAATGGGCATAGGCCCGATTAGCTCGATCTATCAGGCGCGCTTCATGCGCTACCTCGAGCATCGCGGCATGTTAGCCACCCAAGAGCGCAAAGTATGGGGCGTGTTTGGTGATGGCGAAATGGATGAACCCGAATCACTCGCCGCGCTCTCGCTCGCTGCGCGAGAAAAACTCGACAATCTGGTGTTTGTCATCAACTGCAATTTGCAACGTCTTGATGGCCCGGTGCGTGGCAATGGTCATATCGTCGATGAGCTGGAAACCTTGTTTGGCGGAGCCGGCTGGCACGTTGTCAAATTACTGTGGGGCTCGGATTGGGATCCGCTGTTTGCACGCGATACTCACGGCGAGTTAGCGGACGCACTCAGTCGCACGGTCGATGGTCAGTTACAAACATTCGCCGCGAATGATGGTGCGTTTAATCGCGAGCATTTCTTCGGTCAGTCACCTGCCTTAAAAGCATTCGGTGATCTGCTGACGGATGAAGAGATCGATCGCCTGAAGCGCGGCGGTCATGACCTGAAAAAAATCTACGCGGCCTACCATGCAGCGACGCAGCAGCGTGGCCGCCCGGTGGTGATTCTTGCGCAAACCAAGAAAGGCTTTGGCATGGGCAAAGCGGGTCAGGGCCGCATGACCACACACCAACAGAAAAAACTCGAGCTACAAGATTTGCTCGAGTTTCGTGATCGCTTTCAGTTACCGCTGAGCGATACTCAAGTCGAACAACTTGAATTCTATCGACCACCCGCCGACAGCGCAGAGATGCGTCATCTGCACCAGCGTCGCGCTGCACTCGGTGGCTTTGTACCACAGCGAATCGGCAGCAGTACGCAGTTGCCTGTACCTGCACTCGAAAGTTACGCTGCTTTTGCCCTGGAAGCCGGGAATAAAGAGATGTCCAGCACCATGGCACTGGTGCGCATGATGGGTGGCTTGCTCAAAGACGCGCAACTCGGTAAGCATGTGGTGCCGATTGTGGCGGATGAAGCACGCACCTTCGGTATGGCCAACTTGTTCAAGCAAGTCGGTATCTATTCAGCACAGGGCCAGTTATACCAACCGGAAGATATTGGATCGATTCTGTATTACCGCGAAGCCAAAGACGGACAAATTCTCGAAGAAGGTATTTCCGAGGCAGGTGCGATGTCATCGTGGACGGCGGCAGCTACCAGCTACGCCGTACATGGCTTACCGATGCTGCCGTTTTATATCTATTACTCGATGTTCGGTTTCCAGCGTATTGGTGATCTGATCTGGGCGGCGGCAGACCAACGTGCGCGCGGCTTCTTGATTGGCGCGACATCCGGCCGCACTACGCTCGGCGGTGAAGGCTTGCAGCATCAGGATGGCAACAGTCATGTGGTGGCCGCCACTATTCCCAACTGCGTCGCGTATGACCCGGCCTATGCTTATGAACTTGCGGTGATTGTCGATGATGGTATGCGTCGCATGCTGACGCAGCAGGAAGATGTTTTTTACTACATCACGGTCACCAATGAAAACGAAGCACAACCGAGTATGCCGCCTGACTCACGTGAGGGTATTTTGCGTGGGCTGCATAAAATCAAAGCCTGCGATCAGCCTCAGGTGCGCCTGCTTGGCGCTGGCCCCTTGCTCAAAGAAGCGTCCGCAGCGGCTGCGCTGCTGCAGGAGCAATTCGGCATTGAAGCGGAAGTCTGGAGCGTGACGAGTTTTTCTGAGCTGGCGCGCGATGGCATCGCCTGCGAGCGGGCGCGTCGATTGAAACAATCCGATACACAGCCTTGGATCACTCAGCAACTCGGTGGCTCAACTGCGCCGGTGCTTGCGGTATCAGACTATGTGCGTAGTATTGCAGAGAGTGTGCGTGCGTATGTGCCTGCACCGTATGTCACGCTTGGTACCGATGGCTTTGGTCGCAGTGATACTCGTGCTGCGCTGAGAGATTTTTTTGAAGTCGATGCGCGCTGGATTTGCTATATCGCGCTGACTGAGCTGTATGCGGGTCAAAAAACTGATGCGGAGTGGCGCGCTATCGCAGAGCAGCTTGGGCTCGATATCGACAAAGCGATGCCGAGTCATAGTTGAGAGGGATACAGCTAGAAGAATAGGTTGTGTGTATCGATGCGCTCTAGCTTTTCAAACTGCGCCAGCAGATTTCAGCGCGGTGATCTGCGCATCGTCATAGCCTAAGCCGCGCAGAATCTGATCGGTATGTTCACCGAGTGCGGGGACCGGGTCCATGCGTGGAGGCCAAGCACTACCCGAGCCCGGTGGCTTCAATGCCGGAACGCTACCGGACGGTGACATCACCTCGACCCAACGCTCACGCGCACGTAGTTGGGCGTGGTGCCACAGCCCTTGCATATCGTTCAGCATGGCATTTGCAATCTGCGCATCATCCAGCCGTTCGATCACTTGCCCGGCAGTGAGCGAGCTGAATGCCTCACAAATCAGTGCATATAGCTCTCGCCGCGCGGCACTGCGCAGCGCGGTGGAGGTAAAGCGAGGGTCTTTCGCCAGCGCGGGTTGCAGCATTACTTTGTCGCAGAACTGTACCCACTCACGTTCATTCTGCAAGCCCAGCATCACGATCTTGCCATCCCCTGCCGGGAACGGCCCATACGGATATATCGTGGCATGCGAGGCACCGGCGCGTGCCGGCGCAGGCGCGCCTTGGTAGGCGTAGTACATGGGGAAACTCATCCACTCCGCCATACTTTCCAACATCGAGATGTCAATCGCACAGCCTTTACCCGTACGGCCACGCTGAATCAAGGCAGCGAGAATATTGGTGTAGGCGTACATGCCCGCAGCAATATCAGCGATCGACACACCGGCCTTGGTCGGCTCATCAGACGTACCGGTAACGGATAAAAACCCCGACTCACTTTGTATCAGCAGGTCATAGGCTTTTTTATCTCGGTAGGGCCCGTCAACACCGTAGCCGGAGATATCGCACACAATCAGCTGCGGGTATTTCGCCGATAGCGCGTCGTATGAGAGCCCCAAACGTGCTGCTGCACCGGGCGCAAGGTTTTGTACCAGCACATCCACATCGCTGAGTAGTTGCTCAAGCACCTCGCGCGCGGCAGGCTGCTTTATGTCGAGGGTAATGCTCTCTTTGGAGCGATTGGTCCAGACAAAGTGTGATGCAAGACCATTAACGCGGTCGTCATAGTCGCGCGCGAAGTCACCCACACCGGGACGCTCGACCTTGATAACCCGCGCGCCAAGATCTGCGAGTTGACGCGTGCAAAAGGGTGCCGCAATGGCATGCTCGAGCGTTAAAACAGTAATACCATCAAGTGGGCGCATAGACGTTAACTTGGGTTGCAAAAGGTACACATTGTTGCTGGATTATCCCATGCTGTTTGCCAAGCGTACGTCGGCGCACCAAAGCCGGGATGACATGCAAACTGCGCCCTGTTCCAGGCCGCCGCGTTTATAATCGCGGCTTTCGTGCGCAGCGTGACGCGCCGCGCGTCGCTGAAACCGCCTGCCTGTTCATGTCCCTACCCCAACCTGAAACGCCACTGGCGCCCGCCGCAGTAGATGATCGCTTTTTCTACCGTGTGGTCAGCGCGCTTGATCGTCCTGCGCTTGCCACACTGCTGCTGACGGTATGGGTGCTGCTCGGCGCTTGGATCCGGCCTTTGTCACTGCCCGACGAGGGACGCTATGTCGGCGTTGCATGGGAAATGGTGCGTTCCGGTGACTGGCTCACGCCCACCCTCAATGGGCTGCCGTACTTTCATAAGCCACCGCTGTTCTATTGGCTGACCGCAATCTCGATCAAGTGCTTCGGCACGGTTGACCTTGGGATGCGGTTGGCATCCATGCTAGCCGCCGCGTTAATGGCTTTTGCGGGCATGCGCCTGCTCGCCCGCTGGCATAGCGCCACTATGGCACGCTGGTATTTG
>VERA01000059.1 GCA_018882935.1 Burkholderiaceae bacterium | reverse complement strand
ATCGATACACCACCCAAAATCAGCGGATAGATCACAGCTTCTGTTTTTGCAGACACTGCCATCAAAGCACCCAGCGCCATGGTGGCAATCAGCGTCACGGCGTAGGTCTCGAACAAGTCAGCGGCCATACCGGCGCAGTCGCCGACGTTATCACCAACGTTGTCGGCAATCACAGCAGGATTACGCGGATCATCTTCAGGAATACCCGCCTCGACCTTGCCCACCAGGTCAGCGCCCACGTCAGCGCCTTTGGTGAAGATGCCGCCACCGAGTCGCGCGAAAATCGAGATCAGCGACGAGCCAAATGCAAAACCAAGCAAAGGCTTCAGCGTTGCCGGATCAGCGTGCTCAAGACCGCCGATCAGCCAGAAGAAGATCGACACACCCAGCAAGCCCAAGCCGACCACCAGCATGCCGGTGATCGCGCCGCCACGGAAGGCCACGTCAAGTGCCGGACCGATACCTTGCGTAGCGGCTTGCGCGGTGCGTACATTCGCGCGCACCGAGACATTCATGCCAATGAAGCCGCACGCGCCCGAGAGCACTGCACCTAGCACGAAACCTGCTGCGGTTGGTAGGTCGAGGAAGATGCCGATCAAGATCGCGAGAACCACGCCCACCATACCGATGGTGCGGTACTGACGCGCCAGATACGCTGCCGCGCCCGCTTCGATTGCAGCAGCAATCTCTTGCATACGCGCGTTTCCGGGATCTTGACTCAGAATCCAGCTACGCGAGATCAAACCGTAGATCACGGCGATAAGGCCGCACACCACGGCAAACCATAAGCCTGTTGATGCCATACGTCTCCTCCAGAATTACAGATCAATCATTAAAACTACCGTGACGGCTCGGATCGGCCGGCTTTCACACTGCAACTACATTCCTTTACTGCGCGCGGCGCATCTATCGGGTCTTGCTGAACGATGGATCACTACCACCATACACGAGCAAATAAAAAGCGGACCGACGGTCCGCTATGGTTTAGTGCCTCATGCTGATAGTGCCGCGAACGCGCGATCGCGTATCTCTTCGACCGCGCCAACACCGGAGATCTTGCGATACGCGGGCGCGCCCGGCTGATCCGATGCTGCCCAGTCGTTGTAGTAGCCGACCAGTTGCACCGTTTGATCATGATAAACCGCGAGCCTTTTTTTAACGGTCTCTTCGCGATCATCGTCACGCTGAATCAATTCTTCGCCGGTTACGTCATCTTTACCGGCGACTTTCGGTGGGTTGTACTTGACATGGTAGGTTCGGCCCGATGCTGTATGCACACGACGCCCACTCATGCGCTCGACAATCGCTGCATCCGGCACGTCGATTTCAAGCACATAGTCGATCGCAACGCCGGCATCTTTCATCGCCTCGGCTTGTGGAATCGTGCGCGGGAAACCATCGAACAGGTAGCCGTTAGCGCAATCAGCATGGGTGAGACGATCTTTCACCAAACCGATGATGATGTCATCAGAGACCAAACCACCCGCATCCATGACTTTTTTTGCGGCCAAGCCGAGCGCCGTGCCTTCTTTTACGGCAGCACGCAACATGTCGCCAGTAGAAATTTGCGGAATGTTGAATTTCTCTTTGATGTAGGCAGCCTGCGTGCCTTTACCGGCACCCGGAGGTCCCAACAGGATGAGCCGCATGGTGAATCCTTGGTCGTTTATGCCTTTGGCAGTTCATTTCAAGCTGCACGGCATTATTGTCAGATATTCAGCTTGCCCGAAACTTACCACAGAATGCAGTGCGCCCTTTTAGTTCAGGGCGACTTGCACTTGCTCAAACGGCAAAATATTGTCGAACACGCGCGAGATCCTCAGCCGTATCAACGCCTGCCGCCGGCGCGTGATCGGTGCAGTGAACGGCGATGCGGTAACCGTGCCAGAGCACGCGTAATTGTTCAAGCGCCTCGACAGTTTCCAGCGGTGAGGCCGACAGCTTCGGATAACTCAACAAAAAATCACGGCGATAGGCATAGATACCGATGTGTCGATGCGGCAGGTAGTCAACCGGCATCGCCTGCCGGTCGTGCGCAAAGCCGTCGCGATGCCATGGCAAGGGCGCACGCGAAAACAGCATGGCATCACCATGAGCATCAAGCACGACCTTCACGACATTGGGATTAAACACATCAGCCATATGGTGAATCGGATGCGCGGCAGTTGCCATTGGCGTGTTGGCACTAATGTGCGCGGCGCAAGCGTTAATCAGATCAGGATCAATCAACGGCTCGTCACCTTGCACGTTCACCACAACCGCATCATCAGGTAGCGGTAACGCAGCGGCGATCTCAGCAATGCGATCAGTACCAGACGGATGATCAGCACGTGTCATGCGAACCTCAATCGCAGCCTGCTCGCATGCTGCGACGACGCGGGCGTCATCGGTCGCAACAATCACCTGCGCGGCATCGGATAACGCTGCCCGCTCAGCAACCCGTACGACCATTGGCTTGCCTGCGATATCGGCCAAAGGCTTGTCAGGTAGGCGCGTCGATGCCATGCGCGCCGGGATGATGACTACGAAAGACATCCGGACAGTGTCGTTATTTTTCTTGCGCGGTCGGCGCGTTCAGGTCACGTGCTTCATCTGCCCACATGATGGGAATACCATCACGAATCGGGTACGCAAGGCGGTCACCGTTGCAGAGTAACTCCTGCGCATCTTTGTCGTATTTCAGCGGGCCCTTGCAGAGCGGACAGACCAAAATATCAAGCAGTCGAGGGTCCACGCAATTTCTCCACGATGTTATTGAGCAGCAGCTCATCGATTGCCACTACAACCGGCACGACCCACAGTCGCGCGTCGCTGGCGAGTTCGTGCGTGCCGGCGCATTTTACTGCATCCTTTTCTGTGATCAGGATCATGTCAGCATGCACCTGCCGAAACGGATTACTTCGGTAATCATAGTGGTCCGGCAATGCGATCGTGTCATGCAGCACCACCCCATGGCTGCTCAACATATCAAAGAAGCGCTGCGGATGACCAATACCGGCCGCGGCAATAATGCGCTGCTGATGCGGTAGTGCTGAGAGTAACTGTCGTTGCGAGCGCTGCGTCAGTTGCTCGGCGAATTTGGGCAGCAGCCGCATCTGGAAAGTAGACTGCGAATCCTTGGCAGGTTCGGCAGATGCTGCAAAGCCTGTAGACACTTCATACACTACAGACCTCTCAAGCGATGCGGGTTGTGCTGCGGGTTGTGCTGCGGAAGCGGCCTGATTCACTACAAAAAAATCCGCGCGACGTGACGCCGGCTCACGTAACGGCCCAGCCGGTAACAACCAGCCATTTCCATGACCGCGACCATCAGACAGCTGAATCTCTATGCTTCGAGCCAGCGCGTAGTGCTGCAGTCCGTCATCTGAAATCACCACGTCAATATCGGGATGCGCACGCAGCATCTGCTGCGCTGAGGCGACTCTGCTGCGACCCACCCATACCGGCACGCCAGTGCGCTGCTTGATGAGTAAAGGCTCGTCACCCACCACCGACGGATCGCTATTGGCAAGCACCTGACTTACCTGATCAAGATCAGCGCGATAACCACGGGCAATCACACCAGGATGCCAACCACGCTCGCGTAATTGCTCAACCAGCCAAATCACCATCGGTGTCTTGCCAGTACCTCCAACAAAAATATTTCCGACGATGATCACCGGCACCGGCAACTGAGTCGTTCGTAGCCAACCCAGTCGGTACAGCAATCGGCGCATCAATAGCAACGCACCGTACAGCCATGCAAAAGGTAATAGCAGACGCGAGCGCCAACTGCGGCGACGCCAAATCTGCATGAATGACGACTCGAGCCACGCGCGCGAGCTCATCGCGGCGGGTTCCTGGTGGCGAAGCTAAGTCGCTGCAGCCCTGCCAGCCGCGCAGCCTCCATGACATTGACGACGGATTGATGGGTAGCCATCGCATCCGCGTGTATCTCGACCACACTGTCTGTATTGGCACCAACCACCTGCTTGAGCGCAGCAGCCAGCGTCTTCGGCTCGATCAGGCCCAAGCGACGACTATCTACCGTCACGCTACCGCTTGCATCTATCGCTACCGACACAGTTTTGGGTTGGGCTTGCTCAGGGTTGGTGGTTGCCGTCGGTAGACTTAACTTCAATGCACTGAACTTGCTGAATGTGGTGCTCACCATCAGAAAAATCAGAATCACCAGCAGCACATCGATGAACGCAATCAGGTTCACCTCAGGCGTATCGCGACGTGCTGATTTACGAAACTTCATGCGTCGCGAGTGGTGCGGTTAATGCATTGACCAGTTGCATGGCTTGTTGCTCCATCTGCAGCAGCAAACGATCGATCAGCGCCTGAAAGTGTCGGTGAAACAGTAGCGCAGGCATCGCCACTGCCAAGCCGAAGGCGGTGTTGTATAACGCCACCGATATGCCGTGGGCCACCCGCAGCGGATCGGCACCGGCGGCATCCTGCGCACCGAACAGTTCAATCATGCCGACTACCGTACCGAACAAACCCATTAATGGCGCCAATGTAGCTACCGTCCCCAGGGTGGTGAGGTAACGCTCAAGCTGAAGACTAGCGGCGCGGCCAGCCTCCTCAACTGATTGCAGCATGCGCTCACGCGGCGTATCCGCAGCGCGTAGCGCTGCGGCAAGCACCGTGCCCAGCGGTGAGTGGCGCTCAAGCTGCTCTACGTGCGCAGCACTGACCGGGCCGGCGCGTGCCGCTGCTATCACCTCGTTCAATAAACCCGGCGGCAGCACCCGCGATGCACGCAGGTACAGTATTCTTTCAACGATGACGGTGACCGCGACCACCGATGCCGCGAGTAAAAACCAAATCGGCCAGCCGGCGGCCTGTATGAGCGAGAGCAAGTGACCAACTCCGAGTTCAAGAAAAACAGCGTGCGACTGTATCTGCTTCACTTTCAGCGGGCAAGGCGGGTAACGATGCTGTTGGTAGATTGATATGCATCACCCAGCCAGGCTTGTCAGCGCGGCCAGTTTTCCACGGAACTTGTGGACAACTTTGTGGGAAACCTGCCTACACCTGCCCGAAGTGCTTGATTTCCAACACTTTTCTGGACTGCTCCCGGAACCAGCGCCAGTCGCTTTATCTCAATAAATCAAAGACTTAGCTTTGTACGAGCGCAGCCTTCAGAGACAGATAGCCCCGAGCAACCGGAAAGGAAAAATTGTGGAAAGCCTAGGCGCATTGGGGACTTTACTAGAGGAAACCGCTTGATATCAGACAATTCCGGTGGGGAAATACTCACTGTCACGCAATTGAACCACGCCGTTGCGCGGCTACTCGAGCGCAACTTTGCGTTGGCCTGGGTGAGCGGCGAGCTCTCCAATGTCACGCGCGCCGCCTCCGGGCACTGGTACTTCACGCTAAAAGACGCCAACGCCCAGGTGCGCGCGGTCATGTTCCGCGGGCGCGCGCAGTACGTAGATTTCCATCCACGCGAAGGCGACAGGGTCGAGGTGCGTGCCACGGTAGGGCTGTATGCCGCGCGCGGCGACTTTCAGCTGAATGTCGAGGTAATGCGCAAGGCCGGTATCGGTAACTTGTATGAGGCCTTCCTCAAGCTCAAAGCAAAGCTCGAATCAGAGGGCTTGTTCGACCCCACCCGCAAGCGCTCACTTCCCGAATTCCCCAGAACAATTGGCGTAGTGACTAGCCCACAAGCTGCGGCCTTGCGTGATTTGATCAGCGCATTTCGCCGGCGCGCGCCGCATGTGCAGCTGATCGTTTACCCGACGCTGGTGCAGGGTGCAGGCTCGGCCGAGCAGATTGCGCACGCGATCAACACCGCCTCGGCACGCGCCGAGTGCGACTTGCTGATCGTGGCGCGCGGCGGTGGCAGCCTGGAAGACCTGTGGTCGTTCAATGATGAGCGCGTCGCGCGCGCGATTGTGGCGTGCGCGATGCCGGTCATCTCTGGCGTTGGACATGAGACCGACGTAACCATTGCCGACTTTGTCGCCGACCTGCGCGCACCGACACCAACAGCCGCTGCCGAACTTGCGGCGACTGCGCGCGACGACTGGCTGGAGCATCTGGCCGAATCGGCCTACGGGCTGCAGGCCGCGCTGCGCCGGCATCTGGATGAGCGGACGCAATCACTCGACTGGCTGTCGCGGCGATTGCAGAGCCCAACCGCTGCCGTGCGGCAGCATGAGCTTCGGCTTGCCGCACTGCAGACGCGGCTGCGGCACGCCGGCAAAGCGCCGCTGGCGCAACTAAGGTTCACCCTCACGCAGCGCAGCCGACAACTGTGGCACGGCTTGCCAAACACCGGCCTGCTGCGCGCACAGCTAGCCGCACAGTCGCAGCACATCCGTGCTGGTTTTGCCAAAATACGCGCCAACGCCGCGCATCGTAGTGACAGTTTGCGGGCCCAACTCGAGCTACTGGCACCGCAACGCACGCTCGAGCGCGGCTATGCCATCGTGCAGGACGATCAGGGACACATCCTTCGAGACACAGCGCAACTGCAGCAGGATCAGGCGATTGACGTGCGGCTAGCCACCGGCGCGGCGCGCATCAAAATTGCCAAGGTCAGCCAACGCTAGTGGCTGGTTCCGCTATACTTCGCGCGGCCTGACGTAGGCGCTAGGTAGTGCAGCGCCTGGGTCAACACTTTCCCTCACAACAAGACACGTACTCAAGCCTCAGGAGGAGTCATGGCACCTATTCTTCAATCGCTCGGCCGCACCGTGATCGCCGGGGTGGTTATTTTGTTTCTGCTGGTACTGATTGCCAGCAATGTCTCAGGCGCGGGCCCCGTCATGGGTCATGCATGGGGCGCATTTTTCATGCGCTGGCTGCATGTCGTATCGGGCGTGATGTGGATCGGGCTGCTGTGGTACTTCAATTTCGTGCAGATTCCATCGATGCCGAAAATCCCTGATGAGCAGAAGCCTGCGATCGGTAAAGTCATCGCACCAACAGCGCTGTTCTGGTTCCGCTATGCCGCACTCGCCACCGTGGTCACCGGCGTGCTGCTCGCTTGGATGAATGGCTACCTGGCAGCGGCGCTCGGTCTGCAGGTGCCGTTCCATGCGATCGGCATCGGCATGTGGCTGGCGCTGCTGATGGCATTCAATGTCTGGTTCATCATCTGGCCGAATCAGAAGAAGGCACTCGGTATCGTCACTGTCGAGGCGGATGAAAAAGCCAAGGCTGCACGCATGGCGATGCTGACATCGCGCTTTAACACCATGCTGTCGATTCCGATGCTGTACATGATGGTGGCGCAGCAAAACGCTGGTCTGTAAATAGCGCCTCGCCCAATAAAAATCCCGCGCAACGGCGCGGGATTTTTTTCGCCATGCTGCACGAAACAGCAAGCGGCCAAATGAAAAAGCGCGTTACAGCGCGTTGACAGGAATACGCAAATAACTGATTCCATTCTCGTCTTTCGGCGGCATCACGCCAGCGCGAATATTCACCTGCACCGATGGCAAAATCAGCACCGGCATCTCGAGCGTGGCGTCACGCTTGGTACGCATCTCAACGAATTGGTCTTCGCTAATCCCGTCGTGTACATGAATATTCGATTGTCGCTGCGCGGCGACGGTGGTCTCAAACTGTATCGGGCGATCATTCGGCGGATAGTCGTGGCACATGAACAAGCGCGTTTGCGGTGGCAAGCTAAGTAATTTTTTTACCGAGCCATAAAGCGTTCGTGCATCACCGCCCGGAAAATCACAACGCGCCGTACCCACATCCGGCATGAACATGGTGTCACCCACAAATACTGCATCACCAATGCTGTACGCAACGCAGGCCGGTGTATGGCCAGGCACGTACATCACATGCCCCTGCAACGAACCGATATCGAAGGTCTCGCCATCTTTGAGCAACTGATCAAACTGCGATCCATCGGTGGCGAAGCCGGGTTCAAGATTGAAGATGTCTTTGAATACCTTCTGCACCGTCGTTATGTGGTCGCCAATCGCAATCTTGCCGCCCAGATGTTGGCGCAAGTAAGGCGCGGCGCTGATGTGATCAGCATGCGCGTGTGTCTCAAGTATCCATGCCACCTGCAAGCGCTTTTCCCGAACAAAAGCGATAACCTTATCGGCAGACTCAGTGCGGGTTCGGCCCGACTTGGGGTCATAATCCAACACCGAGTCGATGATCGCGCAGGGCGCACCTTCCTGCTCGTACACGACGTAGGTCACTGTCCAGGTCGCAGGATCAAAAATCCCGTGCACCTGGGGCGAGTGGGTAGTGACGCTCATTCGGCTCTCCAACTCAATTAATCTGCGAACATTATATTGACAGATAAATTGTTTGTCAATAGAATGGCGATCATGATCAGGTCCAAGGCCTCGAAACAATGGCCACCACAAACGATGCATGCGCTTGCGGAGTATGGCGCGGATGAATCGATCGCGTCGAAGCAAAGCTGCCGCGTGACCCCATGAAAGCTCGCCTCTGGATGCCTGATTGGGTTGGGCAATACCGACGCGAGTGGGTGAGTGGCGACCTGGTCGCGGGTCTGATCGTTAGCGTGATGCTGATTCCGCAGAGCCTGGCCTATGCCCTGCTCGCCGGTTTACCACCACAGGTCGGGCTATACGCCAGCGTGCTACCGCTGGTTGCCTATGCGCTGTTCGGCAGCAGCATGACGCTTGCTGTCGGGCCGGTAGCAGTGATTTCTTTGATGACAGCCAGTGCATTGGCACCGCTGGCAGCAGCTGGCAGTGCGGATTACCTTGCGCTCGCAGTGCTGCTGGCGCTGCTCTCTGGCGTGATTTTGCTGATGGCGGGGGTATTGCGGCTGGGCTTTCTTGCCTATTTTCTGAGCCACTCCGTGATAAGCGGCTTTATTTCCGGCTCTGCCATTCTGATCACGCTCGGGCAATTAAAGTACTTACTCGGCGCACCGCTACCTTCAGGCAGCGCGCTGGATATTTTGAATGCGCTGCCAGATGCGCTGTCACACATTAACCCAACGGCTGCAGCAATCGGGGTCAGCGCGATTGTATTCTTGGTGTTCGCGCGCAGCTGGCTGCCGCGCATGCTGATGGCGCTTGGCGTGGGCAAGGCAGCGAGTGAATTGCTGGGCCGGCTGGCGCCGATGCTGAGCGTGGTGATCGCAACTGCCTATAGTGCCCTGAACCAGGTCGATCAATCCGCGCAAGTATCGATTGTCGGCGCAGTACCGGCTGGCTTGCCCGGGCTATCCGTTCCCGGTATCGACATGCAGGTCCTGCGCGCGCTGGCGTTGCCGGCGCTGCTGATCTCGCTGGTTGGTTTTGTCGAGAGTGTGTCGGTCGCACAATCGCTGGCATTGAAACGCGGTGAACGGCTATCACCAAATAAAGAGTTAATCGGTATCGGTGTCGCCAACATGGCCAGCGCGATCTCGGGTGGCTTCCCGGTAACCGGTGGTTTCGCGCGCTCGGTGGTCAATTTCGATGCCGGTGCGCGCTCACCTGCCGCGGGTATTGTTTCGGCGATTGTGATGAGTATCGTCATCGTCTCCATGACCCGATGGTTTCACTACCTGCCGCATGCCGTGCTGGCGGCCACCATTATCGTTGCGGTACTCACACTGGTTGATCTGAAGGCAATCAGCGAGACCTGGCGATATGACAGAGCGGATGCAGTTGCGATGCTGCTCACTTTCGCAGGCGTGCTGCTGCTGGGTGTTGAGGAAGGCATCCTGGTGGGTGTTGCGATGTCACTTGCGGTGTTGGTCTGGCGCAGTAGCCACCCGCACATGGCGGTGGTCGGTCGGGTGCCTGGTAGCGAACATTTCAGAAATATTGACCGGCATGAGGTGCAGACTCTGCCGGGGCTGATCGCGCTGCGTGTGGATGAGAGCTTGTACTTCGCCAATGCGCAGGTAGTAGAAGCGAAGATCGAGCGGCTAGTACAAGAGCATCCCGATACGCGCTGTCTGCTGCTGATTATGTCGGCGGTGAATCAGCTCGACACTACAGCATTGCAAATGCTGATCCAGCTCGAGGCCAGTTTATCGGCGCGTGGTGTCACGCTGCAATTCGCCGAGATTAAAGGGCCGGTACTCGACAAATTGAAATCAAGCGAACTCGGCGCCAAAATGCGTGATCGAATTTTCCTCAGTACTCACCAAGCCTTCAACGCATTCGCGCCGCAAGCTCACCGATGATGCCGCGTCGGAATGCGAGTACGCAAACGACGAAGATCAGACCCGTCACCATCGTGACCGACTCACCCAAGGTGTTGAACCATTCAATCGCGGTCACTTGCGCCAACCAGCCACCGACATCACCGAGTTTGTTTTCGAGTGCGATGATGATAATGGCACCCAGTACCGGGCCAAACAGCGTACCCATACCACCGACCAAGGTCATCAGCACAACTAATCCGGACATCGACCAATGCACATCGGTCAAAGTACCAAAGCCAAGCACGACTGCTTTCACCGAACCCGCTAATCCTGCCAACGCAGCCGATAAAACAAAAGCCAGTAATTTATAGCGCGCGACCTCGTAGCCAAGCGAGGTTGCACGCGGCTCGTTTTCGCGCACGGCCTTCAGCACCTGCCCGAACGGCGAATGAATAATACGCACAATCAGTGCGAATGAGACCACCATGATGCCCAGCACCACGTAGTACATAGTCAAGTCATTGCGTAAATCGATGACACCAAGCAGGTAGCCACGCGGGATACTCTGCAAGCCGTCTTCGCCGCCAGTAAATGGCGCCTGCAAAAATACGAAGAACAGCATCTGCGCCAGCGCGAGCGTGATCATGGTGAAGTAGATACCCTGCCGACGAATGGCAAGACTACCCATCACCCATCCGATCAGGGCTGCGAACAAGGTTCCGATCAGAATCCCCAGCTCAAATGGCAAGCCCCACATCTTCAGCGCATGGCCGGTGATGTACGCCGCACCACCAAAAAATGCGGCATGACCAAATGACAGCAAACCGGTAAAACCAATCAGCAAATTGAATGCGCAGGCAAACAATGCAAAGCAGAGTATTTTCATTAATAGCACCGGGTACAGCACCCACGGCGCTAATAGCAAGCTGATCAGTACTGCTGCGTAGCCCAGCTTTCTCGACATGAACAGCTCCTATTTCTCGCGGCCGAACAAACCGGCTGGACGCACCAGCAGCACAATCGCCATGATGATGAACACTACCGTCGATGACAGTTCGGGATAAAACACTTTGGTCAGACCCTCGATCACACCCAGCCCCAAACCAGTGACGATCGATCCCAGTATCGAGCCCATACCGCCAATCACCACCACAGCAAAGATCGTCACAATCAAATTCGATCCCATCAGCGGCGATACCTGGAGCACCGGCGCTGCAAGCACTCCGGCAAATGCAGCGAGCGCGACGCCGAATCCGTAAGTAAGCGTGACCATCAGCGGAACGTTGATTCCGAAAGCCTCCACCATGCGCGGGTTCTCGGTACCTGCGCGCAAGTAAGCCCCCAGCCGCGTCTTCTCGATGACAAACCAGGTGACCAGGCACACCACCAGTGATGCGACCACGACCCACGCGCGATAAATCGGCAGCATCATGAAACCGAGATCCGTAGCCCCAGCCAATTGCGGTGGCACTGCGAAAGGTTGTCCGGATACACCGTAGAAAGAGCGGAATACGCCCTCAATAATCAGCGTGATACCAAAAGTGAGCAACAAGCCATACAAATGATCCAGCTGATACAGCCAGCGCAACATCGAGCGCTCAATCACCATACCGAACAGGGCGATTAGCACCGGCGCCAGCAACAGCATTACCCAGTAGCTGATGCCGAAATACTGCAAACCCATCCATGCCAGAAACGCGCCCATCATGTACAGCGCGCCGTGCGCAAAATTGATCACATTAAGCAGGCCGAAAATCACCGCCAGCCCCAACGACAGCATGGCGTAAAACGAGCCATTCACCAGACCCAGCAGTAACTGACCTAAAAATGCGGCGAGCGGAATACCGAAGATCTCCATACCTTAGACCCCTAGTAATTCGTTGAGCTCGTCTGTCTTCGTGCTGAGCTCAGCGGCGTTGAACTGCGCCACCACGTGCCCATGCTCGATAACGTAAAAACGATCAGCCAACGGTGCCGCAAAACGAAAATTCTGCTCAACCATCACAATCGTGTATCCCTTGGCCTTGAGGGTAGAGATCATGCGCGATAGCGCCTGCACAATGACTGGCGCCAATCCCTCGGATATTTCATCCAGCAACAGTAACTTGGCCCCCGTGCGCAAAATACGCGCTACTGCCAGCATCTGCTGCTCACCGCCAGACAGCCGCGTGCCCTGACTTGAGCGGCGCTCTTCCAGATTGGGAAACATCTGGTAAATCTCGGCGACCGACATGCCGCCCGCCGTGAGCGTGGGCGGTAACATCAAATTTTCCTCGGCTGACAGCGAAGAAAAAATCGCCCGCTCTTCGGGGCAGTAGCCAACACCGAAGTGTGCGATCCGATGCGTCGGTAAGGCGATGGTTTCGGTACCGTTAATTTTTATCGACCCGCTACGTCGTCCGGTCAGCCCCATGATGGCGCGCAGCGTGGTAGTTCTGCCGGCGCCATTGCGGCCGAGCAGCGTGACGACCTCACCCTGCGCTACCGACAGATTCATGTCATGCAAAATATGCGACTCGCCGTACCATGCCTGCAAGCCCTTGATCTCGAGCGCCAGTGTCATCCGTGCGCCCCTTCCAGCGGCGCGGTGCCTCCCATGTAGGCCTCGAGCACTTGAGGGTTGCGCGATACCGTGTCGTAGTCGCCCTCCGCCAAAATCGCGCCACGCTGCAGCACCGAGATACGGTCACTGATTCCCGCCACCACGCTCATGTTGTGCTCAACCATCAAGATCGTGCGCCCCTTCGATACCTTCTTGATCAGCTCGGTCACCCGCTTGACGTCCTCATGCCCCATGCCCTGGGTGGGTTCATCGAGCAGCATCAACTCCGGATCCATCGCCAGGGTGGTAGCGATCTCCAGCGCGCGCTTGCGGCCGTAGGGCAAGTCGACGGTTTGTTGGTCGGCAAATTCACGCAGGCCCACTTCGTCCAGCAGCGCGAGCGCCTGATCATTCAATTGCGCCAATGTGCGCTCGCTTTTCCAAAAATGAAACGAGTTACCGAGCTTGCGCTGCAAGCCTACGCGCACATTCTCCAGTACCGACAGGTGCGGGAACACCGCTGAAATTTGAAATGAGCGAATGATGCCCATGCGCGCAATCTGCGCCGGGCGCAGCAGGGTGATATCGCGGCCGTTAAACAAAATTTGCCCGGCGCTCGGCACGATGAACTTGGTCAGCAGGTTGAAGCAGGTGGTCTTGCCAGCGCCGTTGGGCCCGATCAGCGCATGGATATGGCCGCGCTGAACGCGCAGGTCGACCTGGCTTACCGCGACAAAGCCCTTGAACTCGCGGGTCAGGCCGCGGGTCTCGAGAATAGTGTCTGACATATTGAATGGGGAAGGGGTTGGGCTCCGGCAACAGCCGCAAACTTATTCGATTTTCAAGAAAAAACAAACTGGATTATCGTCGGCTGTACGGATTTGCGCCGCAGCATGGTGGTTTTGGGCGCTTGCGGTGCGGCGGCGCCGAGCCGGGGCACCGCGCAAAAATTAGATAAATCGTGCGCATATCGGCCGCATTGTGTATTCTGGCGGCGTAAGATCGAAAACATAGCCCCCAATGCAATCCCTGTTCGGCGACATCAGCAACATCATCAGCCTTTCCATCACCCCGGCGTTCCTGATGCTGGGCGTTTTGCTGCAGATGCGGGTGCTCAACAACCGCCTCGAGCGCATTGGCGATCGTCAAGAGGTTCTGGAGCAGCGACTCTCGGCTGGCGGCGTCAGCGCACTGCTGCAGCATGAACTGGTCGTGCTCTACCAGCGGGCCGAGGTCATTCATCGTGCGGTGAGCTTCTCATCGGTCAGCATGGCGACGGTTTGCGCAGTCGTGGTAGCGCTGTTTGCTGATGATGTGTTTCACCTGCGGCTGGATTCGCTGATTGCTTTCCTGTTTGTGGCCACGATGCTGATGCTGGTCTGTAGCTTCAGCTTGCTGTTGCATGAGATTTTTATTGCCAGCCACTCGATGCCAAGCACGGCCTTGCTACCTACCCGACAGCGCGACCTGCACCACTAATCGGCGGCGCTCAGGGCTCGCTCGGG
>VERA01000058.1 GCA_018882935.1 Burkholderiaceae bacterium | reverse complement strand
CGTTTCTCTCGAAGTCGGTAGCTGTCGCCTTGGATGGCTACTACTTGAGCATGATGTAGTAGCCGGTCGAGCATCGCGGCGGTTAGCGTCGCATCCCCGGCTAAGGTACGATCCCATTGGCCAAACGGCAGATTGCTGGTGACGATCAGGCTGCCGCGCTCATATCGCTTAGCCACAATCTGGAAGAACAGATTGGCTTGTTCCTGATTCATCGGCAGATACCCCATTTCATCAATGATTAGCAGTCGGTACGGATTGACGAAGCGCCGCAAGGCGTCAGCGAGTTTGTCCTGCCGATGTGCGCTCGATAGGATCATCAGCAAGTCAGCCGCTGTGATGAAGCGCACCTTGATCCCCGCCTGAGTCGCTGCGTAGCCCAGTGCAATGGCTAGATGCGTCTTGCCGGTGCCACTAGGACCCAGCAACACTACATTCTCATGCCGCTCGATGAAGCTCAGGCTGGTCAACTCCTGTATCTGCGCCTTTGGCACGCCAGTGGCGACTGCGAAGTCGAAGTCGTCCAAGGTCTTGATCGCCGGGAAGCTAGCCAGCCTCGTTAACGTCGTGCGCTGCCGAGCCAGTCGCGCTGCCTGCTCAGCCTTCAACATCGCCTCAAGGAAGTCGGTAAAGCTACTATCATTGGCACTGGCTTGTTGGGCGAGGTGAGGTAAGGCATCGGCCATCGTTGCCAGCTTCAGCTGTCGACAGAGCTCAGCAATACGTTCGTGAGCTAGGTTCATGCAGTCACTCCCAGTAGCCGGTCATAGACGGATAGCGGGTGTTGCAATGCCTGTGGCCAGTGACCGAAACGCTCACGTAGCACCTGCCGGTCTGAGGGGATTGTTGGCTTGGCCAGCGATGCATACGGTGCGGGCAACGGTAGCAGTATCGCGCGCTCCTTTTGCAACTGCTCGCCAGGCTTCAAACCGGTTGTGCCATGCACTCGGGTACCAGCCACTTCACGCAGCCAGCGGCGCACTTCGGCGTTGGCAGTATCCACATCCAGGACCAAGCCCGCTTGCCGCAGCCGGGCGACGAGCGGCACGTAAAAGCTCCTGCGCAAGTAGCCATTCATCCGTTCTACTTTCCCTTTGGTCTTGGCCCGGTAGGGACGACACAGCTCGGGAGCGAAACCGTAGTGACGAGCAAAGTCAAGGAAACCGGGCTGGAAGCGATGCTGCTTCGGACCATACGCGTCGCGCGCAATAACGACGGTCTTCATGTTGTCGTACAGCACACGTCGCGGTACACCGCCAAACCAGTCAAAGCAGTTCGCATGGCATGCCAGCAGCGTGGAGAGCTGCATATCAGCGACGAACTCAACATAAGACGCTCGGCTGTAACCGAGTGTGGCGACGAAGGCAAATAGCGCCGCCCCCTTGCGTCGGCTGAATTCTACCCAGTCGACCTGCATCTGGTCACCCGGTGCGGTCTCAAAGCGTACCAGCGGATCAGGTGCTGGCCGGGGCTTTAACGTCGCAACGAACTGTCGCACTGTCCGCTCGGCACCCTCAAAGCCAAGATCACACAGCTCGCGCCAAAGAACGGTGGCTGGAATCCAGTCGGGCGCAGCGGCAGCGATACGCTGATGTAGATAGGGCTCGAACGGAGCCAGTTTGGAGGGGCGCGCGCTACGCTCCTTGTAACCAGGCTGGTTCTCGGCTTGCAGGTACTTGCGAACGGTATTAATAGAACATCCCAGTTCGCAGGCAATGGCGCGCAGGCTCTTGCCTTGCTTGTGCAGGATCTTGATCTGCATGTAGTCCTCGTATGAAACCATCGCTGCTCAAAAAAGCAGCAATTATCCCTTGGCGAGGTGTATCAAATTTCAAATGCCGGGGTGTATCAATTTACAGGTGCCGGTGACACCGTACCACCTGTGCCACCTGTACTGCCTGTGCCACCACCACTACCTGTACTAGCTGTACCGCCGCTCGATTTAGCACCAGCCGCTACCGCTACGCCCCCGAGCGCAATTGCTCCGCCCCACCAAAGTGCTGAACCACCCCCACCTTCTTCACCGGGTCCAATCAACACCTTGTCACTGGTACCGACCGGATCGCCAGTCACCAGCGCATAACCCGTGTCGTACTGACCGGTCGCTATACTGAATAACTCTCCCGAGCCATCGAATGCAGTGTTTCCGTTACCGGGTGCATAAAAACCTTCGAGACGTACCAGCGCATGACCATCGACCTCAATATGTAAATCTTGCCCAACGCGCTTGGCCCTCATATTGGCTGGCAGCTTGTCAGATTTTGCGTCGACTACGGTGTAGGCTGATCCTGGTTCGACCTGCACCGAATCCGTTGTGATTTCTTTCGTGGAAACCTTCCCCGCAGGACTGCGCTTGAGCAGTTTGAATTGCCTTGGGTCGAATTTATGCATTCGATATCTCCATCGCTTTGTATAAAGAATCCAGATTGCCGAATTTCGTGGCGTAGTTCACTACTTTATGCATAAGCATGATGCACCAAGGAATTCAAAGATCTGTTGCATTCGTCAGACAAATCTTTCAGAGACATTCATGCTTTCGGAGATGCTGTCGTACATTTGTTCGCTACTGCATTTCTACGATGAAATATTTTTTGGTATTGCGAAAAGGCAAAACTACTATTTCGATGAGCAGCTTATCGTCAGAGAATCCAAGGTGTGCGTTTCGCGCGACTCATCAGTACAAATGCTCTATTCCAATCGGGGTCTTATATGAAGCATTCCGTAGTCATCAGCGTGCTATGGCTCGCTGTGGTAAGCGTCCTGACGAGCACTCTGTGCTTGGCTTCTGAGATAGACAGCACCGTTACCGATAAAGAAAATCAAGCAGACAATACCCTTGGCAAGATCACACTGGAAGAAGTACTACGAATCGCTGCCGAAACACATCCCACTGTTGCGCAACGACTGAGCGAGCAAGGTGCCAGCGATTACAGTGCCGCTGGCGCACGCTGGCAGCGATGGCCCGGTGTGAGCATGTCTTCTTCTCGCAGTCCACTCGGCAGCACCCTGACAGAGGTGCAAGTAGAACAACCAATCTGGACGGGCGGGCGAATCACTGCCAACATAAATGCCGCCGAAGCACGCGCAGAGGCAGCGCGTCACAGTGTATTTGAAGCGCGCAAGATCATTATCGAGCGCGCCATCAATGCGTATGCCGAAGCGATGCGCTTGCAAGCACGCATCACTATCGCTGATGCAGCCATAGAAGACTTTGAGCAACTCACCGCCATGATTGATCGACGGGTCGAGAGTGGAATAAGTCCCAAAGCGGATTCCGTCAACGTCCGCGCCCGCCTTCAACAAGCCAATAGCGAGCGATTACAGCTTCGTCTCCAGCGCCGGAATATTCGCACTGAACTCGAGCTACTCATCGGTCAGCGCTTCTCTGAGTTAGCGGTCCCGCAAGCACTATTACCCGATGCAATCAGTTTGGACGATGCCGTCGAGGCTGCCTTGGAAAAAGCACCCGAGCTTGCACGCCTCAATGCAGAAGAACGCGTTGCAGAAGAAACGATTGCTGCTACCCGGAGCAACCTATCTCCCTCGCTTTCCTTACGCTATCAACGCATTTTTGGTGGCGGTACGCTCTACGCTACTGATCAAGTGTTTCTCGGCGTGACCTTCCAGCCGGGTAGCGGGCTATCATCTCTATCAGCCATCAGTGAAGCAGAGGCGCGACGGACAGGTACGACGTATGCGCGAGAGGCGACACGCCTGGATCTCATGAATCGTGTGAAAAATCTCTGGCAGCAGGCTGACTCGTCACGCCGTGAGCAGATCGTACTGGGTGATTTGGTCGCATCGACGCAAGAGGTCTACGCATCTTGTTTAAGACAATTTCCCGTTGGCCGTAGAACCTGGCTAGAAGTACTGCTCGCGCGACGGGATGCCACACAAGCACAGTACGCACACTCCGATACGCGATGGACCGGTTTTGCCGCTGAACTCAAACTTCAACTCATCACTGGTCAGCTGGCAGCGCGCAACTACCGCATCAATGCCGAGGTATCTCAATGAGTCTGGTAGACCAAGCTAATGCGCTGGATGACAGTGCCAGCCCGGCGACGCGCAGTGCACGGCAATGGTTTATTCACGCGATTTTGAGTCGACGCTGGGTTTTTATTGAGGCAGTAGTTGCCACCTTCGTGATTAGTATGCTCGGCCTGGGTGCTTCGTTTTATAGCCTTCAGGTTTATGACCGTGTGATCCCGACCCAGGCCCATGCGACGTTGATGGCATTGACCGTTGGCGTCGGCATCGCCGTGCTATTCGAATTCATTTTGAAGCAAGTCCGCTCACTGATGGTCGATCGTGGCTGCAAGGCGATCGAAGAAGCGTTATCAGATGTTTTTTTTCGTCGCATGCTCGACATTCGGATGGAGGCCCGGCCGCGCACAGTCGGCAGCTTCGCAGCACAAGTAAGACAGTTTGAGCTGATACGTAGTTTCATGAGCTCATCGACAGTTTTCCTCTTGGCCGATCTCCCGTTTTGCTTCTTGTTTATTGCGGTCATCGGCATCATCGGTGGCTGGCTTGCGGTCATCCCCTTAATCCTACTGCCGGTGGTACTGGCATCATCCGTCTGGTTGAACTGGCGTATTGGTCAGCTGACTCGCCACCAATTACGTGATACTCGCCACAAGAATGGTTTGCTGGTTGATGTGATCGACGGTATCGAAAGTATCAAGGCCACCGGCGCTGAAACAAGAATGCTGGACCGCTGGCGCCAGCTGGTAGCGTCGAGCTCATCACTGGAACTCGATTCACGGTATCTCTCGACTATGGCATCACATCTTGCCCAGCTACTGCAGCAGCTGAGCTATGTTGCCATCATCGGGCTGGGCGCTTGGCTGGTGAGCGCCGGTCAGATGTCGATGGGCGCACTCATCGCCTGCTCTATTCTCAGCAACCGCGCGCTATCGCCGATTACATCGATCGCTGGCTGGGTCACGCAGTGGCAACACGCAAAAGAAGCACTGCGTGGACTGGATGAGATGATGAAGCTACCGGTTGATCAGCCGGGTATTGGTAACGCCATCACGCCATCGTCGTGTAGTGGCGCAGTCCGGTTGGAGCAGGCCACCTTTGCTTTCAGCGACAAGCTAACCGCATTACAGCCACTGACGATGACGATCACGAGCGGTGAGCGTGTTGCAATCGTCGGGCCAATCGGCTCAGGAAAATCTACCCTGATTCGGCTACTGTCCGGCTTGTATCGTCCGCTGACCGGAAAAGTTTTTCTTGATGGCGTGGACATGGCGTTGCTGGCGCCATCCTTTTTACGTGAGCAGATTGGTTACCTGCCGCAAGATGTCCGGTTATTGCATGGGACGCTACGAGACAACCTCACGCTCGGCCTCGTGCCGCCGAATGACAGTGCATTATTGGACGCTGCACAAAAAACCGGGCTTGATCGCGTCATCCGTTCGCATCCGCAAGGCATGGAGCTGCCTATTCAAGAAGGTGGTCGTGGGTTGTCTGGGGGGCAGCGTCAATTACTCGGCTTGACCCGCCTGCTACTTCGTCAGCCTGCACTCCTCTTGCTCGATGAGCCCACCGCAGCAATGGATGCGGAATTAGAAGCTTACGTCATGCAAAATCTGCTCAGCTCGCTAGCCGATACCACCACAGTTGTTCTCGTGACGCATAAAGCCAGTCTGCTACGGCTGGTCGATCGGGTGATCGTGATGGATCAGGGTCGCATAGTGATGGATGGGCCGCGTACTGAAATGTTGACCAAACTCACGACACCCGTACCCACGCCGCAAACTCAACCGTCCACCACAAATCAAGCTCCAGGCAATCACTCACCACATGAGGTGGTTACTGTACATGGCAACAACCCGGTGCAGGTATCCGCATGAATTTTTCAGAAACGCGTAGTAGCGCGGTTATTTGGATTAGCTTACTGGCACTCATCTGTTTTTTGGTCTGGGCATCGCAAGCGGAACTTGAACAGATCACCCGTGCGCCAGGACAAATTATTGCAAGTGGACGAACCCAGGTTATTCAAGCCAGCGATGGTGGCGTATTACAAGCATTGCTGGTCAAAGAGGGAGATACCGTAGAACGCGATCAGGTACTTGCCTTACTCGATCGTCAGAAACTACACGCCGCCTACCAGGAAACGCGCTCGCGCGAACTCGCATTACGCGCGACAGTGGCACGTCTGAATGCAGAGATCGTCGGTAACGAGCCTGCTTTTCCGGCAGATACTGAGGGTTACCCGCAGTTTCGTGCGAATCAACTTGCGCTATTGCAGAAGCGCCGAGCATCGATCAATGAAGAAACTGCATCTCTGCGCAAGCTACTTGAGCTCGCACAGCGCGAGCTGGCGATGACTGCACCACTTGTAAGTACCGGCGATGTATCGCAAGCGGATGTGCTAAAACTTGAGCGACAGGTCGCCGATTTACAGGCGCAAATCACCAATCGCCAGAACAAGTATATGCAAGATACCCAAGCCGATTTGTCGCGGGCAGAGGAAGAGCTTGCAGGGGTTCAGCAGATGTTGGCGCAACGGGCGGATTTGCTGTCACGTACCGAGCTACGGGCACCTATGCGCGGCGTAGTGAAAAATATTCGAATGACGACCATCGGCGGCACGCTGAAGCCGACAGAAGAGCTGATGCAGATCGTGCCGATTGAAAATGAACTACTGGTCGAGGCACGCATACGGCCAACCGACATCGCTTTTATTCATACTGGCCAAACTGCCAGCGTAAAAATAGACGCTTATGACTACACGCTGTACGGATGGCTTGAGGGCAAGGTCAGCTACCTCAGCCCGGACACCTTGACCGAGGACTTAAAACAAGGCGAGCAAGCCTACTATCGCCTGCAAGTACGCGCCGACGATAAACGTTTTGCCAGAAACACCAAGCAAGCGATACAGCTACAACCGGGTATGACCGTGACCGTGGAGATCAAGACCGGCAAGAATACCGTGCTACGGTATCTTGCAAAACCTATCGTAAAAACGATGCGCGAAGCGATGGTCGAAAAATAATTGCATCAGCCATTTTTGAGACGTCATTATTTGCGTCGCGTGGAGGGATTACTAGTCTCGCGCAGCCACGTGCGCAAGATACGCTTCATGATACGGCGTGGGCCCCAACCTTCGGCAGCTGCATCGCCATGAAATCGATCAGCACGCGCACCCGATGCGGCACCTGACGATTACCCGGCAAGATTGCGTACAGCCCCAGCTCCGGTAAGGCGTAATCCTCTAATAGCTTGGTGACACGCCCACTTGCTAGATAAGGCTCAGCCACAAAATCAGGTTGCACCGTAATGCCAAAGCCAGATGCAGCCGCTTCAGTGAGCGCCTCACCATTACCCGCACTAATGCGCGAAGGTACGGTAAAACTTTTCCATTGACCATCAACGCGATACATCCAGCCAGAGGCGGCTCCCGGGTTGTTGTAGGCCAGGCATTCATGTTGCGCCAGCTCCGCCGGATGCAGCGGCGTACCAAAACGTGCAAGGTAGTCTGGTGACGCCAGCGTATACATCGGGATACTTCCCATTCGACGCGCCACCTCGGTCGGCCCGGGTTGCCCAGTGATGCGGATCGCAAGATCAACGCCTTCTTCAATCAAATTGACGCGGCGATCGGTGTAGTCCATGTCCAGCGATACTTCCGGATACTGACGCGCAAAATCAAGCAGTATGGGCAGCATGCGCTTTAGACCAAAGCTGAGCGGCAGGCTGATGCGAACATGACCGCGCGCTGCGAGTCGCTGCTCGGCGATGCCAGTCTCGGCGGATTCCACCAAATTCAGAATAACGCGGCACTTCTCCAAGTACGCTGCACCGGCCGAGGTCAAGGTTAAACGACGCGTACTGCGGGCCATCAACTTCACCCCAAGATGCTGCTCGAGCGCTGCGACCTGACGGGTAATGACGGAGCGCGCGACACCCATTTGCTGCGCCACCGCCGAGAAACTGCTCAGTTCAGCGACCCGGACAAACACATGCATGGCAGATAAACGGTCCATTGTTGCATTCCAAGGAACAAATATTTGCTGATTGTCCTCTTTTTCTTTGCAATTGGCACAGGTACAGTCCGCTCCACTGAAGCCGCACGCGAAACAGCCGCTAGGGTCAGAGCAACAGAGACCTCGCACCGGCGAGTAGCCGCGGATTATTTATCAACTGAATTTGATTGCTAACGTGAACCTGCCCTCGCTTTTTCTGCCCCATGGTGCCCCGACTTTCGCGCTACGCCCCGGGGCCGCCGGTCTGGCCATGAGCCGAATTGCCGCCAGCCTGCCCCGGCCGCGCGCGGTCGTGATTGTTAGCCCGCATTGGGAGACCCGGACACCGACCGTGGGTACCGGCGAGCGACTGGAAACCATTCATGACTTCTACGGGTTCCCGGCCGAGCTGTACGAAATTCAGTATCCGGCTACCGGCTGTCCCGAAGCAGCGCGCGAAGTGGTCGAAGCATTACGGGCAGCAGGGCTCGCGGTCGAAGAAGCGCCCGGACATGGTCTGGATCATGGCGCCTGGGTACCGCTACGCCAGATGTACCCGGATGCAGATGTGCCGGTGGTCCCAGTATCTCTGCAAAGCCATCTGGGTGTGGGCGGCGCCTATCAACTGGGGCAAGCACTCGCACCGCTGCGCGCGCAAGGTTTTCTGATTATTGGCTCGGGCAATATCACCCACAACCTTGGCGACTATCGCCTGGCCAGTTCGCAGCAAGGTGCCTCTTTTGATTACCTGCGAGCGTTCCCAGATTGGATGAAACAGCAACTGCAAAACCACGACCTGAATGCGCTGCTGGATTACCGCCGCCGCGCACCTGACGCAGCGCGCGCACATCCCAGCGATGAGCATTTGCAACCGCTGTATGTCGCCCTGGGTGCAGCAGGTCCAGAAGCGGAAGTGGAACAGCTGCACAATGGCATTAGCGACTATGTCTTGGCAATGGATGCCTACGCCTTCAACGCGTCACACTGATTATGGATACCATCGATAGCAACGAGCAATCAGCGCCGCTGCACTACACCGGCACGGCAAAGGTGCTGCACTGGCTGGTGGCATTGATCATCATCGGGCTGTTTGTACTCGGCCAATACATGAGTGATTTATCGATGTCGCCGCGCAAGCTGCAGCTGTACTCATGGCATAAGTGGTTTGGCGTGACGGTGTTTCTATTAGTACTTGTGCGACTGGGCTGGCGTCTGACGCATCAACCACCCCGCTTACCTGCGCAGATGCCCAAGCTGCAGCAGCTTGCCTCGCACGTTGGGCACACGGCGCTTTATGGTCTGATGCTGGCGATACCGATCTCCGGTTGGCTGATGAGTTCTGCCAAGGGTTATCAAACTGTATGGTTCGGTGTGCTACCGATTCCGGATCTGCTTGGTAAAGATAAACTGCTTGGCGACTTATTAGCCGAACTGCACGGCGCTCTGAATGGCGTGCTGATGTTTATTGTAGTAATCCATGTAATTGCAGCGTTGAAGCATCATTTCATCGATCGTGACGATGTATTAAAACGAATGCTGCCCTCACGAAAAGATATATCCCACGTGTAGTGAATCACCCACTTGCAGTAAAACCTTAACCCTAGGAGAAACAACAATGAAAATGATGAGCAAATTACTCGCCACCGTCTTACTTAGCGCCGCAGTGGTTACACCAGTATTTGCTGCGCCTGCTACTTATGGTGTCGAGCCCAACCATACTTTCCCACGCTTCTCGTATACCCACTTGGGTTTTACCACGCAACAGTCGCGCTTCGATAAAACAACCGGCACCGTCGTTTATGACAAAGAAGGTCGCGCAGGCTCGGTCGATATCACGATTGATACACGCTCAGTCAGCACCGGCTCGGCGCTATTCAATCAGCATATTCAGGCTGAAGATTTTCTGGACACGGCCAAGTATCCGAACGTAACCTTCAAGTCGACCAAGGTTAACTTTGACGGTGACAAGCCTGTCAGCATTGAGGGCGATCTGACGATGAAGGGCATCACCAAGCGTGTCACGCTCACAGTTACGCGCTTCCTTGCCGCACCACACCCGATCCAAAAGAAAGACACGATCGGTGCTGATGCTTACACCATCGTTAAGCGTACCGACTTCAACATGGGCAAGTACGCGCCGGCAGTCAGCGACGAAGTACGTATTGATATCGCAATCGAAGCGATGAAGCAGTAAGCAAGCGCTGCATTAAAAAACGCCCGCAATGCGGGCGTTTTTATTGAACTATTGAACAAACACTGAATATAAATAGCATTGCTCAGGTATTAGCGCGGCTGAGCCAAGAAAAATTTTTCCTTCTCCACGCGGTAAGACCAGGGCAGACCGGCATTTTTCCAGCCATTCACCACGCGCTTACCTGCATTCGGACCATCCCTCGCGATATCACCTTCAAAACCATCCACAACGGTATAGACCTGTGCATAGCCTGCCTCAGCCAGTTGGGTCGCAGCGCGGCCAGAGCGATCACCTGATCGGCAAATAAGTACGATAGGGTCCGCCTTGCTCAAGCCTTTAGCACTCATCCAACGCGCAATGTCTTTTTCGAACTCTTTATTGGGCTCTAACTGAAAGCGTCCCGCTTTTTCATCCCACGACGCATTCGGTGGGTGCTCGAAGCTCGGCACATAAGCATCGACACTCGCAGCAACACCGGTGTAAATAATTTCGCTGCGCGTTCGGATATCCACAAACAGCATCTTGTCATTTAACTGCTGCTTCAAGTCATGCGCTTCTTTAGCATCCAGATACAAGCCGGGCTTGGTTCGTTTGCTGGACGGCACTTGTGCTGCATCCAGTGCGTATGCAGGCAACATTACGCTCAACATACCAATTGATAAAACACCCAGGATGAAGCGAAATGGATTTTTCATCACAATCCTCGTAGTCTCACCAGACCGATTAAGACGATGCAGCATCCTTTGCTGCAGTGTTATCGATTTTGACTGAACCAATCTGCGCCTCGAAAGCCCTCAAACGTTTGTATACCGAGATGAGTTCAACAATTGTGCTCCAACTACGCACCAGGAACTGGAACGACATCTCAACCCGGCCAAAAGCCCGCACGATCTGTTGCATCACACCCAGCGTGATAGCGCCGGAGACCACGGTGGGACCTAGCGCGATATATGGCACCAGGACGCCAAACTGCAGGTAGCTGAATTTGGCAATGTCGAAGTACATGTAATGGAAAAACAATCGAAAGTAGTTTTGACGAACATGTGAAAATAAATCTTTCACTACCGGCTCGCTGGCGCGTGCGCCGTCATCCTCAGCATGCACCAGCTCTTTACGATAAGCCGCTTCGACACGCTGATTATTGAATTCGAGTCCGGGAAGTTTTATACCCACCAGCGCCAACACCACCGTGCCAAACAAAGCAAACAAAATGGCGACATACACTAACGCATGATCCACTTGCCCCAGCACTGGTACCTCGGACACTTTCTTCGAGAGATTCCAGAGAATGGGTAAGAACGCGAACAAGGTCATGAGCGAATCCATCATGTTCGAGCCGAGCGACTCCATGATGGCCGAGAATCGCTTGGTGTCCTCCTGTACCCGCTGACTCGCGCCCTCGATATGGCGCAGCGTGGACCAATGCGCCATGTAGTAATCATTCATTGCATCCCGCCAGCGGAATACCCAGTGTTTGGTAAAGAACGCAAGCAATACAGCAACTAACACATAGGTGCCCGCCAATTTGGCGAAGGTCATCAGAAAACCGAAAAACTCTTCCAGAGTCACATTACCGGGCTGCGCTAATGCCTTTTGTACCACGTCGTAGAAGCCGCCAAACCAATCATTAATCGCGACATCAATCTGCACCTGGTACCACGTACCCAACAAAATGAGTGCAGCACCCGGCCACGACCACAGTAACCAACGGCGCGATAAAAAGAAGGAATTGAACATATCAGGTCTCTTAAGACGTTATTTTATTTTGAAGTTTTCGCAGGGATCGGATCGCTCTGCTGGCTCGCTGATCCAGACGATGTCATAGCGCCCGCGCAAAGACTTTACCAGTTCTTCGCGCGGGGTGTCGGCCTCGTAGAAGCCGACTGCGGTGAGTTTTAGTGCAGGCGTCAGTGCAGCTAGTGCCTGCGGTACACCATAATCCTTGCGCACATGGCCATTCCCAGCAAGAAGCACCGAGGGCGCATGGTCTAGCAGCGCCTGCGCCATTGAAAGATCAGTGGCGCGTTGTACCAAGCGCATAGGCTGCAGATATTTATCGGGCAGCTTGCCACAATGACCATCGATTAAATCCTGATCCAAGTGCCGACTCGCCTCTGGATTGAGAGAAGCCGTTTGATACGCTCGCGCCATGGGTGCCGGCAAGGCTGACTCACCCTGCTCGAATAATTGTCTGGAAAAACCTTTCGGCAGGTTGCCGCCGATGAGCGGCATATTGGCAGCGAGTACGGCGTCAAACAAAGGCGAGTGTAGCGGCCACTGCCATCCCTTGGCATCGAATCCCGCTGCTTCAAGATCGCTGAGCAACGCACCCGCCCGCTTGACACGAACGCCCGAGGGTAAGTGCTCGGCAATCACGCTTAATTTGTCACGCTTGATTTGTTTGATCAAACCTGCACGGAGCGCGTGGTGCTGTGCGTTATCGTGTAGCTCACCAAGTAATACAACATCTTGTGTGCGCAGCCTTTCGACCAGCATCTGCTCGGTAATCTCTTGCTCAGTATGCAGATCAATAATCCGCGCATGGCTAACATGCGCTACCAGCACAAGCGCCAGTAAAGATAGCGGCCACTGCCAACAGCTAGCCACCAAATATTTTTTGGGTTTACCCGACAGTTGAATCAGTTGCGAGCGTAGTACGCGATAAAGAGAAGAACCACTCACCATCAACTTGAAAGTACTCGTAAGTTGGAAAAATTTCCTGAATTGTTTATTCACCGAGCAGCCCTAGACCTTCTGCTGCCGCGCCGTATCACACAGCACAGTGAGAAGTTTACGTAGATTTTCCGCCGTGGGTTCGTCGATTAACTTACCATCGGTGTCGAACTTGGACGGGGCCGCAGAGATCATCACCTCAGGCCGATTCAGTACATGACCGTTCAGATAGATGAATACTTGCCTCAGCTGGTACTGCGCACGTGAAGTGCCCAGCCCGCCCGGCGTCGCACCGATAATCGCGATTGGCTTACCATCGAAGGGTTGATCGGGCGGGCGCGATGCCCAGTCAATAGCGTTCTTCAGAACACCTGGAAAGGAGTAGTTGTACTCCGGCGTTGCAATCACGATCGCATCAGCGGCACTGATTTGCTCGCGCAGTAATTGTACCGAGGCGGGCAAGCCGTGAACACGTAAATCTTCGTTATAGACAGGGATATCCGATAAATCTGCCAAAGAAAAACTCACGCCCTCAGGTAACAGCGTCGCGCAAGCCCGCAGCGCTGCAGTATTGAGCGAAGCCTGGCGTAGACTGCCTGAGATACCTAAAATATGCATAAGCGATTTTTATATGTGAAGACAGGCGCCATTGATCAGCGCGAGTAAGCTCGGCTGCCTAGCGGCTACCTAGCGCCACCCTGGCAGACCAGACATTAAAAAGTTCAGGCGAGACGACTAGTCCGCCTTGATACCTTCGACTTGTATTGCCAGCTTGATCTCTGGAGAAAATCTTGGCAGGCCGATGTTCATGCCGAAGTCGCTACGATCAAAACGGCCATGCGCATCAGCACCGCAAACTTCGCGCTTATGCAGCGGATGAATAACACACTTGAAATGCGTGAGCGTCAGCGACAGCGGCTTGGTAATACCTAGCATCGTCATCTCACCATCGACAGCGACTAGCCTCTCACCCTCATATTTTAATGCGGTACTTTTGTACGAAATTATGGGAAATTTTGCGACGTTGAACATTTCATCGCCACGCGCTTTTTCATTCATCTTGGCGTGACCAAAATCAACGGTACTTGCATCAATCGCAATCTCGACACTACCACCGGTTTTTGATTGGCGATCTAGCACGATCTTTCCGCTACTTTTGGTGAATTTACCGCGCCAGAACGAAAGACCCATATGATCTGCTTCGAAACTGGGATACGTGTGGCTCGCGTCAATGTTATAGACCTGCGCCGAAGCACTGGCAGCCAAAAACAAGCAGGGAACAAGGATCAGCTTATTAAGATTCATTCGTTTAACTCGGTAAGTAGGCAGCCATTGCCGGATTATTGCGCGACGATACGGAATTTGATCATCACTTCATCAGCCACGACGCTAGTATCTTTCCACTCACCGTCGCCAATGCCAAATACCAAGCGCTTGATCGGTACACTACCTTCAAATACCTGAAATGCACCTTCTTTCTTTACGCTAAGTGGAAACTGCAAGTCGGTAGACTTGCCTTTCAGATTTAACTTACCCGTGACTTCAAGCTTGCCCGGACCCGCAGCGCGTATTTTTGTGGAGCTGAAGGTAGCCTTAGGAAATTGTGCGACATGAAACCACTCTTTCTTGCGAACCTCTGAGCTGTAATCCGGATCGCCCAGATCGAAACTGGCCAAATCGATTTCTACACTCGCTTTTGAATTCTCAGGTTTAGCTGCGTCGTACTCGACCTGCGCAACGAGCTTATTAAACTTAGCGTCGACCGCAACACCCATTTGCTTGAAGGTGACCCCGACACCCGATTTTGCAGGGTCGACTTTTAATGGGGTGGCGAGCGCGTTACACGCAAATAATGTCGCAGCGACTAGCGCGGATTTCGCGATCATGATGTTCCTTATGTTTGGCTAGTGATACGTCGCGGGCATGTTTTTCACCTATGCGCCACGCTAACCCTACATTGTATACAGGAGTGAATAATCGCATCTGATGACGGATTTACTCTCGGATTTCTCTCTATTTTCCAAGGATTTTCTTCAGGTTTACGCCGGATTCACCACCGGCCCGAGGCACCACCTCCACCAAATCCACCGCCACCACCTCTGAGC
>VERA01000057.1 GCA_018882935.1 Burkholderiaceae bacterium | reverse complement strand
AGGGACCGACTATGCCGTGGAGCGAAAGTACGAAGATGGATGAGAAGCTTAAGTTTGTTGCCCGATATCTGGATGGAGAGAGCATTTCCGATCTGTGCCGCGAGTTTGGAATTTCCAGGGTCACGGGGCGGCAGTCGAATGCGCCGGAGTGGGCTAAAGATAATTCCTCAGCCGAGCCCATCGATATGGCTTATGTGCTACGTTATCTTGATCGATCAACCTAATGACATACCAAGGGGCTCTTATGTTGGCCGTAACAGTTTCTCCCAAATTCCAAGTCGTGATTCCTCAGTCTGTACGTGAGCAGTTAAAGATCAAAGCCGGGCACAAGCTACAAGTGCTTGCCTACGAGAACCGGATTGAGTTGCTACCCATAGAAAAGCCTAAGACGCTTCGTGGCTTCCTTCCCGGCATAGAGACGGACGTGCCTCGCGAGGACGATCGTGTATGAACGTAGTCGATTCCTGTGGCTGGTTGGAGTACTTTTCTGATGGACCTAACGCCGGCTTTTTTGCACCAGCAATCGAGAACACGGCGAAGCTGTTGGTGCCAACGCTGACATTGTTCGAAGTATTCAAGCGCATCTTGCAGCAGCGGACCGAGGCTGATGCGCTTCGCGCGATTGCGCTGATCCGTCAGGGGCAACTTATCGATCTTTCCGATGCTGTTACCTTGGGTGCTGCAAGGCTTTCGTTTGATTTGAAGTTGCCGTTAGCGGATAGCATCATACTTTTTTCTGCTCGTATGCATGACGCAAAGCTGTGGACACAAGACGCACACTTTGAGGGTATTTCCGGCGTATCTTTTGTTCGAAAGACAGGGTCGGGGTCGTCAACCTGAAACGATAATCGTCATTAATAACCAGCGCTGCTCTGTCCCTACGTACTTTAAAAATCATCTGGCTAGCCGCTTACCCCACGGGGAGCGGCTAAACAGCATTCTCATGCACAACCACTCAAGCCCCTTCGCCTAATGTCTTCCCTGGGGCAAAGAGAGCCGTTCGAACAAATCAATCAACCACTCGCAGCGTTCATCAAAACTCCGCTTTGGAAATGGCCGACCGCTGATGCCGCTCGCGGTAAGCGCACAAGCCTCTGAAAGATAAGCCACGGAGGGCAAGGGGGGTGCGGTATCGCACCGCGGTGGCATTTGCGCGCGGATTTTTGCAATACACAGCAAAGTGATTTTTCGCGCGCTACCCACCATCGCGCGTTGGTTCACTGAGTCCATGGCATTAGCAGCAATCTCGCTACCGATCTCTGCATAGATAGTCGCCGCTGCCAGAATCGCGCCACGACAGTCACGAGGTATTACCGATATACCCGTTACACCGCGCTGATATAAACGATCAGCCTCTGCCAATAAGCGAGCAACCACCCGAGCCAGTGATTCGTTAAACACCGGCGCACGCAACCACGCATCGGGATTCAGGCCTTCTTCACGCATCCAGGCGCGTGGCAAGTAGAGCCGACCGTTGCGAGCGTCTTCACCGACATCACGTGCGATATTGGTCAGCTGCATGGCATTACCTAATTCACACGCACGTGCCAGCGCATGCGGGTCGCGTACACCCATCACCATCGCCATCATCGCGCCTACGCTACCGGCAACGCGCGCGCAGTAATGCTGCAGCTCATCCAAGGTTTCATAGATGCGCCCCTCGGCATCCCAGGCAAAGCCTTCAATCAATGCCTCGGGCAGAGTGCGGGGTAATCCGTAGCGATGTACCACCATCGCCATGGCGCGGTCTTCAATGATGTCACCCGGCTCGCCAGCGTAGATGGCATCGAGTCGTGCGCGCAGTTGCGCCACTACGCCTTCCTCGGGCGCGCTATCAACAGCATCATCCGCAACGCGGCAGAATGCATACAGTGCGATCGATGGAATACGCACGCGCTCGGGTAACAAGCTGCTGGCTGCAAAAAAAGATTTCGAGCCACCGCGCATTAATTCTTCGCAGGCGGCGAGGTCGATAGTTTTTGGTGTGCTAGGCATCGGGTACCACCGAGGCCATGGCGCGCGCTGACATCAGTACACCGGGCACCCCCGCGCCCGGATGAGTACTGGCACCCACCATATAAAGATTTTGTACATCTTCGCTACGATTATGCGGACGGAACCACGCGCTTTGCAGCAGCCTCGGCTCCATACCAAATGCAGCACCTTTATGCGACCACAGCCGATCATGGAAATCCTGCGGTGTCATGATCCGGCTGGTCACCATATGTTCGCCAAGACCAGGCATTACAGTGGACTCGAGATATTTTTGTATACGCATCCGATACGACTCTGCTTGTGCTTGCCAGTCTGTACCACTATCGAGATGTGGCACCGGCGCCAGTACATAAAACGCATCACAGTCAGGCGGGGCGACGGACGGGTCCGAGGCGCTCGGGCGGTGCAGATATAAACTGAAGTCATCGGCTAGTTTGTGTTTCAGGAACATGTCATCCAGCAGACCTTTGTAGCGTGGCCCCAGCATGATCATGTGGTGCGGCACATCTTCATAGCGCCGGTTGGTACCGAAGTACCAGACGAATAAACTCATCGAGTAGCGTCGGGTTTCGATACGCCTATCCGTCCAATGCGAGCGGTGCTCGCGATCCACCAGATTTTTATAGGTCCAGGCGGCGTCACCATTCGACACTACGATATCAGCTCGTAGTTGATCGCCATTGGCCAGCGTGACACCAGTAGCGCGGCCTTGCGCAACATTGATACGTGTGACGGGCGCGTTGTAGCGCAGGCTAACGCCACGTTCTTGCAGCAGTTTCACCATGCCGCGAATCAGTGCGCCGGTACCGCCCATGGCCCAGTGCACACCCCAGCGGCGTTCCAGCGTATTGATGAGGCTGTAGACCCGGGTGACCGAGTACGGGTTTCCGCCAATGAGAAGCGGATGAAAGCTGAACACCACGCGTAGCTTGGGGTCGCGCAAATAGCCCGCCACCATTGAGTAGAGTGTTTGCCAAGCTTTTAGCCGGATCATGCTCGGCATGGCTGCCAGCAAATCAGAGAAACTATCGAAGGCTTTGTGCCCAAGCTCTTCGAAGCCAAGCTCGCATGCGAGGTCGGCGGCTTCGACAAAACGATCATAGCCCGCCAGATCGTCGGGGTTGAAACGCGCTATTTCACGCCGCATGGTGGCGGCGTCACCGCTGTAATCAAAATGCGTACCGTCATCGAAGCGTAGCCGATAGAAAGGCTCGATGGGCTTGAGCGTGATGTCGTCCGAGAGTTTTTTGCCGCACAGCGCCCATAACTCTTCGAGTAGTTGTGGCGCGGTGATGATGGTGGGGCCGGCATCGAAGGTAAAACCATCTTGCCGATGGACATAAGCGCGACCACCGGGGGCATCGAGTTTCTCGAGAACCTGAACCTGGTAGCCTTTGCAGGAGAGGCGAATCGCAGCAGCAAGACCGCCGAAGCCGCTGCCGATCACAAGCGCGGTCGGCGCGGTCATGGGGTTATCCTAACAATCGTGCGAACACGCCGATGTTCTTCGAGCCGAAGGACTCGAGTGCAATCTTGGTGCCGGTAGCGGGGTCATGCAAGGTCAGACGACCATCTGCATGCAAAATCAATTCAAACGGCTGCTCGGCACCAACACCATTCACTTTGCGTTGTCGCGCCATCGCGCGCAGCGTACCGCGCAGGAAACCTTGCTCACCCTCATAGCGTTCGACTAATTGGCCGGTGGAAGCGTCGATGGCGGCGACTGCACCGTCGGGCTGATCAACAAAACGTAGTTGACGAATTTTTCTGGCAGGTTCGGCAACTTCTTGTGTTGTGCCTTGCAAACGCGCCATGCCAATCGTAAGAAAAGTACCGATCAACAGAAGTGCGATCGCTATCGCCGGAAAATGATTCGTGCGCCGTTCAGGCGCCTCCGGCGGTGGCATAGATTCCATTTTCATCGCGCGATCGCCGCTGCTGGCATACGCACAGGAATAGCTTCGCGTGTATCCGCACCACCTAGTTCAGATTGACGCGCGATCCAAGCGGTGTGTAGCAGATCACCTGCAGTGCCGACATCCTTCAGACAGCGCAGCGAAGGCTGAGCCTTGGATAACTCCCAAGGACGTGCGTGTGGCCACAGGTGCAGGTAGGCGATACGATCCGAGCCTTTGAGTTCGAGTGCGATATCGCCACTACCGTCGGGATTGGTTTTAACATGCGCGGCTGCGATCCAGCGCAGAGGTAGATTGAAGCTGATGGTCAGCACAATGCCTATGCGCATCACGATGCGGCGGTTAGTGAGTGTGTAAAGCGTTGTTTGTGCCGACATCCACGCAGTAGCAGCCAGCATACCCAGCGCGATGATCGCCATGGATGATGACCATACAAGCGGCATCAGGTTATCGCGCAAGGTATCGGCACTATCCCAGATCAGTACCGCTTGCAGTAGCAGCATGAAAACAAAATAAACGGCGACTTGTTTTACATGGAAGGCTTCAAGCGCAAGTTGTTTCCAGTTCGGGCTACCTTGCCACAGTACCCGCTCACCTGCCGGTAGTGGCTCAGGTAAGCCGGGTGCTGCCTCCAGTTCGTGCTCGGGGTAGATTTCCATGATGAGTATTTAGAACAAGGGTTCTTGGCGTTCGGGTGTTGCGTACAAAGTACCTGCACCGTAGTACGCAGCAATTTTTTCTTCTTCCAGCATCGTGACCTGATCCGTTTCCTTATGACCCGGCACGTCTGCGAACTGATGCGCAAGAATCGCATGGACTTTCACACCATCATGCGTGATGCGTGCGAAGGGTACGGGCAGCAGTACGTTTCGGTTGCCATCATTTAAACGTATTTCGATATAGCGGAACAGCATCTCGGAACGATCCAGCCACAGGTCTTGTACGGTGCCAGCGACTTCATCGTCCGCGCCCCACACCGGCATACCGCGCGGATCAGGGTCTTGCTCGGCAACGCCGTGCTCAGGGTTGGCGCGTAGCGGCGAAATTTTTGGCTCACCGAACGGGGTCATATCCGGATGATCAGCGCGCTGATTCCATGAGCCCGGACCAACGCCCGCTAGTAAAGGATTACCAATCGGTTCAATCGGTGCACCGATAAAGCGATGGCGTGGCTGCGCTTGCAAGAACTCGGGTTCTTTCAGCGGGTAGGGCATCACCACTTCCTCGCCATTCTCGAGAAGATACGTCACGGGCGAAGGGATAGGCGGCCAGCCTTCCATCTTCGTGTCACGGCCATTGATTGGCTCGAGCGGGTAACCATCGCGGTGATTTTCTTGCAGCAGGTAATAAACCAAGCCGAAAAAGAAAATCCAGAACATGTACAACACGATCTGGGCGAAGTCGACGTACTGCGTAATTGCGCCTGTTTCCATGGTGCGCCTCCAACAATGAGTCGTCGCAAAGACGACAGGTGTGAAACTCTCTAGCCGGGAAATTCAGCTAGTCCAAATTTACGTTGCTGCACCGCTTGCTCATGACGTGCTCGTTTGGCCAACGGGCCAATGGCGATTAACACGATAAACAGCAGATACATTTCAAGGTGATACACAAAGCTGTAGCCCGTCACCGGTGAGATCAGGCTCTCGCCCAACCAGCCACTACTGGCGAGCGAGCCGATTACATCTTTGATCACGCCACCTGCCGCAACTGAAGCGCCTGCAGCCGTGGCTTGCACTGCGCCCCATGCACCGAGCGCCATGCCGGCGGAATCACCGATTTGCAAATCCATAGCCATGGTCAGTGTGCCCACTGAAAACAAGCCACCACCGGCGCCGATCAGAAACGCACCACACCGAAACAGGTTTGGCGCGTCTAGCGGCGCAGAAAAAATCACCATCGCAAAGGCGGGCATACCTAGCAAAGCGCCCAGAGCTGCAATGCGACCGGCATCGAGGCCACTTGCGAGCAAACGCGCTGCCAATCCAAACGCCATCAAAGCGCCGACTGCGCTGATTGCAGTCAGCAGACTGGTCGCGCCCACACCCAACTGCAAAATCTCACCACCATAGGGCTCGAGAATAATGTCTTGCATATTGAAGGCGCAGGTACCAAGCCCAACGGTCCACAAAAATCGCTTCACCCCAGGGCGCGTGATGTAACTGCGCCAGTGGGATGAAAAATCTTCTTCATCGCGTGGCTGGCGCGCACGATCGCGGTTCAATGCTTCCTGCTTCCACAGCGCATTCAGGTTCAGCATCACCACCAGCACCGCCGAGCCCTGCACGGTTTGTATCAAGCGTAGCGGGCTAAAGTCGGCGAGTAACCAACCGAACAGTGCGCCACTACCGACTAGCCCAAGCAGTAGCATGGTGTACATCAACGCCACTACACGCGGTCGCGTCTCTGGCGTTGCCAAGTCGGTCGCTAGGGCCAGGCCGGCGGTTTGCGTGACCTGCATACCCATACCGACCAACAAAAACGCCAAGCCGGCACCAATCCGGCTGACCCATAGCATTCCCGGTTGCGGTTCGGACAATGCCAGCAAGCCAAACGGCATGATCGCCAGCCCACCAAACAGCAACAAGCTGCCGATCCAGAGATAAGGCAGTCGCCGCAGACCGAGCGCAGAGCGATGGGTGTCTGACTTAAACCCGATCATGGCGCGTAGCGGTGCAAACACTAAGGGCAGTGCTACCGACAGCGCCACCCACCAGGCGGGTACACCCAGCTCAATAATCATTACCCGGTTCAGCGTGCCGACCAGCAGGGCAGTTGCCAGCCCGATCGAAAACTGAAATAGAGAAAGCCGAAGTAATCTCGGCAGCGGAAGATCAGGCGAAGCGGCATCGGCGAACGGCATCCAGCGCGCGTCCATGGACGCGGTTAGTTGACGCACGATGTTCTGCAGTTTTCTCATGGCATGCGCAGTCGGACTTGCCGAGATGGCAAGCCTTTGGCTGATAAGAACACTCTAGTAGGCGCGTCAGGGTGTGTCAATAAATAATTACAGTATTTTTGTAATCTTTAGTTGACTCGTGCTGCTGCATCGTCCATGCTGTGGTCGTGCCTGCAATGGGCACGTTTGTAGTAAACAGTGCCACTCCTCTGGGGGCGTCCGCGAAAACCGGGCGCCCCGTTTTTTGGTCACAGAGGAGCCGAACGCCTAGGGAGGCACCGAGCGTCTCCCTAGGCGCTTAGGTCTGGCGATATATCTGCAGAGGCCGGCTACTCGGCCTGGTCAGTCAGTGTAGATTCGACCTTGTTCATAGTTGTGCCCGTAGCATGCTCCCGTTTAGCGGTTTCATCGACCGCAAGAGCAATCTCCACCATCGTCTTTTCAAAACTGGGTAAATCAGGCGACTGGCGCAGGATCTGTTCGGCTAGATACACCCCCGGGTCGCCGATATGGTTGCTACCCGCCAGCCCGCCCCTCGATGGGAAAAACGCATTGCAGAAAATCTTCGCAACTTTCCCTGATGCGATGGCTCTGTTACGCGCGAGCCTATCTTCGATTAATTTGACGGTATTCTCACATTCCTTCTCTGCATGGGTGACGTTGAATCCAATAGCCGTGAAAAATTTGGCCGAGTCTAGGTTCAGGTCGGTTATGGTGATGATTCTCTGGTTATGCTCCACGAGCTCAGCCAATAACTTCAATTTGATCAGGTGAGTAGCAGCGTCGTCGCCACCACCAGGGAAGTTCAAGTGCTCAATATGAGGGTGCCGCTTCAGAACGCTGACCATGGATTGCACGCTGCCATTGGGGTCCCAGGAAAATAAATATCCGAGAGAGAGTGTTTTTAATGACGTATTTCTTGCGAGGCCCTCGTTAAACATGCGAAGTCTTGGCGCATTTTTGGAGGCCGCGTCCTTTCCCCGCAGAAGAAACCAATCGGTGCATGAAAAAGTTTCGAGGGTAGTTGACTCTTGAATCAACTGCTGGAGTTCAAGGCAGGTTTCCGGCGAATTGAAGTGCCAGTCTGAAAAACTGAGATCAGTGAGCTGCCGACATTGTCGGAGTGCTTGAAAGATTTCAGCTGATTTTTTTTCTGAAAAGTGTGGTGTTTTCAGACATACCGATTGAAGCTGACTGCAGCTGCTGATCAGCTGGCAAAGACTGTCGCCGATCGTATCGTTTGCGTTGAATTGAAAGCCAAAGAGGATAGATTTTGCATTGCCGACGGTGGCGATAGCATCGAGTATCTCCGGGCAAAAAGTAGTGTCAACACCAATAATATTGAATTTTTCAAGTTGGCGATTTTTTTGGATGAAGCCAACTATCGCCCCTGCTTTTTCCTCAAAAAAAGTAGGTAGCCCAAAGCTGACCGGTACTGTGAATAGTAATTGTCGCAACTCAGGCTGCGTCGCATCAATCGTTCGAATGTATTCACAAAACGATTGTATTGAGAAATTGTATGTATGGAGATTTAGTCGATACAAGGGGTCGCATTCTTGTAGTAATTCATTCAGTGCTTTGAACTCTCCATGAAAAACCAATTGTTCAATCAGCATGTCTATTTCTTTGTGTTGATCGGTCATCGCTGATTGCTCAAAGAACGGGCCTTGCGGGTAGTGGCCGAGCTCCATGAAGTCCAGATACAGCTGTTCTGCTCTTGAGGGCTCTTCATCTATGCTGTCATAGTCATTCTCTTGGCGTGTTGTCTCTTGCATTTTTGTAGGCAGCCGAACGCCGTTACGTATCGGTTTGGTATCCGTCGTAACTTGTTCTGGTTGATCGGTGATCGGTGCGTGTTCGGTAGTCGAATTTCCTACAGGTTTTGCGAGCATGAGTTTTTCTTTCTGAGTATTGAGTGGGAGACGCTCAGTGAAAAACTAGCTGCTGCTGTTCCTTCACCACGTAATGAATCAACTACGAGTAATGATCAGGAACTTGGCGCAATAAGTAGGTATAACGTACGCAATAACGAGGGCCACCGTACAAAGGTTTAAAAATGAAGTTAAAAAAATGCCCGGACTCGCCGGGCACTTTTCATGCACTTAATCAGACGCTACATACGCTCAAATACCGCTGCGATACCCTGACCACCACCAATACACATTGTGACTAAGCCGTAGCGTTTCTGCGTGCGCATCAATTCGTAGATGCACTTGATCGTAATGATGGCACCGGTAGCGCCGAGCGGATGGCCGAGCGCAATCGCGCCACCATTCGGGTTGGTACGTGCCGGATCAAGATCGAGTCCGCGGCAAACGCCGATGGATTGCGCAGCAAAGGCTTCATTGGATTCGATCACATCCATTTGATCCAGCTTCAAGCCTGCACGCTGTAAAGCAATCTTCACTGCGGGGATGGGTCCAGTGCCCATCAGCGAAGGTTCGACGCCGGCCACCGCGTACGACACCAAACGCGCGAGCGGCGTTCGACCAGCGCGGCTGGCGGCTTCGGCTTCCATGAGTACGCAAGCAGCAGCGCCATCATTCAGACCCGAGGCATTGCCGGGCGTGACCGTACCGTTTTCTTTTTGAAATGCGGGTTTGAGTGTGGCAAGTGACTCGAGCGTAGTACCCGCTTTCGGGTGCTCATCAGTATCGAACATTACCGTGCCCTTACGGCTCTTGATTTCAACAGGCACGATCTGCGACTTGAAGAAACCCGCTTCAATGGCTGCAACGGCTTTGCGCTGGCTGCCTACCGCGAAAGCATCTTGCTCTTCGCGCGAGATGTTGTAGAGCTTGGCGACATTTTCTGCCGTGACGCCCATGTGGCCCGCACCAAAGGGGTCATGCAAGGCACCGAGCAATACATCGACCAGCGATGCATCACCCATACGCGCCCCAAATCTCGCTAGTGGAGCGTTGTAGGGGGCGCGACTCATGGTTTCTACGCCACCGCCAATAGCGATATCTGCATCACCGAGTTGGATGGCGTTGGCAGCACTGATAATTGCTTGCAGGCCTGATCCGCATAAGCGATTCAGTGTGAGCGCAGCGGATTCTTTGGGCATGCCTGCGTTGATGCCCGCGACGCGTGACACATAAAGGTCGCGTGGTTCGCATTGAACCACATTGCCCAGCACAATCTGCTGTGCGCTTGCGGGCTCAATACCAGCGCGGTCGATCGCAGCTTTGACCGCAATGGTCGCCAGATCATAGGCAGAAAAATCTTTCAGCGAGCCGCCGAAGGTGCCGACTGCAGTGCGTGCGGCACCAACGATGACGACGTCTCTTGGGGAAGTCATTGAATCTCCTTGGGTTGGATAAGCGGCGGGTTTTAGCGCAGATGAAATGCCAAAAGCGCTATGTTAAACCATGGCAACACGATTCACCCGCGAGCGACAAAAGCAGATTCCAGTGAATGACGCTGCAGTGGTATTCGCATGAACCAGATAGGTGGTTTCGCTACCCACCACAGGTTTTTAAAGAGAGCAGGCTTGGGTGCGGGCGTACCACGTCTCTCACCACAAGTGATTTATTCATCGACATTCACTCGAGGACTTCATGACTACGCCAGTTGGAACACCACGCGACCCAGTAAAGCACCCTGATATCGATCAGGCTGCGGATCCTGCCAATACACCAGCAGCTAAAGGGAGCAAACCTTCCTCTGCAGCGTCTGTGAAACCGGTGGTTGTTCAGGTAAATGAAAATATTTTTAAACATTATGGAGAACATGATTGGATGCGTGAGTTCAAGCCAGAGGTGGCTGCTACCTCGATTGCTGCCCCTACAGCCCCACCGGTCTTGACAGTGGTGCCTACGGCCGCACCCACCACCACAGCAACACCAGCCGCCATAACCACCACACCTAACATGACCGTTAGTCTCAAACCTTCTTTGCCACCAATCGCAGAAAAGGGCAGTCTGGTGGCGACTAAGGAAACAAAATCCGATGTTGGCGACTACGAAGAAGCATTTGCCAGGCCTACACCGACATATACCACTCATGAGGTTGTAAGCCGTCCATCGATCAATGGCCCGCTCCCTATCAGGGTACGTATTGGCAAGTTACCGACTGATCTTCCTCCAGATGAGAACTGGTTTCCGATGGTTCTCGATGTGATTCACCGTTACACGATTCAAAAACCCTATGCCTGTGACCCAACTCAAATGCTTGATGTTGGCGATGCGGTTGTTTACCGACCGATTCATAATGTGACTCACTCAACCCGGCAAGTCAGACTGCAGTGGGCCCTACTGGATTGTCTCCGTATTCACGGTAGCGATCGTGTAAAAAACTTGTTGGAGACAATGAGCTCAACCGAGAAAATATTGTTAGGGTTAGCTTCTTTTTGTCTACGTGTTGGAAGAGTCGACGAAACGTCTTCCGAAACCAAATTCCCAGATTCGAACGGCAGGAAGCTACGCTCTGCGCAGATATTTTCCTTGTATGCATCCCAATTACCGACTCATCTCGCCCCGCCCGATGAAATCAAATGGGTAGCTTCCTTGGTTGCGGTCGCGTGCACGCCGGACGAGGCACTCCCCAAGGTAATTACTGAGGACGACAAATCCTATTTCGCCGTTCAACTACTGGCCACTGCACACGAGCTGGATCTTTACCGCTGTTACAATCAGAAAGCGATGCAGGAACCGATTCAAAAAGCCAAGCAATTTCTATTCATTCAAACAGACAATTTTGCGAAAGCCGATGAGCTTCATTCGAAGTTAGAGAGGTATGCGCTAAATCTGATGAAGGCAACGGGCAGTGCGATTGTCTACACCAATAGCGATTATGATCTACAGCGTTTTGCGGAAAATAGCCTCGATGCGAAATACTGCTGGCAGACCGCGCGCAGAGTGGAGAAACCTAGTTGGTAGATTGAGCCGGCCGATTTAGCCGGATCAGTCTACTTAGCGTGCTGACTCATGAAGGCGTCATCAAAGCCCGTCTATCCAGGCGGGCTTTTTTTTAGCCAAGCTCGAACATCACATTAATTCGCGCGACGTATTTCGATACCTCACCAAACACACGGCACCCCTCGTGCAGCACACTGTGTGGGCCGAATCCATGTCGAAAGAAAAGTGCCGAGCCTTTTTTGGGCATGACATCGACATGGCCACGATCGGGGTGAAACAAGCGGGTGCTGCCACCCTGTACGCCATCGTCTGGCCCGTTGAGATACAACAGCATCGATAAGCAAGAGCGTAGGCCGGGCCATTCTTGCATGTGACTGCGGTCAGCGCTCAGCCCATAGCCGGGCCAATCGCCGTCGGTATGCGGATTGAATACATCCTGTGCGTCATAGCGGTACATGTTGATACGGCGTGAGAGCGCGGGCGAAAGCTGCGCCCCGTCGATGGTGGACGGTAACAGATGTGCGATACGGTCAAACACCGGCATCAATGTCTGCTCATCAGCAACCCAGTGCACCGCTTTATTCATGCGCATGCCGGGCGGTGTTTGTATGCCGGGGGCTTCATCGCGGTAACCAAAGCGCTCGCTGGCCTCGACAATGGCGTCCGCTTCATCGGCGGTGATCACATCGCTGATCAAGAAAGCGGTCAGACCACCCAGCGCGATATCGCTACGCTGAGGCGTCAGACCATGATCGCGCGCGAACGCAAGCCTTGGCGCCGCTTGGCGAAATGCAAAAATCGGTGTCATCGGTATCACGCCGCCCATCGGCAGGGAGCCGGGCATATGGGCCACAGCGAAGTGATCAGGCCAAGCGAGCGCCTCTGGCGCGGTGGGAGCAATGTCAGTCATGATTCGGTCAGGCGTGCTGCGCGGTGTGATTAAGCCAGTATTGTACGGAACCGCAGGCAGTTGCTATTAAATTAATGATTCATAATCTTGGCCGCCGTAGAAAATACCAAGAATATGTACATCTGCATCAATCACGGTGTAAGCGATCATTACCCGGCCGCGGTGGTGTGTTGTTCGAAGTCCGGGTCTGACATCATCGCGGGCCACGCCTCGCTCCGGAAAAGTTGTCAAGCTCTCGCACGTTACAAGGATAGCCTCGGTATAGTCGAGCGCCGTTTGGGGGGAGCCTGCGTCAGCAATGTATCGATACAGCGAAGCTAGTTGTTCCTCGCTCTCGGGTGAGAGCAAGACGCGATAGGTTTTATTCACTGCTGGTTACTGGTCGTCCTCGTGGGCCTTGCGATGCTCAGCAATGAGTCGTTCACGAACGGCGGAGGGCGATACGCTTCGCGCAGGGTTGGATAGCGTGGCATCCAGTGTTGGAGCAACATGCTGATGCAGCCATGATTCGATCGCGCGGTCACGGGCGAGCAGGGCACGGATTCCCTCGCGGATCACCTCGCTCTCGCTGGCGTAGCTGCCCTCTGCAACTTTTTCTTTCACCATGTTAGCCATATCGATGGGCAAGGTGATGCTGAGTTGTTGGGTGGATCGCATGGTGGCCCTGCCTTAGAGTAGGATTAAATCCTATGCTCGAAACTGGGTGCCGTCAAGCTCCTGTGTAACACTGCACCTTCTTCACTCGATAACACCTTATTTATTCCGCACATCCGATGCCACAGTTCGCCGCCAACTTATCCATGCTGTTCACTGAAGTCCCATTCGCGCAGCGCTTCGAGCGTGCCGCGCGTGCGGGATTTTCATTCGTCGAGTGCCAGTTTCCTTATGAGCTGGCAGCAAGCGAGATACGTCAATTGCTCGACTCGCATGGCTTGACCATGGTGCTGCACAATTTGCCTGCGGGTGATTGGGTTGCGGGTGATCGCGGTATTGCCTGCGACCCTGCGCGCGTCAATGAATTTCAAGCGGGTGTGGTGCAAGCAATTAGCTACGCCACCACGCTCGGCGTAAAAAAAATCAACTGCCTTGCGGGTAAATTGCCCGAGGGGGTTAGCGAGCCACTGGCTCGTCAGACGCTGATTGATAATCTTCGTTATGCGGCCACTGCACTCGCGCCGCATGGCATACAGTTGCTGATTGAGCCGATTAATCGGTTTGATATTCCGGGGTTTTTATTAGATAGCACGGCTAAAGCACTGTCAGTCATAGCTGAGCTGGGCGAGCCAGGTGAGCAGCATGAGCCGGGTAAATTAAACAAGCATCCGGTCTTATTGCAGTATGACGTTTATCACGCACAGCGTATGGAGGGTGAGCTCGCGGCCAACCTGCAAAAATACCTGCACTGCATCGGTCATATCCAAATCGCGGATAATCCGGGTCGGCATGAGCCGGGTACCGGCGAAATCAATTTCCCATTTCTTTTTGATTGGATTGATCAACTGGGTTACGCCGGCGTGATCGGCGCAGAGTACAAACCTTCAAGCACCACCGAAGAGAGCTTAGGTTGGATGCAGGCGACAATTCTCGGGTGACGCGTCTGCCGGTTCAGACGCTACAACGACGTTCGGAGACATGACATGAAACTTGGATTCATTGGCCTGGGCATTATGGGCGCGCCGATGGCGCATCATCTGCTCAAAGCAGGTAACACCCTCTACACCCATACACGCAGCCAGACCCCGGAAGCCTTGGTCAAGGATGGCGCGCAACTGTGCGCCAATGCGGCAGAAGTGGCGCAAAAGGCGGATATTATTTTTACGATGCTGCCGGATACGCCGGATGTCGACAAAGTTCTGTTCGGTGAGCACGGCGTTGCGAGTTCGCTCAGTAAAGGCAAGATCGTGATCGACATGAGCTCGATCTCGCCGATTGCGACCAAGGCGTTTGCGCAAAAGATCAATGCGCTCGGCTGCGAGTATCTGGATGCGCCCGTATCCGGCGGCCAGGTCGGTGCTCAGAATGCGGCGTTAACGATCATGGTGGGCGGTAATGAAGCTACCTTTGAGAAGGTGAAGCCCTTATTCGAGCTGATGGGCAAAAACATTACGCTGGTGGGTGGCAATGGTGATGGCCAAACCGCCAAAGTCGCCAACCAGATCATCGTTGCGCTGAATATTGAAGCAGTCGCCGAGGCCTTGCTGTTCGCGGCACGCAATGGCGCCGACCCCGCTAAGGTGCGGCAGGCGCTGATGGGCGGCTTTGCTGCGTCAAGAATTTTGGAAGTGCATGGCGAGCGCATGATCAAGCGCACCTTTGATCCGGGCTTCCGTATCGAGTTGCACCAAAAAGATTTGAATTTGGCGCTGAGTGCCGCGCGCGAACTGGGCATGTCATTGCCCCACACCGCCAGCGCACAGCAGTTGTTTTCATCGTGCGTGGCGCAGGGTGGTAAAGCCTGGGAT
>VERA01000136.1 GCA_018882935.1 Burkholderiaceae bacterium | reverse complement strand
ACCCTGCATCAGTACCAAGGGTATCGCTTTGCGGTGTTCAGGCGACAAGGCGGAAGGACGCCGGAGTTGGATCAGCCCGGCGTTCTCGAATGGATAGGCCGTTTCATGGGCCGCATTCATGCGGTAGGCGCGCGTGCCGAGTTTACCGCGCGGGGCACACTGAACATCAACAGCTATGGAATTCAACCGCGCGAATGGCTGCTTGCTCATGGCGACATTCCGGATGAATTGCGACAGAGCTGGGCCAGTATCAGCGCACAGGCACTGGAGGGTATCGAGCAGTGTTATCAGCGTGCAGGATCGCCGCAGCTGCTTCGTTTACATGGTGTTTGCCATATCGGCAATTTATTGTGGACTGACGATGGGCCTCATTTCGTCGATCTGGATGACAGTCGGATGGGGCCGGCGATTCAGGATGTGTGGATGCTGCTCTCGGGCGAGCGCGAGCTCATGAGCCGGCAGCTGGCGGATGTGCTGTCTGGTTATGAGGACTTTTTCGAATTCGATCCCCGCGAGCTCTACGTGCTGGAGGCGCTGCGCACGCTGCGCCTGCTGCATTACTCGGCGTGGCTGGCGATGCGCAGAGATGATCCGGCGTTTCGGCAGGCGTTTCCCTGGTTTGGCTCAGTGCGCTATTGGCAAGACCGCATCCTTGAGTTGCGAGAGCAGGTGGCGCTGATGTCTGAGCCGCCTCTCTGGCCGGTTTGACTGAGGTCAATTTTTTTCAAGGGCAAGTTCGTTACAGTCATTGTCGTTACAGTCATCGCCATCACCAAGCAGAGGGGGCATCGCATGTTCAAAAAAATCCTGGTAGCGACCGATGGATCCGCCTTGTCAGACAAAGCGGTACAAGCCGCGGCGACGTTCGCGGCGGCGCAAGGCGCGACGATTGTCGGTTTGTCTGTCGCCGAAATTTACCCGTTCATGTTGATGCCTGAAGCGGGCGCGATGGTCGATCTCTCGACGTATGAGGCGTTGCAAGACAAGTCCGCGCAGCAAGCGATTGATCGTTTGAAGGCGATCGTCGCAGCGGCGAATGTGAATTGCGAGACGCTATCAACCCGCGGTGTTCACCCTTATGAAGAAATCATCACCGCTGCGCGAGATAAAGGCTGCGATCTGATCTGGATGGGCTCTCACGGTCGCAAGGGTCTTGATCGTTTACTCCTCGGCAGTCAGGCACAGCGTGTGCTCTCGCATTCCACGCTGCCAGTGATGGTGTATCGCTGAATAGCGACGGCACAACTTCTTGAATCGCCAAGAGGCAGCTGCTTGGTACCACCATCAGTGTGCCATCAGCACCGGTACCGTCATTGATTGCAGCAGCGTGCGGGTGACACCACCCAACACGAGCTCCCGGAACCGCGTGTGTCCATAGCCGCCCATCACGATTAGATCAGTCGCCAGGTCGGCAGCAATCGACAGCAATACCTCACCTCGGTCGCCTTGAATATGGCGCTCGACAAGATCGACCTTGATCTGATGCCGAGCCAGGAACAGTGCAAGGTCAGCGCCGGGCTGCTCGCCATGAACATCCGCTTTTTTATCCGCTGTTTGCATCACCAGCACAGTCACCGTATTTGCACGCAGCAGCAGTGGTAAGGCCAGCATAATCGCCCGACTTGCGGAGAGACTGCCATCCCACGCGACCAGGACACGTTGTAATGGGTAAGCAGGCTGCCCGCTATGCGGCACGATCAGCACAGGGCGACCGCTGCCAAGTACAACGAGCTCAGGCAAGTTCGACATCACCCCGGGAATGGTTGCTTCGGCATCGAATTGCCCCATCACGGTGAGGTCTGCATAGCGCGCCTGCAACACCATACCGCCAGCGGCATCATCATCGACCAGCCGCGGCTCGACAGTATCAACGCCAACTGACGCCGCTACTTGCTCGAAGTGTTTCAGCACATCACGCGCATGCTGACGCAAATGATCGCGATGATGAGCAAATACCGGATCGCTCAAATCGAACTCGGCGCCACTGAACACATGGCGCGAGATACCGGTCATGGCAGCGCCGATCAGATGTCCTCCAACGCTCTGCGAAAGCTGCGCGGCTAGCGTCACCCGAACGTCACAGCGTGGTGATTGATCGAGATGCACCAATACGGTCTTGTAGTCCATGGAATTCCTTTTCGTTGGTGGGTGCCCTTGGCGAATGTGATAATTTTTGCAAAAATTTGTCGTGAGGTGGAATAAGGTCTCAAATAAAGTCTCGAGCCAGGCCGCGGACAAGTGCCGGGCCTAGGTAAACCGATTTCTCAGCGTTTGGCAATCAACTCGGGTGGACGCTCCCGGTCAATTTTGACTTAGGTCAAGGTAATGCGCGGGGTGGATTCATAGACTGCAAGCGCCTGACAGACGCGCCCCTGCGCTGGTGGCCAGCAGCGAGTTGCGAGTTCATGAGCATGCACACTATTCCCCTTCATCCGGTACAGCAGGTCGAGTTTGATGCCGGTCTGATCCAGCGGTTATCCCAATCCGGTCCGCGCTATACCTCGTACCCAACGGCAGATCGTTTCAGCGACGAATTCAGCTGTCGGGATTATCTGCATGCGGTGAATCATCTGCACACGCGCGGAGCTCGCCATCCGCTATCGCTCTACATTCACATCCCGTTTTGTGACACTGTTTGCTACTACTGCGGTTGTAACAAGATTGTCACCAAAAACCGTGACAAAGCGGCGACGTATCTTGATTACCTGAAGCGCGAACTGGCGATGCAGGGCAAGCTGTTTGCCGGTTGCAATCAGGTTGAGCAACTGCATTTTGGTGGCGGTACACCCACCTATCTGTCCGACGAACAGATGGGTGATCTGATGCAGCATATTCGTCGCTGGTTCAGCTTTGCCGATGACGCTAAGGGCGAATACTCGATAGAGGTTGATCCGCGTAGCGTCACCGTTGAGCGCATTCATGCCTTGAGAGCGCAAGGCTTCAATCGCATTAGCTTGGGCGTACAAGACTTTGATGAACAAGTCCAGCGAGCAGTAAATCGGATTCAGCCTGAGCAAACAACGCTCGATACCATCCACGCTGCGCGCGCGGCAGGTTTTCGTTCGATCAGTATCGATCTTATTTATGGGTTGCCGAAGCAAACGCTGGCGTCAATAACACAGACGATTGCCAAGGTTATCGCAGCCAATCCGGACCGTATCGCGGTTTACCACTACGCGCATTTACCCCATTTATTCAAGCCGCAGCGACGCATCGCGGAAGCTGATTTGCCCAGCTCGGATACGAAACTCGACATGCTTGCTTTTTGTATTCGCCAGCTGAATGCCGCTGGTTATGTCTATATCGGTATGGATCATTTCGCCAAGCCCGATGATGAGCTCGCTGTAGCGCAGCGTCACGGTCGCTTACATAGAAATTTTCAAGGGTATTCAACCCATGCCGAAGCTGACTTAGTTGCCTGCGGTGTTTCAGCGATCAGCTCGGTAGGATTATCCTATAGCCAGAATGTAAAAACGCTGGATGAGTATTACGCATCGCTAGAT
>VERA01000056.1 GCA_018882935.1 Burkholderiaceae bacterium | reverse complement strand
ATTGTGCATAAGCCACGCATCATCCTCGCCGATGAGCCGACTGCCAATCTCGACCGCGACAGCGGGCGGCGCGTGATGGATATGCTGCACGCCTTTCATACGGCGGGGGTTACGTGCATCATCGCCACGCATGATGAGCGCTTGTTGCAGAACGCAGATCGTGTTGTTCAACTTGAACGTGGGCGTGTGATTGCGATGCATGACTCCGCCAGTGAGGTCGGCGCATGAACTGGCTGCGTGAGCACTGGCGCGCGCTGCTATCTGCACTAGCGCGTGTTCGTAGCGCCCCGGGTGGCTTTGTTTTCAATGTGGTGGTGATTGCCTTGGCGCTGGTGCTGCCACTGACCGGGCTCACTGTTCTGGAAAACCTTCGGCCGGTTGCGCGTGATTTGGCGGTTGGGCCAGAACTCAGCGTGTTCCTCTCGACCGACGTAGCGCGCAGCCGCGCGCAAGCCATCGCCGACGATATTCGGCGGCAGGCGCAGCAGCTGGCGGTGTCGATCAAGCTGGAGTTCATCGATCGTGATCAAGCGCTTGCCTCCATGAAGGCACATTCGGGTTTGCATGATGTCGTGACTGCACTGGGTAGCAACCCACTGCCGGATGCCTATGTGGTGCGCGTGGCGGGCGGTGCCGATAGCGTTTCGCCGGGGCGCATTACCCAGCTGGCGGATGCCTTGGGCGGCATTGACGGTGTCGACACCGTGCAGTTGGATTCAGTATGGGTGAAGCGACTGGCGGCGCTCGTGGATTTGGCGGGTGTGGTGCTGTGGCTGCTGGCATTGACGCTGTGTGGGGTGGTGCTGGCGGTGGTGTTCAACACCATACGGCTGCAGGCCTACACCCAGATGGAAGAAATCAGTGTAGCGCGCTTGCTTGGGGCGACAGACGCCTACGTCTCGCGTCCGTTTTACTACTTGGGCGGTTTGCTGGGGCTGTGCGCCGGGGCCGTCGCCCTGCTGGCCGTCGCAGGTGGCCTGGCGATGATCAACGTCTCGGTTATCGCGTTAGCAAAACTATACGGATCGTCGTTCTCATTCAGCCCGCTGGACGCGCGGTCTTGCCTGCTGCTGCTGACGCTCAGTGTGGCGCTCGGGGTGATTGGGGCGGGGCTATCCGTGCGAAGGGCGCTGAAATCGGGGGATTAGCACTCATCATTAGAGAGTGCTAATATTTTGCCTTGAAAGGCTGATCCAGCCATTACGTAAATTTCCGTCTCAGGAGAACCAATGACAGCTATGTCCGCATCGTCTGCCCTCGTGCCGGCCGGTCGCCAGGCGCTGGCGCTGGGGTTTCCCGCCAGTGTTGGCAACATTGATGCCTATATTTCAACCGTCAACCGCCTACCGATGCTCTCGGCAGAGGAGGAGGCCAGCCTCGCGCGCAAGCTGCGCGATGAGGGTGATTTGGCGTCAGCGCAGAAGTTGGTGATGTCGCATCTGCGGCTGGTGGTATCGATCGCCCGTGGCTATCTCGGGTATGGCCTGCCACACGCTGACCTTATTCAAGAAGGCAATATCGGCCTGATGAAAGCAGTAAAACGCTTCGACCCCGAGCAGGGTGTGCGCTTGGTGTCTTATGCCATGCATTGGATCAAGGCCGAGATTCACGAATATATTCTGCGTAACTGGCGCATGGTGAAGCTCGCCACCACCAAGGCGCAACGCAAACTGTTTTTCAATCTGCGCAGCCACAAGACGGGCCTGGACACCATGACGCCCGAGCAGGTCGATGATCTGGCTGCGTCGTTGAATGTGAAACGCGAAGAAGTCATCGAGATGGAAACGCGTTTATCAGGTCGCGATATTGCACTCGATGCACCGAATGATGACGATGATGACGCTAAATTCGCACCCATCGCTTACCTTTCGGCAGAGCATTCCGAGCCGCTGAAAGTGCTAGAGGCCAAGCAGTATGATCGTCTGCAGTCGGAGGGTCTGGAACTAGCGCTCAGTGCGTTGGATGCACGTTCGCGCCGCATCGTTGAGGCGCGCTGGCTAGCGAACGATGATGGCTCTGGTGCTACGCTGCACGAGCTGGCAGAAGAGTTTGGCGTATCAGCTGAACGTATTCGCCAGATCGAGGCGGCAGCGATGAAGAAGATGAAGACGGCGCTCGCGGAGTACGCATAAAGCGCTTGTTGCATGTGCTTGTTTCAGGGCGCTCGGTTTAGGTGTAGTAGTTCAGGGCGCCTATGCCAAGGCGCTTGCAATAATGCGCCTGTTTCAACGCTCCTAGTTTATTGCCCCTCTTTTATCGCGCCTCTGCGATGAGCTGTTTCACATCCGCGATAAGGCTGAGTATTTGCCCGTGCCTCACGAACAGACGTACTCGACCTTGGGTGTCGTAGACGTAGGTTGCAGCGGTATGATCGATGGTGTAATTACCGCTATCCTTCCCGGCCATTTTTTGCGCAAAGACTTTGAAGTCTTTGGTGACCTTATCGATCTCGGCTTTGTCGCCACGTAGTGCGACAAAACTTGAATCGAAAGCAGGCACGAATCCCGCCAGAACTTCTTGCGTATCGCGCTCCGGATCAACAGTGATAAACAGCACCTGAAACTTATCGCCGTCGGCGCCAAGGTCTTTTTTTACCTGCGCCAATTCGGCCAAGGTGGTAGGACATATATCCGGGCACTGGGCAAAACCAAAAAATAATGCGACTACCTTGCCGCGATAATCGGCCAGGGTTCTGCGCTTACCCGTATGGTCGGTTAACTCAAAATCGCGGCCAATATCTGAGCCGGTAATGTCGGTGTTTACAAAGCTGGTTTTTGGTGTAGATGTTTTGTTATCGCACGCGACTAAAACGAATAAACAGCACAGCAGTATTAAAAACCGTTGCATAGGAATTCCATGTATTGAAGCGCCGAAAGATTCGCGGTGCCGTCAAGCCGCGTTAACCGCTGAAGCGCTTAGGTGTTCTTGTCTTAATGTGGAGTGCGCAGCAACGCGACAATTTAAAATCGTCAATAAAACCACCATCAGCGCCGCACCGGCGTTATGAAGTACTGCCAAGGCTAATGGCCAGTTAAATACCACCGTACTCATACCCGATAAAAACTGCAGCGCAATTAACCAAAATAACCAGCGCCCCACTTTGGCGAGATGAGAAACCTGCATCGCTCGCCATGCAGTAAAACCAATAACCGCGACCACAATCAGTGCAACCATTCGGTGCACCCAGTGCACTGCAACTAAAGCCTCAAACGGCAGGTACTCGCCGCCCGCTGTCATGCCGAGTTGTCGCCACAAGGTAAAGCCATGCTCAACATCCATCGTTGGCACGACGGCGCCCTGGCATAGCGGGAAGCCGCCACAGGCTAATGCTGCGTAGTTGGTACTGACCCAACCACCCAGCCCAATCTGGGTGAAGCCGAGCAGCAGCGCAATCAAAGCCCAAACGCGCAGCATACCCGGCGCGCCGGCAGTGCTAAGCGAGCTTTCTGTAATACCTGATTCGGTTTGTCGCGCGGCGTGCCACACCAGCATGGAAAGTAAACCCATGCCAAGCAGCAGATGCATGGTCACAATCACCGGCTGCAGCTTGAGCGTGACAGTAAGCGCACCAAACGCACCTTGCACACACACCCAGATCAGCAATGCCATTGGCAAAGCAGGGTGGTAGCGTGAGAGGGCGGTTTCTCGCCACAAGCGCACAGCAATCACCAGTAGGGCAATAATCAGCACGCCGACACCCATCGCGAGGTAGCGATGAATCATCTCTATCCACGCCTTGACAATGGTGACGGGCCCGGTCGGTTGCGCAGCTTCGGCTGCACTGATGTCGTCATGCGCCAGAAAGGGATTGGCCTCACCGTAGCAACCGGGCCAGTCGGGGCAACCTAAACCGGAATCCGTGAGCCGAGTGAAGGCGCCAAATACAATCAGATCGAAGGTGAAGAACACCGTGACCCACGCAAGCCTGCGGTAGCGGTCTTCACCACGGGCTACGAACACCAAAGCTAAAGGAATCGCTGCCAGAATCAGGGCCTTGATCGCCAACCCGATCAACATGCCGGCTTCCACGCTGTCAAACAAGGTAGTGATCCAGCAGCAGGGCGGCAAACAGCGCCGATAAATGAATCAGTGAAAAACGAAAGGTCTTGCGCGCCAGCCCGTCAGAATACTCGCGCATCAAGCGTACGGCGTAGTAGATGAAACCCACACTCAGCACCAAGGCGACGATCAGATACAGCCACGAACTCATCCCCAATGCATACGGCATCAAGCAGGCTGCCATCAGCAAAAAGGTGTAGAGCAAAATTTGAAAACGTGTGAACTCGCTACCGTGCGTGACCGGCAGCATGGGTAGCCCGGATTGTCGGTAGTCCTCGGTGCGGTATAAAGCGAGCGCCCAGAAATGCGGCGGCGTCCACAAGAAAATAATCAGAAAAAGTATCAGCGCCTCTGCCGACACCTCGCCAGTCATGGCTGCCCAGCCGAGCACCGGCGGCATGGCGCCGGATGCGCCACCGATCACAATATTTTGCGGAGTGAGCGGCTTGAGAATGACCGTGTAAACCACCGCATAACCAATGAAGGTGGCGAAGGTCAGCCACATGGTCAGCGGATTGATCAGCACATAGAGCAACCACGAACCAAGCGCGCATAACAATCCGGAAAACAGCAAGGCCTGCACATCGGAAAGCTCGCCGCGTGCTGTCGGGCGCCATGCGGTGCGGCGCATTTTGGCGTCGATGCTTTTTTCAACTAAACAGTTGAACGCGGCAGCAGCAGCGGCAACAAGCCAGATGCCGGCGCTGGCAAACAGCATGCGCAATGCGTCGTCAAGCGAAGGCACGCCGGGAACGGCCAGCACCATGCCAATAAATGCGCAAAATACGATCAAATGCAGCACGCGCGGCTTGCACAGCGCGAGATACTGGCCAAGCAGCGAGCCGCTCACGCGAGGCTCGATGGCGGTGCTGCTGGCAGGTGCTTGGATCGGATCGGACATAGTCTACAAATAACGCAGATCAGCTCGAGGGTGGCCCTGACTGCGGTCGGTGATGGAGCGAGGCGCCGGCGCGGCCGGTAAGGTGGCTGCCGGCGCTATAGCGCACGTGTTTTCAACCCGAAATTATAGCTTTTGCGACTGGGTGTGTCCGGCTACCGCCTTACAGACAAAATGGCCATCCCAAGCGCACGATCAGGCCATACCCTACACCGTGACCTCAAAATAGCGCTGGAACGAATACGCCAAGGCTGACAGCAAAAAAACCGTCCCCAGCATCAGACTGATAATGACCGCAAATACCGTAAGCCAGCTGGTCTGCCCGGCGGCAGCCTCAGGGCCAGCTTCGTCGTTGAAGCGCAGATTCCAGCGCTCGGCTGGCATCAAGCCATACACGATCGCATTCAGGCATACGCCCGCCAAATGAAATCCCAGCAGCGGAAGCAGCCACCAGCTAAGCACATCATCGAGGCCGTATTCCGCCACCCGCTCAAAGCCATACACGCCCAGCGCGGTGGGTATGGGCATCAACCACGCAATAGCATCGCGTGAGCCGTACAGGTAGAAACGGTGTAGCCCGAGTGAGCCGAACAGCAGGGTGATCCAGGTGGTGAGAGTTTTGTTTTTCATATCAACGTCCAGGGCGATCCCAGAATTTGGCGGCGCGCATCAAGCGGTTGAGTGTTTTTTTTATGCTGGCTGCGGCCGTGATGTCGGGATTCGGCGGAAACCGCATCATCCAAAAACCTTGCGGATCGACCAAGTACATGTGGTCTTCCAGTTGGTGCGCCGCCTCGGGCTGCAACCACTGCGCCACGCTGGCAGCAGGCGCACGCAGTACGGTCGCGCCGTCCAGTAATTTGCTTACGCGCTCGGGTACCGGTTGGTCACCAACGGACAACCACACGCGCTCCACGCGATCTTGCTCGGCGCCCAGCGCGATATGTATCTGTCGGGCCAGATACAGGTTGTTCTCACAGGCAGAATTGCACTCGGCATCCGCCACTGTCATCAATAACCACTGCCCGCGCAGGCTGCGCAAGTTCACTTGCTGCCCGTCGCGGCTCACGGTTGGCAGGTCAGGGATCTCGACTTGCGGCGATATCAGCTGACCGTAGAAGTTATCTCCCTGCGGACGAATCACGTAGTAAGTGAAATACGATGCGATTACTGGCGCCAAGGTCACTAGCAGCAACAGCAATAGCTTCCAGCGACCACTGCGGGTGCGCTTGGGATCAATAGCGAGATTCGTCTGAGACATGGTTAGGGTAGTGTGTGCCGAGTCAATCTGTTTTTGGCAAGCCGGTACCCGGCTTGCGTATCACTTGAAACCATAGAAACAGTAGCAAACCCGCTGCAGCGATAGCGAACCATTGAAATGCATAGCCGCGATTGGTTTGCGCTTTCGAGGCCAGACTCGGCCAATCTCGCGACAGGCCGTCTTCCGCCGCGCTGCTTTGTCGAATTACCGCGCGGATCTTGATGCCGGTTTGGCCTTCGTACTGCGCAAGATCGAGATTTTGCCGCACCTGAGTAAAAGACGTATCGGACGTACTCGGCGCATCACCGAGTTCCATCAAGCGTGATGGCGGCAACACCCACTGGCCACTAATCTGAACCTGCTCCGCACCACTCTTGAAGGCCGGCGGCTTGTCCGGCAGCACCGGATCTCGCGGCGCCCAGCCGCGCTGAATCAGCACCACGACACCACTCTCGAGTTGCAGCGGCGTCATTACCCAAAACCCTGCCTGCCCATTCAGTGGTCGGTTTAGAAACACTGACCACTGCGTCAGCCATTTGCCTTGCAACGCTAGCTGACGATGAATCAGCTGCTCATCTGCCGCAAGATTTAGCAGCTGCGCCTCGGTGAGTGCGGGTAACCCGCGATTGCGCGCCTGCTCTGCCTCGATCTGCTCGCGCAACTGCGCTCGACCCAGTTGCCAAAAGCCCAAGCCACAAGTCACACCGACAAACAGCGTGGTAAGCAGCAGCAATAGCCACCATTGGCGGGTGAACATCGCGCTCTGCGCGAATCTGTTATCTTGCTGCTCTGTTTCTTGCATATGGATTGCGGCAGCGCCGACCCCAGCCATGAAAATTTTTATCTCTGTCGTATTTCTTGCGATTGTCGCCAGCCTGGTTATGGCTGGCTATTTCATGCTGAAGCGCGAAGCCAAAGACCGCAGCCGAAACATGGCGTATGCACTGACAATCAGGATTGGCCTATCGGTTGCGCTGTTCGCCGGCATGCTTGTTCTTTGGTCACTCGGCTACATCACCCCCACCGGGCGCTTTCCGGTGCAATAAGCGCCGCGTTTGGACAATTGCTTGGTCATTAGGTTGGCGAACAAACAGGCGAGGTCTGGATGGGTGTAGACGCGTTCAAACCGTTGCGTTAATCACCGCAGAAACAACAAGGGCCGTCAGATGACGGCCCTTTGTTTATTCGCCCGCGATCAGAGCCAGTACACCAGGAAGTACAGGCAAAGCCAGACCACATCAACGAAGTGCCAGTACCACGATGCGCCTTCAAAACCGAAGTGCCGATCAGGCGTGAAATGCCCTTTCTGAAGTCGCAGCGTAATGAACAGCAGCATCAAGGTTCCAAGGAACACGTGGAACCCGTGGAACCCCGTCAGCATGAAGAAGGTCGAGCCGTAGATGCCTGACGAGAGCTTCAGGTTCAGGTCCGAGTACGCATGGTGATATTCATAGCCTTGGCAGAACAAGAAGATCACACCCAGCGCTACCGTTGACCACATGTAAGCGATTGCTTTGCCGCGCTCGCCAGCACGCACCGCGTGGTGTGCAATCGTAACGGTGACGCTCGAGGTGAGCAGCAGCGCAGTGTTAATCGTTGGCAGACCCAACGGCGACATGATCTCGAATTTTTCAATGGTCCCTGCGGGTGAAGTGGTAGCACCCGGCGACAGCGTTGGCCACGCCGCTTTGAAGTCAGGCCACAGCACGCCCATGGTGTCGCCAGAGCCCAGGCCGGGGATGGAGTGCACTCGCGCCCACCACAAGGCACCGAAGAAGGCGCTGAAAAACATCACCTCGGAGAAAATAAACCAGCTCATGCTCCAGCGGAAAGAGCGGTCGACATTCATGGCGTAATGCCCACCTTCGCTCTCGGAAATCGCGTCGGTGAACCACTGCGCCAGCACGATCAGGAAAATCACAAAACCGAGCAGCACCGAGTACTTGCCCCACGAACTGTCATTAACCCACTGCACCGCACCGAACATCACAAAGAACAACCCCAGCGATGCCATGGCCGGATGCCGCGATGGCTCAGGCACAAAATAGTGGCCGTGGGAATCGTGCGTATTCGCACTCATGTTTCTCTCCTGACTAAGCTAAAACCACCAGGTTGATTACCGCAATCAACCCAAGAACAAACAATAACGCCAACACAATGCCAACCACAATCACATGCACCGGCTTGACCGAAGTGGCGTCGGTGTGAAACTCACTTCGCTTGCGGATACCGATGAATGACCACGCAACCACCTTGAAACTGCGCAGAAAATTGCTCACCGGCGTTCCGCTCTCTCCTTCTGCACTCATGCGCCGGCCGCCGTCGGCAAGGCCGGAGTTACTGGCTTTGCTGCCGCAGCGACTGGCTTGGGTACCGCACCGCCCACTTCAAAAAATGTGTACGACAGCGTTACCGTACTCATATCGCGCGGTGCTTTGGGTGAGATGTAAAACACCACCGGCCAGCGACGGCGCTCACCGGCGGCCAACGTATGCTCGGTGAAGCAGAAACACTCTAATTTATTGAAGTAGGCTTGCGCCTGTCCTGGCGCATAGCTCGGAATCGCCTGCACTTTTACCGTACGTGGTTGCTGGTTTTCGATTTCGAACATCACCGTGGTCAGCTCACCCGGGTGAAGTTGAATATTGCGAATCTCGGGACGAAACTTCCAGGGGCCGCGTGCGTTGGTATCGAACTCGACCATCACGGTGCGCGAGTAATCTACTTGAGTGTTCTTGGCAGTGGCACGCGCATTCAGCGAACCCGCCGCCTCACGCTCACCGAGCGCCAACACATTCACACCCGTCCAATTACAAATCGCCTTGTAGATTGGCGCCAGCAAGTAACCAAACGCAAACATGCCGGCTGCCACAATCAGCAACTTGCCCATCAAACGATAGTTGAGCGCGTAGTTGGAATTCACGGCCGACCTAGCAGAAACATCTTGGCCACGATACCCAAGAAGAAGACAGCCGCGACGCTGGCGAGGATCATCGCCAGCCGCAGATTAGCGCGCCTCTTCTCGGTAGACATCGCAACAGCCTCTATCAGGCAGGCACCACGCGGGTCGCATCCGCGTTCAGCTTGGGTGGCGTCTCGTAGGTATGGAACGGCGCAGGTGATGGCACCTCCCACTCCAGGCCTTCGGCGCCTTCCCACGGACGCTGTGGCGCTTTTTCACCCTGACCACGCATGCAAGGAATAACGATCGTGACCAGGAAGTACACCTGTGCCAAACCGAACGCGAAGGCACCAATCGAAGCAAGCGCATTGAAATCGGCCAGCTGCATCGGATAATCAGCGTAACGACGCGGCATACCGGCCAAGCCGAGGAAGTGCATCGGGAAGAAAGTGACGTTGAACGAGATCATGGTCCACCAGAAGTGGATACGGCCACGTGCTTCGCTGTACATCACGCCTGTCCACTTCGGCGCCCAGTAGTAGAAGCCAGAGAACATCGCGAACAACGAACCCGCTACCAGCACGTAATGGAAGTGGGCAACAACGTAGTAGCCGTCTTGCAGCTGTATATCAATCGGCGCGATCGACAGAATCAAACCGGTAAAGCCACCCATGGTAAACACGAAGATAAAGCCGACAGCAAACAGCATCGGCGTCTCGAAGGTCATGGCACCTTTCCACATGGTGGCCAGCCAGTTAAAGACTTTCACGCCGGTTGGTACCGAGATCAGCATGGTGGCGTACATGAAGAACAGCTGGCCGGTGACGGGCATGCCGGTGGTGTACATGTGGTGCGCCCACACGATGAACGACAGAATCGCGATCGAGGAAGTTGCGTACACCATCGATGCGTAGCCGAACAACTTCTTGCGCGAGAACGCCGGCACAACCTGGCTGATGATGCCGAACGCCGGCAAAATCATGATGTACACCTCGGGGTGACCGAAGAACCAGAAGATATGCTGGAACATGACCGGGTCACCACCACCAGCCGGGTTGAAGAAGGTGGTGCCGAAATGACGATCAGTCAGCGTCATGGTGATGGCACCAGCCAGCACAGGCATCACGGCGATCAGCAGATAGGCGGTGATCAGCCATGTCCACACAAACAATGGCATCTTCATCAGCGTCATGCCGGGCGCGCGCATGTTGAGGATGGTGACCACGATGTTGATCGAGCCCATGATCGACGACGCGCCCAGCAGGTGCAGCGCGAAAATCGCGGCATCCATTGAAGGGCCCATTTGCATGGTCAGCGGGGCGTAAATCGTCCAGCCGGTGGCTGGCGCGCCGCCTGGCATGAAGAACGACATCAACAGCAGCGCAGCAGCGGGAATCGTCAGCCAGAAGCTGAAGTTGTTCATGCGGGCGAACGCCATGTCTGGTGCGCCGATCTGCAGCGGTACCATCCAGTTAGCAAAGCCAACGAAAGCCGGCATGATGGCGCCGAACACCATGATCAAACCGTGCATGGTGGTGAGCTGATTGAACAGCTCAGGGTTCACAATTTGCAGGCCGGGCTGAAACAGTTCAGCACGAATCATCAGCGCCAGCACACCACCCACCAGCAGGTTGGTGAAGGCAAACACTAAGTACAGCGTGCCGATATCTTTATGGTTGGTGGCGAACACCCAGCGACGCCAGCCGGTCGGGGCGTGGTGGTGATCATCATGGTCATGTGCCCCTACGCGGCCACCGGTATCAATCACAGCGCTCATGTCTGCTCCCAATTAGTCTTGTATTTAAAATTTAGTTTGTCGCGTTTGCCGATGCAGGCGCCGCGGGTGCGGCTGCTGTCTTGGTTTCTTGCTGAGCTTTGATCCACGCGCTGTAGTCCTCTTGGCTTAGCACTTTGACGTGGATCGGCATGTAAGCGTGCTCTTTGCCGCACAGCTCTTGACACTGCCCGTAGAAATCGCCTGTCTTCTCGGCGCGGAACCAGGTGTCTCGCACAAAACCGGGAATCGCATCTTGCTTGATGCCGAATGCAGGTACCGCAAATGCGTGGATCACGTCGCCGCCAGTGACAATAACGCGCACCTTTTTGTTGACCGGCACGACCAGCGGATGATCAACCTTCAACAGGTAGTTGTCGAGCGCAACGCCTTTGGCGCCGCTGTCCGAGATCAGACGGTGCTCGTTATCAAGCGACGAAACAAAATTGATGCCGCTGCCTTCGCCACTCAGGTACTCGTAACCCCAGCGCCACTGGTAGCCGGTGGCCTTGATGGTGATATCAGCGTTGGAGGTGTCTTTTTGTGCCACTACGGTGCGCGTGGCGGGAATCGCCATTGCAATCACGATGATGAATGGCACGATCGTCCAAGCCAGCTCGACCTTGATCGATTCATGGAAGCTCGCTGGCTGATGACCGAGTGATTTGCGGTGCTTGAAGATCGAGTAAAACATTACGCCAAAAACGGCGATAAAAATACCCAGGCAGATGAACATCATCATCCAGTGCAGCGCGTGCTGCTCCTCGGCGATTTTGGTGACCGCTGGCGGCAAGTTCAACTGATGCACTGCCGGGCCACCCGGCAAATCATTCACCGCACCGGCAACGCCAGACCACCAGCACAGCGCACCCACTGTCAGCGTGGCCAGCTTTTTTTCAAGTGTCTCAAACATGATCGATTCGCAGAAATTGGGGTAATTGGAGTGCTAAATCAGAATTAGCGGAATTTGGATTGCGGCACTGCTTGCAGTTCACCTGGCAAGCTGCCTAGATAATCGGCGATTTTCTTCAACTCTGCTCGCGTGTACGGTTTTGCCATGCCCGACATGATGGCGTTGGCGCGGCCCCAGGTGCTGTGGCCTTGCTCCTGGTACGACTTGAGCGCGATGTAGAGATAGTCACGATGCTGACCCGCCAGCTTGGGGTAGCTGGGGTCCATCGGCTTGTTGAAGTTCGCGCCGTGGCAACCGGCGCAACCGCCTTTCGTCAATAACTCAGCCACCACCGCAGGTGGCGTAATCGCCTGCTCTGCGACGTCAACTTTCTTGCCGTGCTGCTCGTAGTAAGCGGCCAAATCAGCGATGTCCTGGTCGGTCAAGCTCTGCGCAACGCTGCGCATGGTCGGATGACGACGCTCACCGGACTTGTACGCTTTCAGCGCCGACTCGATGTACTTGGCATTTTGCTGGGAGATCTTGGGGACCTTGTAAACCTCGGGGAAGCTCGCCTGATAACCCACGATACCGTGGCAGCCGATACAGGTCGCATTTTTCTTCTGACCTGCTGCTGCGTCTCCGGTCAAGCCTTCGGCTTGGGATGTTGCAGTGATCAAGAACAGGGACGACAGAAAAGCAAAGCGTTTCAAAGACATTAGGTTCATGAGTTGGCCACTAAGCAGCGCCGCTGCGAAAATATCGTTATGTGTTGTGTAAAGGCTTTCGGGCCGGATCACATGCCGGCAGACCTCCCCGAAAACCGAGCGCGAGTATAAGTGCAATCGACAATGCCCGCCAAGTGAAAACTGTAGCAAGACCTGGGCGAACCCGTGTCGAAATTGAAATTGTTGCAGCTGGGCTTCGACTGCCGATGAGGTTTGAGCAAACCTAGAGCAAATCGGCTTTTTTGTACCGATTTAGACTTTCTTTGCTTGCGCCGCGTATAGCGCGACATAACGTCGGGCCAACACCCATAGCGCCCTCTGTACCACCATCAGTACCACCCTCATTACCACCCTTGATACCACCCTCAGCCCCCTGATTACGGGATGGTTGCCGGCAATCCAAACGGGCAGAAATTGATTACGGTTTCGGGTTGAAATGAATGATGTGCTCGCCGCGACTGTTACGTTTTGGCATAGGCCGAAATGCGTGCCCGTAAATAACCTCGACAGTGAGTCTGATTCGGCCGTCAGTGTCGCGCCGCTGGTCTAGCAAGGCCAGCGCACGCCGCCAGCCATGCTTGCCTTGTAGTCCGCGTGGGCGGTCAAGCAAGGGGTTGCCGCCCAGTGCGCGCACATCTGCCAGCAGCGCGGCTGGGTCAGCATAGGTGAGCGTTATTTTTTCCATATCCATTACCGGGTCGGCCATCCCGGCCGCTTGCAACATATCGCCGTAGTCGTGCAAATCGACAAATGGCAGGGCCCGCGAAGGCATACGCTGCGCTTGAAATAGCTCTCGCAACTCGGCAAACGTATCCGGGCCAAAACAACTGAACATCAGCAGCCCATCGGTGCGAAGCACGCGCGCCCACTCCGCCAACACCCGATGCGGCTGCGGGTGCCAGTGCAGTGCCAAATTCGACCACAGCAAGTCGACACGGTTACTCGCTAATGGCAGCTGCGCGAAGTCGGCGCAGGCAAGTGCCGCGGTGGCAGATTCATACCGTGGTTTGCCCATGAGCTTGGCTAGCGCCTTGGTCAATGCAGAGCGCGTTGCGGCATTTGCCAGCCGAGCCGCCTGCAGCATGGGCAGTGCCGCATCGATAGCGAGCAATTCTGCTTCGGGATAATTTTGCTGCAAGGGCAAGAGATCTCGACCTTCGCCGCAACCGGCGTCGAGTATCTGTTGCGGCTTGATTTTGATCAGCGCCAAGCGCTCAAGCATGCGCGCCGAGATCTCTCGTCGTAAAAATTGCGACGCGTCACAACGCAACGGCCGAGCAAATAACTGACGCACTGCCGCCACCGAAATTGCGGCACTCGTTGCGCTCGAGGTCGAAGCATCATGCATTGGGTTCATGACCATAGCCATGCAAACTGATCAGCCAGACAATGCGCGGCAGTGTAACCCAGCGCATCACTATGCAAATCATCAAGCCTCGTTTTTTACCGTTATCTGTCGAGCGCTTCGTCAGCATGCTGCTGCCGAGTGCCTGCGCATTGTGCGGCCGACATAACGCAGGCCTGCTCTGTAGCTCTTGTCGGCAACGCTACACCACCCATACCGCCGCTCGCTGCTTGCGTTGCGCCATTACGGTTGAAGCGCAACGCGCTATCTGCAGTCAATGCATTGTGCAGCCACCCGCCTACGACGCCAGTTTTTGCGCAGCCGACTACGCAGCACCAATCGACAGCCTGGTACGCGCACTGAAATTCAATGCGCAGTTACCGCTCGCGGCTGTATTTGCCGAGCGCATCATCAACGCAGTGCCGTTCGCAGCAGTCTCTGATGCCGGGTTGATAGTAGCGGTACCGTTATCCTCGCAACGCCTGGCGCGGCGTGGCTTTAACCAGGCACATGAAATCGCCCGGCACATCGCGCGCAGTTGGCAACTGCCACTGGCCACCGCGATCTGTCTGCGGGTGCGTGATACCGAGCCACAGTCATCGCTGCCCGTATCTGAGCGTCGCGGTAACATGCGCGGCGCATTCACCTTGATGCGTGGCGATGCAATTCGAGGCCAGCATGTGCTCGTGGTGGATGATGTGATGACAACCGGTGAAACGCTACGATCTTTTGCCGCTACGCTCAAGCGTTTCGGCGCGACGCGGGTCACCAACCTGGTTTTTGCGCGTACACCCACGCGCTAACGTAACGGAGCATACTGTGTTTCATGTGGTACTGGTCGAACCCGAAATTCCACCTAATACGGGCAATGTGATTCGCCTGTGCGCTAACACCGGCGCACAACTGCACCTGATCGAGCCGCTCGGCTTCCCATTAGATGACGCGCGTATGCGCCGCGCAGGATTGGATTATCACGAGTTCGCGGCGATGCGGGTGCATGCAAACTGGCAGCAATTTTTAAATGAAGTGAAGGCAGATACCGCGCGAATCTTTGCGTTTACCACCCATGGTTCTGCGGTTTTTTCTTCGGTTCTTTTTCAACCCGGCGATGTGTTCGTGTTTGGCGCAGAAACACGCGGCCTGGATCCAGCGCTACGCGATAGCTTTCCACCAACTCAGCGCATCCGGCTGCCGATGCGACCCGATAATCGCAGCCTGAATTTGTCTAATGCTGTTGCAGTTGTGGTGTTTGAGGCTTGGCGCCAGCACAATTTTGAGGGTGGCGCTTGAGCCTATAATCCGGTTTTTGCAGCGTTTTTATGGAGTATTCATGAGCAATATTTTATGGCGTGTTTGCGTGCTGT
>VERA01000055.1 GCA_018882935.1 Burkholderiaceae bacterium | reverse complement strand
CGCCACCAAACTTCGCCGATAGCACCGTCGCTATCGCCGCCGTCAAAGTCGTCTTGCCATGATCAACGTGACCAATCGTCCCCACATTCACGTGCGGCTTCGTCCGCTCAAACTTGCCTTTTGCCATGATTTTTTTCCTTCAAAAAGAACGATTTACTAAATTCGCCCCGGCACCAGACCAGGTCCCGGTTGACTCTTAAATTACTTACCCTTGGAGGTAATGATTGCGTCAGTGACGTTCTTCGGCGCTTCGGAATAGTGCTTGAACTCCATGGAGTAAGTCGCACGACCTTGAGTCGCAGAGCGCAACGAAGTGGAGTAACCGAACATCTCAGACAATGGCACTTCCGCGCGAATAATCTTGCCACCACCGCCCGGGATTTCATCCATACCTTGCACCATACCGCGGCGTGACGACAAGTCACCCATGACGGTACCAGCGTAGTCTTCCGGCGTCTCAACTTCAACCGCCATCATCGGTTCGAGCAGCACTGGCTGCGCCTTGCGGCAACCATCCTTGAACGCCATTGACGCCGCCATACGGAAGGCGTTTTCGTTCGAGTCAACGTCATGGTAGGAACCGAAGAACAGAGTGACCTTGACGTCTACCACCGGGTAGCCCGCCAGCACGCCGACCGGCAGTGTTTCGACAACACCCTTCTCAACCGCCGGGATGTATTCGCGAGGCACCACACCGCCCTTGATGGCGTCGACAAATTCGAAACCCTTGCCTGGTTCCTGTGGCTCGATCTTCAATACTACGTGGCCATACTGACCGCGACCACCCGACTGCTTGACAAATTTGCCTTCGATTTCTTCGCAAATTTTGCGAATGGTTTCGCGATACGCCACCTGCGGCTTACCGACGGTCGCCTCGACACCAAATTCACGACGCATGCGATCAACAATAATCTCGAGGTGCAATTCACCCATACCCGAGATAATGGTCTGACCAGATTCTTCATCAGTCTTGACGCGGAACGACGGATCTTCCTGCGCCAAACGGTTGAGCGCGATACCCATCTTTTCCTGGTCGGCCTTGGTCTTCGGCTCAACGGCCTGCGAGATAACAGGCTCGGGGAATACCATGCGCTCGAGCGTGATCACCGCGCTCGGATCACACAGCGTGTCGCCTGTCGTTGCTTCTTTCAGACCAACTGCGGCAGCGATGTCACCTGCGCGAACTTCTTTAATCTCTTCGCGCTGGTTGGCGTGCATTTGCAAAATACGACCGACGCGCTCTTTCTTACCCTTCACCGGGTTGAAAATAGTGTCACCTGAATTCACCACACCTGAGTAGACGCGGAAGAAGATCAGCTGACCCACAAACGGATCGGTCATGATCTTAAATGCCAACGCCGAGAACTTCTCGCTGTCGTCGGCCTTGCGGCTGGCGGGCTGCTCGTTGTCATCGGTACCCATGACCGGCGGAATATCGACCGGCGATGGCAGGTACTCGATCACAGCGTCGAGCATTGCCTGCACGCCCTTGTTCTTGAACGCAGTTCCGCACAACATCGGCACGATCTCACCGGCGATGGTACGAGTACGCAAGGCCTTCTTGATATCGTCCTCGGACAAGTCACCGTCTTCGAGGTATTTATTCATCAGGTCTTCGCTGGACTCGGCGGCAACTTCAACCATCTTCTCGCGCCACTCGGCAGCAACATCGGCCAGATCAGCAGGAATGTCTTCGTAGTTGAATTTCATGCCCTGGGTGGCATCGTCCCAGATGATGGCTTTCATCTTGACGAGATCGATCACGCCCGTGAAATTTTCTTCAGCACCAATCGGTACCTGGATGGGCACAGGGTTGGCCTTCAAGCGGCTACGCATCTGCTCGTAGACTTTGAAGAAGTTCGCGCCGGTGCGATCCATCTTGTTGACGAACGCCAGACGCGGAACGCCATACTTGTTGGCTTGGCGCCATACAGTCTCGGACTGTGGCTGCACACCACCCACCGCGCAATACACCATGCATGCACCGTCCAGCACGCGCATTGAGCGCTCGACTTCAATCGTGAAATCTACGTGCCCTGGAGTGTCAATGATGTTGATATGGTGCTCAGCGAAGTTATTCGCCATTCCCTTCCAGAAGCAGGTGGTTGCAGCGGAAGTAATCGTGATGCCACGCTCTTGTTCCTGCTCCATCCAGTCCATGGTAGCGGCGCCATCATGCACTTCACCGATCTTGTGGTTCACACCGGTGTAGTAGAGGATGCGCTCGGTCGTCGTGGTCTTGCCGGCGTCGATGTGAGCAGAGATACCGATATTGCGATAACGCTCAATAGGGGTCTTGCGGGCCATGGTCAGTCCTACACTTTCTCAATTGTCGAAACCGGCGCCTCATTGAGAGGCCTATCCAGGATCAGATTCGGGGTCGGGCGGCGGGTTAGAACACCACCGCCTGCATCAGAAGCGGAAATGCGAGAACGCCTTGTTCGCCTCTGCCATACGGTGCACTTCGTCGCGCTTCTTCATCGCGCCGCCACGACCTTCCGAGGCGTCGAGCAACTCACCCGCCAAACGCAAGGCCATCGACTTCTCGCCGCGCTTGTTGGCAGCTTCGCGCAGCCAGCGCATGGACAAGGCCATACGGCGTACCGGACGCACCTCAACCGGCACCTGATAGTTCGCACCGCCAACACGCCGGGATTTGACCTCAACCATAGGCTTGCAGTTGCCGATCGCTGCCGCAAAAACTTCCAGCGGATCTTTGCCGGTCTTGGTTTGAATTTGGGAAAACGCGCCGTAGATAATATTTTCAGCAACCGATTTTTTACCGGATAACATCAGCACGTTAACGAACTTCGCGACATCTACGTTGCCGAATTTTGGGTCCGGCAGAATTTCGCGTTTGGGAACTTCACGACGACGTGGCATAACAATTCCTTTCGATCTTCAGTCGGCGGTATTTTCGTACCGCCACGAACAGGCATCTCACCCGCTCACTTACTCGGCCATCACAGCCGCTGGTGCCTGCGGTTGAGCCGCAGGCATTTTTTTACTGCAGGTATAGCGATTACTTTGCTGCCGCCTTGCCGCGCTTGGCGCCGTATTTCGAGCGCGCCTGCTTACGGTCTTTGACGCCCTGCGTATCGAGCGAGCCGCGCACCATGTGGTAACGCACGCCCGGCAGATCTTTTACGCGACCGCCACGGATCAAAACTACGCTGTGCTCTTGCAGGTTATGGCCTTCACCGCCGATGTACGAGATGACCTCGAAACCGTTGGTGAGACGTACCTTGGCGACTTTACGCAGCGCAGAGTTCGGTTTTTTCGGCGTCGTGGTGTAGACGCGCGTGCATACGCCACGCTTTTGCGGGCTATTTTGCAGCGCAGGCGATTTGCTCTTGATGCGCACAGAAGTACGCGGCTTGCGAATCAGTTGGCTAATAGTTGGCATCGCTTGTTCAACCCAACAAAAAATAAAAAAGTTTAAGACCCCGACAGATCGGGGGGCGACTCGCCAGTGAGCGGAATGCAATAGCTTTCGCTGCCGCTAACTGCCGGCACGGAGTAAAGCGTCGGGGACTGACAAACAGACCAAAGAGCGCTTAAGCCCGGGCGAGCTTAAATTCGAGAACTCGCGAGTATAAATGGGGTGAAACGCGCCGTCAACCAACGGCCTCTTAATCGATAACTATCGCGCAATTCATGAACATTTGATCACGCGCCCATTACGTCTTTGATAACAATTCGATATGCAATAGGCCCGGGGTGTCCGGGCCTATGGGTTCCAACAAGATCAAGCGCTCGGTGATCAGCCTTCGCTATCGCCTTCAGCAGGTGTTGCCGTTGCTGCCTCAGCCTCTTGCAACGCGCGCGCTGCCTCGGCCTGCAGCATGGCTGCGCGCTCCTCGGCCTCCCAAGTTTCCTTCTCCTTGCGTGCACGATGGTAAGCCAGACCGGTACCCGCAGGGATCAGACGGCCCACGATCACGTTTTCTTTCAGACCGCGCAGGGTGTCTTTCTTGCCCATAATCGCCGCCTCAGTGAGGACGCGCGTGGTTTCCTGGAACGAAGCTGCCGAGATGAACGAATCCGTCGACAACGACGCCTTGGTAATACCGAGCAGCACGTTTTCGAATGTTGCTGGCCGCTTGCTCTCGGCCATCACGCGATCGTTCTCGTCTAACAGCTCTGAACGCTCGACCTGCTCGCCCGGGATGTAAGCGGTATCGCCAGCGTCGGCAACCTGAACCCGACGCAACATCTGGCGCACGATCACTTCGATGTGCTTGTCGTTGATCTTCACACCCTGCAGACGATAAACGTCTTGCACTTCGTCGACGATGTAGCGTGCCAATGCTTCGGCGCCCAGCAGACGAAGGATGTCCTGCGGGTCAGCAGGGCCATCAACAATCATCTCGCCTTTATTCACCACCTGACCATCATGCACCAGCACTTGCTTGTCTTTGGTAATCAGGAATTCATGCTTGTTGCCATCCATATCGGTGATTTCAAGACGCTGCTTACCCTTGGTCTCTTTACCGAATGCGACGGTACCAGTCACTTCAGCCAACATGCCGGCATCTTTTGGCGAGCGCGCCTCGAACAACTCGGCTACTCGTGGCAGACCACCGGTAATGTCACGCGTCTTCTGCGATTCGGTCGGGATACGCGCCAATACTTCACCCACCGACACTGGCTGACCATCCTTAACGGTAATCAGCGCACCGACCTGGAAGCCGATAGTTACCGGGTGATCGGTACCGGCGATTTTGACTTCCTGCCCCAGCTCGTTAAGCAGTTTCACCTGCGGACGCATCGCACGGGTGGTGGTGCTACGACGTTTTGCATCAATCACGACCAGCGTCGACAGGCCTGTGACTTCATCAATCTGCTTGGCAACCGTAGAACCTTCTTCCACGTTTTCAAACTTCACCGTACCTGCGTACTCGGTGATGATCGGACGCGTCAGAGGATCCCAGTTCGCGAGTGCCGTACCGGCTTTAATCAGTTGACCATCTTTGACGATCAGCGTGGCGCCGTAAGGTACTTTGTGACGCTCGCGCTCGCGACCATGATCATCAGTAATCAGTACTTCGCCTGAACGCGAGATAACAATCTGATCACCCTTGCCATTGGTGACATAGCGCATCGTTGCCGTAAAGCGAACCGTACCATTCGATTTTGCCTCGACCGACGAAGCCACCGCCGCACGCGACGCTGCACCACCGATGTGGAAGGTACGCATGGTCAACTGGGTACCCGGCTCACCGATCGACTGCGCAGCAATCACACCCACGGCTTCACCGACGTTGACCATCGAGCCGCGACCCAAATCGCGTCCGTAGCACTTGGCGCACAAGCCGTAGCGAGTATCGCAAGTCAGGGCCGTGCGTACTTTCACCTCGTCGATGCCTAGACGCTCGATGTCTTCAACCGCATCTTCATCCAGCAATGAACCCGCTTCGTACACGGTCTCTTGTGTCTCAGGATTCACGACATCCGTCGCTACAACACGACCAAGAATACGATCGCGCAACGGCTCGATCACTTCCCCGCCCTCGACCAGGGCCTTCATCGCAGTACCGTTCACTGTGCCGCAATCATCCTCGACCACCACCAAGTCTTGTGTCACATCGACCAGACGGCGAGTCAGATAGCCGGAGTTCGCGGTTTTCAGCGCGGTATCGGCCAAGCCTTTACGCGCACCGTGCGTGGAGATGAAGTACTGCAAAACATTCAAACCTTCGCGGAAGTTCGCAGTAATCGGCGTTTCAATAATCGAGCCATCCGGCTTGGCCATCAAGCCGCGCATACCTGCCAGCTGACGAATCTGCGCTGCAGAACCGCGCGCGCCAGAGTCGGCCATCATGTAAATCGCGTTGAACGATTCCTGGGTGCCCGTCGAACCATCGCGCTTGACGACGCTCTCAACCTTCAGCTGCTCCATCATGGCCTTGCCGACTTCATCACCGGCCTTGCCCCAGATATCAACCACTTTGTTATAACGCTCACCGGCAGTCACCAACCCAGACGAGTACTGCTGCTCAATCTGCTTCACTTCCTGCTCGGCTTGAGAAATGATGGTCGACTTCTGTGGCGGCACCAGCATATCGTCGACGCAAATCGAGATGCCTGCGCGGGTCGCCAAACGGAAACCGGATTGCATCAGCTGATCGGCAAACACCGCAGTCGCACGCAATCCGCACTTACGGAACGAAATATTAATCAGCTTGGAGATTTCTTTCTTCTTCAGGGCACGGTTCAGCGCCGAGAAAGGCAACCCCTTCGGCAAGATCTCGGAAAGGATAGCGCGGCCGACTGTGGTCTCGACCCGCTGAATCTTTTTCTCGAACTCGTCTGTACCGGCAACACGCAAGTACTCATTAACTCGGACGGTGACGCGCGAAGTCAACTCGACTTCCTTGTTGTCGTAGGCGCGGATGACTTCAGACACGTCCTGGAAGGCCATGCCTTCGCCTTTGCCGTTGGTCTTTTCACGCGTTGCGTAATAAAGACCTAGCACGATATCTTGCGATGGCACGATTGACGGCTCACCATTAGACGGGAACAGCACATTGTTCGACGCCAGCATCAGCGTGCGCGCTTCCATCTGTGCTTCGATCGATAGCGGCACGTGGACCGCCATCTGGTCACCGTCAAAGTCAGCGTTAAATGCCGCGCAAACCAGCGGGTGCAGCTGGATCGCTTTACCTTCGATCAGCACCGGCTCGAACGATTGAATACCTAAACGGTGCAGCGTAGGCGCACGGTTCAGCATGACCGGGTGCTCACGGATCACTTCTTCAAGAATGTCCCAAACAATGGGCTCTTGAAGTTCAACCAGCTTCTTCGCAGCCTTGATGGTAGTGGCCAGACCCATCAGCTCCAGCTTGTTGAAAATGAAGGGCTTGAACAGCTCGAGCGCCATCAGCTTCGGCAAACCGCACTGATGCAGTTTGAGCTGCGGACCAACCACGATGACCGAACGGCCCGAGTAGTCGACGCGCTTGCCGAGCAGGTTTTGACGGAAACGACCGCCTTTACCTTTGATCATTTCAGCCAGCGACTTCAGCGGACGCTTGTTAGCACCCGTCATGGCCTTGCCACGACGACCATTATCGAGCAGCGAATCAACGGCTTCTTGCAGCATGCGCTTTTCGTTACGCGTAATAATTTCTGGCGCACGCAGCTCCATCAAACGCTTCAAACGGTTATTTCGGTTGATAACGCGACGATACAGATCGTTCAGATCGGAAGTGGCAAAACGCCCACCATCCAGTGGCACCAGCGGACGCAACTCGGGCGGCAGCACCGGCAGCACTTCCATGATCATCCACTCAGGCTTGATGCCCGAGCGCTGGAATGCCTCAAGCACCTTCAGGCGCTTGGCGTATTTCTTGATCTTCGCTTCCGACTTCGATTCGCGCAAATCGGTACGCAGCTGCTCGGCTTCGCGATCGATATCGATCGTGCGTAACAACTCACGCACACCCTCGGCGCCCATGAATGCGGTGAAGTCGTCGCCGAATTCTTCATATTTGGCGGCGTAATCATCCTCGGACATGATCTGGCACTTCTTCAGCGGGGTCATGCCGGGATCGGTCACGACGTAGGCTTCGAAGTACAACACGCGCTCGATATCGCGCAGGGTCATGTCCAACACCATACCCAAGCGAGACGGCAAAGATTTCAGGAACCAGATATGCGCAACCGGCGAAGCGAGTTCGATATGGCCCATGCGCTCACGACGCACCTTAGCCAGCGTAACTTCAACGCCGCATTTTTCGCAGATGACACCACGGTGCTTCAGCCGCTTGTACTTACCGCACAAGCACTCGTAGTCTTTAATCGGGCCGAAAATCTTGGCGCAAAACAGACCGTCGCGTTCCGGCTTGAACGTACGGTAGTTGATGGTTTCCGGTTTTTTTACTTCGCCATACGACCAGGAACGAATTTTGTCGGGCGATGCAAGACCAATCTTGATCGCATCGAATTGTTCGTTTTGCTGAACTTGCTTGAATAGATCGAGCAGTGCTTTCATGTATCACTCCACAGTGGCGTGAAAAATATATCTTTGCTGCAGACCGTCCCTTGCGGGACGGTCGGTGGCCAGACGGCTAATTAGTCGCGTTCGAGGTCGATATCGATGCCGAGCGAGCGGATTTCCTTCACCAGTACGTTGAAGGATTCCGGCATACCGGCGTCGATCACATGATCGCCCTTGACCAGGTTTTCATACACCTTGGTCCGGCCGTTCACATCGTCCGACTTCACCGTCAGCATCTCTTGCAACACATACGACGCGCCGTAGGCCTCGAGTGCCCACACTTCCATCTCGCCGAAGCGCTGACCGCCGAACTGCGCCTTGCCTCCCAGCGGCTGCTGGGTAACCAGTGAGTAAGGCCCGGTGGAGCGCGCATGCATCTTGTCGTCGACCAAGTGGTGCAGCTTCAGTACATGCATGTAGCCCACTGTTACCGGACGCTCAAACGCGTCGCCAGTGCGGCCGTCATACATCGTGACCTGATTCTTCGACTGCGTCATGCCGAGCTGTTTAGCGACATCTCCCGGGTAGGCAAGATCCAGCATGCGGTGAATTTCACCTTCATTGGCACCGTCGAAAACCGGAGTAGCAAACGGCACACCCTGTTTCAAGTTATCTGCCAACTCGAGCACTTCAGCATCGGAGAATTCATCCAGGTTCTCAGCGCGCCCGGATTCGTTGTAAATCTTTTTCAGGAAGCCACGCACCTCAGCCGCTTTGGTTTGTGCTGTCAGCATCTCACCGATACGCAAGCCCAAGCCTTTTGCTGCCCAACCCAGGTGAACCTCGAGTACCTGACCGACGTTCATACGCGAAGGCACGCCGAGCGGATTCAGGACGATATCTGCCGGTGTACCGTCAGCCATGTAGGGCATATCTTCGACCGGAACAATGCGTGACACCACGCCTTTATTGCCGTGACGGCCGGCCATCTTGTCGCCCGGTTGCAAGCGGCGTTTGACGGCCAGATACACCTTCACCATCTTCTGTACGCCCGGTGGCAATTCATCGCCTTGGGTCAGCTTCTTGCGCTTCTCTTCAAAGTCGAGATCAAACTGATGACGCTTCTCTGCAATCGATTCCTTGATCGCTTCGAGTGCTGCAGCGGCGTCTTCGTCTGCCGGACGAATATCAAACCAATGGTACTTCTCGACATCGTCCAGATACTCTTTGCTGATCTTGGTACCCTTGGCCAGCTTCTTCGGACCGCCATTGGCAACTTTACCGATCAGCATTTTTTCAAGACGCTGGAAGGCATCGCCCTCAACGATACGCAGCTGATCATTCAGATCAAGGCGATAGCGCTTCAGTTCATCATCAATAATTTGCTGCGCACGCTTGTCACGCTGGATACCTTCGCGCGTAAATACCTGCACATCAATCACTGTACCGATCATGCCGGATGGCACGCGTAATGACGTGTCTTTGACGTCAGACGCCTTTTCGCCAAAGATCGCGCGCAACAGCTTTTCTTCCGGTGTCAGCTGCGTTTCGCCTTTGGGCGTTACCTTACCGACCAGCACATCGCCCGCTTCGACTTCAGCGCCGATATACACGATGCCTGATTCATCCAAACGCGCCAGTTGGTTCTCGGCCAAATTCGAGATGTCACGGGTGATCTCTTCAGGCCCAAGCTTGGTGTCGCGCGCGACGACGGAGAGCTCTTCAATATGAATCGATGTGTAGCGATCGTCTGCCACCACTTTTTCGGAGATCAGAATAGAGTCTTCGAAGTTGTAGCCGTTCCATGGCATGAACGCGACCAGCATGTTCTGACCCAGCGCCAACTCACCCAAATCGGTTGACGCGCCATCAGCAATCACGTCATGGCGCACTACCCGGTCGCCAACTTTGACGATAGGGCGCTGGTTAATATTGGTATTCTGGTTGGAACGGGTGTATTTGATCAGGTTATAGATATCAACACCGACCTCGCCCGCTTGGGCCTCATCGTCATTGACACGAATAACGATACGACCTGCATCAACGTAGTCAACCAACCCACCACGCAGCGCCTGCACGGTGGTGCCGGAGTCAATCGCTACGGTGCGCTCCACACCCGTACCAACCAAGGCCTTCTCCGGGCGCAAGCAAGGTACGGCCTGACGTTGCATGTTGGCACCCATCAGCGCACGGTTTGCATCATCATGCTCAAGGAAAGGAATCAGGGATGCAGCAACAGACACAATCTGACCCGGCGCCACGTCCATGTACTGCACACGCTCCGGCGATACCAGGATAGTTTCGCCAGCCTCACGCGCCGACACCAACTCGTCGGAAAGCTTACCTTTAGCATCAATCGTCGCATTCGCTTGCGCAATGATGTAGCGGCCTTCTTCAATCGCAGACAGGTAATCGATTTGATCGGTCACTTTGCCGTCGATCACTTTGCGGTACGGCGTTTCCAAAAAGCCGTACTCATTCAAGCGCGCATACAGAGCGAGCGAGTTGATCAAACCAATGTTCGGACCTTCTGGCGTTTCAATCGGGCACACGCGGCCGTAGTGCGTCGGGTGCACGTCACGCACCTCAAAGCCGGCGCGTTCACGTGTCAGACCGCCCGGTCCAAGTGCCGAAACCCGGCGCTTGTGGGTAATCTCCGACAACGGGTTGGTTTGATCCATGAACTGCGACAGCTGCGACGAACCAAAGAATTCGCGAATCGCCGCCGAGATTGGTTTTGAATTAATCAGGTCATGCGGCATCAAGTTATCCGCTTCCGCTTGGCCAAGGCGCTCTTTGACCGCACGCTCGACACGAACCAAGCCGGCACGGAACTGGTTTTCAGCCAGCTCGCCAACACAGCGCACACGACGGTTACCGAGGTGATCAATATCATCCACCTCACCGCGGCCATTGCGCAGTTCGACCAGAATTTTGATAACTGCCAGTATGTCTTCGTTCGACAGCGTCATCGTGCCGGTCAATTCTTCCCGACCGATACGGCGATTGAATTTCATACGACCCACCGCTGACAAATCGTAGCGGTCTTCGTTGTAGAACAGGCCATTGAACAGGGCCTCAACCGAGTCTTCGGTCGGCGGCTCGCCAGGCCGCATCATGCGATAGATGGCGACTTTCGCTGCCATCTGATCAGCGGTGTCGTCCGTGCGCAGGGTATGCGAAATGTAAGCGCCTTGATCGAGATCGTTGGTGTACAGCGTCTGTATGCTGGCGACGTTGGCGTCACGTAAACGTGCCAACAACTCTTCCGTCAGCTCATCATTCGCATTGGCGATGATTTCACCAGTGTCGGTGTCGATGATATTGGTCGCCAACACCCTACCCAGCAGGTAGTCCTCAGGAACAGAGATATGTTTCAGCGCGGCGGCTTCAATGTCCCGCACGTGTTTTGCGTTGATGCGCTTGTCTTTAGCGACCAGTACCTTGCCCGATTTATCGGTGATATCGAAACGCGCTACCTCGCCACGCAAACGGTCGGCCACAAACTCCATTGCGGCACCTTCAGAGCGCAGGTCGAAGTTATCGAACACAAAGAAATTCGCAAGAATTTGCTCGGCGCTCATGCCGATAGCTTTCAGCAGAATCGTTACCGGCATCTTGCGGCGGCGATCGACGCGGAAATACAGAATATCTTTCGGATCGAATTCGAAATCGAGCCACGAGCCGCGATACGGAATAATACGCGCCGAGAACAGCAGCTTGCCCGATGAATGCGTCTTGCCGCGATCGTGCTCGAAGAACACGCCCGGCGAGCGGTGCAGCTGCGATACGATCACGCGCTCAGTGCCGTTGATAACGAACGAGCCATTAACGGTCATCAAGGGCAATTCGCCCATGTAGACTTCCTGCTCCTTCATTTCTTTGACAACTGGCTTGGTCGGTGATTCTTTGTCCAGAATCACCAGGCGCACTTTGGCGCGCAGCGGCGAGGCGTAGGTCAAGCCACGCTGCTGACACTCTTTGACATCAAATGGTGGCACGCCAAGCGAGTACGACAAAAACTCAAGGCGGGCGAATCCGTTGTGAGAAACAATCGGGAAGATCGAGTTGAACGCTGACTGCAGTCCCTCGGTTTTTCTTTCGGCCGTGGGAACGCCCTCTTGCAAAAACTCCGAATAAGAATCTAACTGCGTCGCCAGCAGGTAAGGAACCTCATGAACATTGGCGCGTTTTGCGAAGGACTTGCGGATGCGTTTCTTCTCGGTGAATGAGTAGTGCATGAACACTCCGTGAGTGACGGGAAGGATAGAGAATTCAGGACTCTTGGCGGCACACGACCGTCGCAGCGAACCCTCAATGCTTTACCCTTTTCCCCTCCAACCAGAAATGCCGTTGACGCGCTTCCTGCTTCACGTCTCCGACAGCCGTTACTGCGTACCGCGATCCTGATCGTCGTTCGCGCTGGCGCCCCGAAATGTCTTAGATGCCGAAGACAGGACCCATCCTGACGGACGGGTTCTGCACTTCGACCGGTGCGCTACGCAAAGAGACTGGCTTACTTGAGGTCGGCCTTTGCGCCAGCTTCTTCCAACTTCTTCTTGGCTGCTTCGGCATCTGCCTTGGCTACGCCTTCCTTCACAGGCTTGGGTGCGCCATCAACCAGATCTTTGGCTTCCTTCAGGCCGAGACCGGTGATCTCGCGTACTGCCTTAATGACGCCGACTTTGTTAGCGCCGACTTCTGACAATACGACGGTGAACTCAGTCTGCTCTTCCGCCGCAGCTGCACCACCACCGCCACCACCTGCCGGGCCAGCGACGGCCATCGCCGCTGCTGAAACGCCGAATTTTTCTTCAAAAGCCTTGACCAGATCGTTCAGGTCCATCACGGTCATCTGACCAACGGCTTCCAGGATGTCATCTTTAGTAATAGCCATTTAAAAACTCCTTAAGTTCGAAATGTATCGAGTGGGGTCATGAAAGGTGCGAGGCGATTCGGATCACGAATCAGGCTGCCTCTGCTTCTTTCTTCGCTGCCAGGGCGGCGAGTGCGCGAGCAAAGCCCGAAACAGGCGCCTGCATTACGCCCAGCAATTGGGCGATCAGGACTTCCTTGCTTGGGATACTTGCCAGCGCCGTCACAGCGGCCTTGTCGAGCGGCTTGCCTGCGTAGTTACCTGCCTTGACGACCAGCTTGTCGTTGGTCTTGGCGAAGTCGTTGAGCACCTTCGCTGCAGCCACCGCATCTTCCGAGATCGCATAGATCAGCGGACCGGTCATTTCAGATGCCAACGGCGCAAACGTCGTACCCTCAACTGCACGGCGGGCCAAGGTATTTTTCAATACCCGCAGGTAAACCTGCTGCGAACGCGCATCAGCACGCAGTTTGGTCAGGGACCCAACTTCGATGCCGCGGTACTCGGCTAGCACCACCGTCTGCGCCCCTACCAGCTTGGCGGAGACTTCGGCAACGACAGCCTTCTTGTCACTTAGATTGAGACTCACGTTCAACCTCCAAAAATGATGCTTGGCGACTGCACGGCCAAATGGCCGCCTGCCTTACATCGGTTCGAACACGGCGTCCGAAGTCTGGAGCTGAAAGCCGCTGTCAATTCAACACCGGCTATCGACACTACAAAACTTGTTCGGGCTCGCCATCTGCGTTGGGGAGATCCGGATTGCTCTTTCGCTCTTTAACCTTTAGCAGCGAACTGCCTGCATCAGGCCCAACGGTCTTTGATTGCCTGAACCACTGAAACAAACGACATGGTTCAGCCCAAAGATTCGCCTCACACGTAGCTACACGTGCGAGGACTTCATTCCTTACTATGCTGCCAGCGATGTCTGATCAACGCGGACACCTGCGCCCATGGTCGACGAGATCGATACCTTGCGCAGATAGACGCCCTTGCTCGTTGCCGGCTTTGATTTGTTCAATGCATCGATCAGCGCGAGCAGGTTGGTTTTCAAGTCGGTGTCGGCGAATGACTTGCGGCCAATCGTGGCGTGCACAATGCCAGCCTTGTCGGTGCGGTACTGCACCTGACCTGCCTTGGCATTCTTGACCGCGGTCGCGACATCGGGCGTCACCGTACCAACCTTCGGGTTAGGCATCAGGCCGCGCGGGCCGAGCACTTGACCCAAGGTGCCGACGATACGCATGGTGTCTGGCGAAGCGATGACAACATCAAACGGCATATTGCCGGCCTTGATTGACTCTGCCAGATCTTCCATGCCGACGATGTCAGCACCCGCTGCTTTAGCTTGGTCTGCCTTGTCGCCACTAGCGAACACGGCCACACGAACTGTCTTGCCGGTACCGGCAGGAAGCACAACCGAGCCGCGCACGACTTGGTCGGATTTCTTGGCGTCGATACCGAGTTGAACTGCAACGTCAATTGATTCATTGAACTTGGCGGTCGCAAGTTCTTTCACAATCGCGATCGCGTTGTCGAATGGGTAGGGCTTGGTACGATCAACTTTCGCCTTGATCGCCTGAGCGCGCTTGGATAACTTAGCCATTACAGACCCTCCACCGTAATGCCCATCGAGCGAGCAGAGCCCGCGATGGTACGTACTGCTGCGTCGAGATCAGCCGCAGTAAGATCCGGCTGTTTCTGCGTTGCGATTTCTTCGGCTTGCTTGCGAGTGATCTTGCCGACCTTGTCGGTGTGTGGCTTGGCCGAGCCTTTTTGAATACCCGCCGCTTTTTTAATGAGCACGGTCGCTGGCGGTGTCTTCATCACAAACGTGAAAGACTTGTCCGCGAAGGCGGTAATCACAACGGGAATCGGCAGTCCCGGTTCCAGGCTCTGCGTTTGCGCATTGAACGCTTTGCAGAACTCCATGATATTCAGACCACGTTGGCCCAGCGCGGGACCAATGGGGGGCGATGGGTTGGCTTTACCAGCTGGCACTTGCAGCTTGATGAAGCCTATGATTTTCTTTGCCATGAGGGCTCCTGTTAGTGAGTGATAGCGCTGGTTCGCCCAACTGTGCGCGCTTGAAAATCAGCTACTACATGACGTTCAAGTACGCACGAGAACTAGTACAGCTCCTCGTTATTCAAAGATGTTGGTGCAGCCACACAAGCGCAGTTGCCTCAATTCCTTTGACTGCCGTGTGACGCTCTTTCGAGTGCCGCGCCACGGCGGGCGCTTTAAAGCATTACCGGTTAAGCCTTTTCGACTTGCCCGAATTCCAATTCAACGGGCGTTGCGCGTCCAAAAATAGTCACTGACACACGCACGCGCGATTTCTCGTAATTCACTTCTTCGACGTTGCCGTTGAAATCGGTGAATGGGCCATCCTTGATACGCACCAGTTCGCCCACCTCATACAGCACCTTGGGC
>VERA01000054.1 GCA_018882935.1 Burkholderiaceae bacterium | reverse complement strand
GCTTAAGGATGCTCTGCAGCGCTGCGTGCTGCTATCTCAAAACACGGGTGTGCGCGCCATGCTTGTGCATGCACTTAACGAGCGCGCGCGCTCGTTCTACGAACACTATGGCATCAAGTCATCACCTGCGCACCCAATGACACTGATGCTGCGGCTTGGTTAAATTACCGCTAGGGCAAAAGGGGAGTTCGCACCACTCTGCTCAAAGGTATGTTCGGTAAGCCCGCGAAGATCGTATTAATTGAACTATGAACAACGCTCGCTAACTCGACCGAGGGATTCGAATCATCTCTGAAACCCAAGCGCCAAAGCCAGTTTTCAAATCTGGCCCGCGACCCGTATCCGCATTTATATCCTCACAGAAGCGCCTATCAGCATCGGTTAGTCCACCAGCCCAAACAAAACCAAGGCACTAGACATTTGTATCACTCAGTGTCATAGTCACACTGTGCGCCGCGTTTTCAAAACTCGTCATTTCAACCGCTGGATGCGGAAGACTGAATTGACGAACCCTGCTCTCTGCAAGGCAGTCGCCGAGATGGCGGATGGCTTGATCGATGCCGATCTCGGCGGCGATGTGCTGAAAAAACGGGTCGCCCTGCCCGGAAGAGGAAAAAGTGGCGGGGTTCGTACGTTAGTCGCTACCCGACGAGGCATACGATGGTTCTTCGTGTTCGGCTTCGAAAAAAATGATCGTGCAAACATCTCGGATGTCGAATTGGAGGGATTACAAGTACTCGCCTCAGACCTATTATCGAGGACAGGGCGCCAACTTGATGAGGCTGTCGAAGAAGGCGCCCTACTGGAGATTTGCCATGACTATAAAAAAGAAGGCTAAGAGCCAAATTCTGGAGGCAGTGCATGAGACCGCTGCTGATCTTCATCGCTTGGGCTTTATCGACAAACGGAAAATGCAAAAGTACGAGGCTTTATGCCTTGAGCCTATTCCTGCCTATGACAGCAAAAAAATCCGTGCATTACGTGCTCACTTACAGGTGAGCCAGGCCGTACTCGCAGCAGTACTGAACACGAGCCTTTCGACGGTTCGCAAATGGGAAATCGGCGAGAAGCAACCAAGCGGGCCCTCGCTCAAGCTCTTGAACCTAATTGAGCGCAAAGGTCTGGAGGCAGTACTTTGACAAAACGCCCGCTAACTTCAGCGGGCGTTTCACTATAACTGGCGGAGACCGAGGGATTCGCCTACACGCTGCAGGCCGCGGCTTGGCTTGCAAGCCAAGCCCTTCGAATCCCTCTCGCGATGTCCGCAGGGACATCGCTGGCTCCGCCCAAAAATAAAACGCCCGCTAACTTCAGCGGGCGTTTCACTATGACTGGCGGAGACCGAGGGATTCGAACCCTCGATACAGGTTTAAGCCCATATGCTTCCTTAGCAGGGAAGTGCCTTCGACCACTCGGCCAGGTCTCCAATCTATCAACCTTGCACAGTTTGCAAGGCTGAAAGGCGGCAAATAGTAACTTTCGCGCCCGATTTGGTCAATCTGTCGGGCGAATAATCGGCAGGTTATCAGCCCTTCTCCAGCCCAAACCCCTTGTGCAGGGCGCGCACAGCGAGCTCGGTGTACTTCTCGTCAATCAGCACTGAAATCTTGATCTCGGAGGTCGAGATCATGAGGATATTGATGCCCTCTTCCGACAGCGTGCGGAACATTTGCGATGCAATGCCAACGTGGCTGCGCATACCCACGCCCACCACCGACACCTTCGATACCTTGGCATCGCCCTCGATACCACCCGCGCCAAGCTTGGCTTTGATCTCGCCATCGACTAGCTTCATCGCTTTGTCGTACTCGCCGCGTGGCACGGTGAAGGTGAAGTCAGCACGGCCATCGACCGACTGGTTTTGAATGATCATGTCAACTTCGATATTGGCGTCCGCCACCGGGCCAAGAATTTGGTAGGCGATACCAGGACGATCAGGTACGCCCATCACAGTGATCTTGGCTTCGTCGCGGCTGAAGGCAATGCCGGTGATGGTGGCTTGTTCCATATGAGATTCTTCCTCAAACGAGATCAGGGTGCCGGAGTTGGCTTCTTCCTCCAGCGGCATGAGCGGGTCGGTCAGAGAAGACAGCACGCGCGTGGGTACCTGGTAGTTGCCCGCAAACTCCACCGATCGAATTTGCAATACCTTCGAGCCCAGCGATGCCATCTCGAGCATCTCTTCGAAGGTCACGGTTTTGAGTCGGCGCGCCTCAGACACAACGCGCGGGTCGGTGGTGTAAACGCCATCGACATCGGTGTAGATCAGGCACTCGGCGGCTTTGAGCGCGGCAGCAACCGCAACTGCCGAAGTATCCGAGCCACCGCGGCCGAGCGTGGTGATGTTGCCGTCGCCATCAATGCCCTGAAACCCGGTGATGATGACGATGCGGCCGGCGTCGAGGTCTTTGCGCACCTTGGCATCATCAATCGATTGAATACGTGCTTTGGTGTAGGCATTGTCGGTGACGACAGGCACCTGCCAGCCGGTGTAAGAAACCGCTTGCTTACCGATTGATTGCAGCGCAATCGCCAGCAACGCAACCGAGGCCTGCTCACCGGTCGAGGCCAGCATATCGAGTTCGCGCGGGTCGGGCGACGGTGTGATTTCTTTGGCGAGGCCGAGCAGACGGTTGGTTTCGCCGGACATTGCTGACGGCACCACCACGATCTGGTGCCCCGCATCGTGCCACTTGGCGACGCGTCGGGCGACGTTTTTGATGCGCTCGGTTGAGCCCATCGAGGTGCCGCCATACTTGTGAACAATCAAAGACATGAGAAGCAGGCTTGCTTGCGAACAAAACCCGCGATTTTACATGGTGCAACCCGGAAAGCCAACGCTCCGCTCGCGCTCAGCGCTGCCCGGCCTCGCCCCGCCAACCCAACACCACCCCGCCTGGCGCGTCGGCAAAGCGTGTATCCATGCCGAGACCGGCGGCAAACACCAGGTGTCCGTTCAGGTAGGCCAAAGGTAGCCAAGGGCGCTGCTGCGCGGGCAACACAGCCTCTTGAAACAGATTTTTTAACGAACGTGAGGGTCGCGCCGGGTCTGGCTTGAGTCGCTCGCCACCGCTGCGGGGCTGAAGTGTGAGCGCATTGGCTTGCAGCTGCTGCGGGCTGATACCCGACGCTGCCTCGCTAAACAGCAAGCTGCCGCGCCACTGCGGTACCGCTATCTCACGCTCTCCGCGCCAACGCACCGCCATGGGGTCTGTGGGCGGTACCGCGTCGGTATGTGGCAGCGCCACCAGAAGGCCTGCTCTTCGCTCCAGCTGCATGCCGCACAATGCAAGCGCGGGGTGCACATCAGCACGAGCGCGCAACATCTGCGAGCGTAGTTGCTGTAACTGCGCTGTGCTAGGTGCGTAGCTTGCGCCCTGCTGTAGGAACCAATATCGCATCAAGTTATCGATACGCTGATCAGAAAGCTGGCTGAGTTGATTAATGTTGAGCGCGCTGCCGCTTGCAGCAGCGGCGAGGTCAATGGCGGCTAACTCATCGAGCAGTTGTTGCGCGCTCTGCCAGTGCTGGGTGCTGCGCGCAACGGTAGCGGAAAATCCCGGATAGGTGCGCTCGATCTGCGGCATGATCTGATGCCGGATCGCGTTGCGTCGGTAGCGCGTGTCGGCGTTGGATTCATCATCAACATGAGCGATTTGCCGCTGCCCGGCGTATGCCGCCAAATCTTTACGCGGGCATGCCAGCAATGGTCGGCCCAGCATGACGCCCTCGCCCATTAACGGACTCACACGCTGCAGATCAACCATACTACCCAAGCCGCGCAATCCGGCACCGCGAAACAACTGCAACAGCACGGTTTCAGCTTGATCATCTTGGTGATGCGCAGTCAGCAGCAGCTGCGCACCGTGTTTACGGCAAAGCGTACCAAGCGCGGCGTAGCGGGCGCTGCGCGCTGCATGCTCAATGCTGGCTGCTGAATCTTCTACTGTGATTCGCGCAGCATCAAACGGCACACCGAGCGCGGCCGCTTGCTGCTCAGCATGGCGCAACCAATCATCTGCAAAGGGGCTGAGGCCATGATGCACATGAAATGCATAAAGACGAAGTGTTCGACGCTGGCAGTACTGCGCCGCAAGATGCAATAGCACCGAGGAATCCAGGCCCCCGCTGTAGGCGACGGCAATGGAGAGCGGTGAGTCAGAAACAACAACGCGCGCCAGAATTGCTTCCAGCGCGCGTTCGAATTGCCCGGTAAGGTGAGCAACGACCTCAGTCACTCGTGGTGATTTCCTTGAACTTGCCATAGCTCATCAGCTTCTCGTGACGCGTGGCGATCAGCTCTTTGGTTTTCATGCCCTGAAACTGGCGCAATGAATCGGCCAGTGCGCGTTTGAGGAGCACCGCCATCTGCTTAGGATCGCGATGCGCACCACCCAGTGGCTCATTGACGATTTTATCCACCAGGTTCAGCGCCTTCAGTCGGTGCGCGGTAAGGCCAAGTGCCTCGGCGGCGTCAGAGGCACGCTCTGCGGTTTTCCAGAGAATCGAGGCGCATCCTTCCGGCGAGATCACCGAGTAGGTCGCATATTGCAATATCAGGACCGAGTCAGCCACCGCGATCGCCAGCGCACCGCCCGAGCCACCCTCACCGATGATGGTTGAGATGATCGGCACTTTCAGCTCTGCCATGGCGTACAGGTTATGACCGATCGCCTCGGACTGACCGCGCTCCTCGGCATCAATACCCGGAAACGCACCGGGCGTATCGACAAACGTAAATACCGGCAAGTTGAACTTCTCAGCCAGCTTCATCAAACGCAGCGCTTTGCGATAGCCCTCGGGTTTGGACATACCGAAGTTGCGCAGCGCGCGCTCTTTGGTGTCGCGGCCTTTTTGATGTCCCAGCACCATGCAGGGTTGGCCGTTGAATCGTGCCAGACCGCCTACGATGGACAGATCATCCGCATACGAGCGATCACCATGCAGCTCGTGGAAATCGGTGAAGATCTCGGCGATGTAATCCAGGGTATAGGGGCGTTGCGGGTGACGAGCAATCTGCGACACCTGCCAAGGTGTGAGCTTGCCGTAGATATCTTTGGTGAGTTGCTGGCTCTTCTGGTGCAGCTTGTCGATCTCTTCGCTGATATCGACCGCTGAGTCTTCCTGCACGAAGCGCAATTCTTCGATTTTGGTTTCCAGTTCAGCGATCGACTGCTCAAAGCTGAGGAAGGTGGTTTTGCTCACGCTGGCTCCTTGTCATCCTGGCAATAGCAGCTGGCTTGTGGCCGACCGCGTGCCGGATCATAGCAATCTTGCATTACCAAGATCAATATTCTACAGGTAGCGGGTCGAGCGACCGCCATAAATACCAGGTGCCGACGGTGCGCCACGGCTCCCAGTTGGCGGCGACCTCGCGCGCGTCGCTGCGCGACACCGGCTCGCCAGAGAAGTAGTTCACGCTAATGCCTTTGAGCAGACCAAGATCATCCAGCGGCAGCACATTGGGGCGCAGCAGGTTGAAGATCAAGAACATCTCGGCGGTCCAGCGGCCGATGCCGCGAATTTGTATCAGCTCGGCGATCACATCTTCGTCGTGCATGGAAGACCAATCTTTGGCGTGCACGCTGCCATCGAGGAAATGGCGCGAGAGATCGGTCAGGTACTCAGCCTTGCGCTTGGATAGCCCGCAGCTGGCGAGTTTTTCCAGCCCGGCTTTTTTAACGGTGGCCGGCGAGAGCTTGGGCACCGTAACCACCAAGCGCTCCCACACCGACTGCGCCGCCTTGACCGAGATTTGCTGACCAACGATAGCGCGCGCCAGGGTGGTAAACGGATCACCGCGACCAACCAGGTGCAAGTCACCGAATTTAGGTATCAGCTTGCGCAGGATGCGGTCGCGCCGCATTAACTCGGCCTTGGCCTCTTCCCAGTAGTCGGGCAGGATGATTGGAGTCGGTTTAGCCATCGCGCCTGATATTACGCTCGTCGCCACTCGGTGACGCCGCCGGGTTTGTCTTCCAGCACGATACCCTTGCCCAGCAACTCGGTACGAATGCGGTCCGCTTCAGCGAAATTTTTAGTTTGTTTTGCAGCGGCGCGCGCTGCAATGGCACTCGCCACCTCGGCATCACTCATGCCACTTGGTGCACCGGCTTGCAAGAAAGCCTGCGGCTCACGCTCAAGCAGACCGAGCACACCTGCCAGACCCTTCAGCTGCCGTGCCGCTACCGGAGAGCCAGTACGGTTCACCTCGCTGGCTAACTCGAACAGCACCGCGATCGCAATCGGTGTGTTGAAGTCATCATTCATGGCATCGGTAAACCGCTGCGCATGTGGCTCTTGCCAATCAAGCGCGTGCTGATCAGCGGGATGATCTTTCAGGGCGGTGTAGAGCCGCATCAGCGCCGTACGCGCATCATCGAGATGCGCATCGGAATAATTAAGCGGGCTGCGATAATGCGCGCGCAAAATGAAGAACCTAACTACCTCGGCGTCATACTGTTTGAGTACCTCGCGAATGGTGAAAAAATTGCCCAGGGATTTAGACATTTTTTCGTCATCGACGCGCACAAAGCCATTGTGCATCCAGTAATTGACGAAAGGTTTTCCGCTCGCCCCTTCGGATTGGGCGATTTCATTTTCATGGTGCGGGAACTGTAAATCTTGCCCACCACCGTGAATATCAAAATGCTCGCCCAGAAGTTGGCACGACATGGCAGAGCACTCAATATGCCAACCGGGCCTGCCACTGCCCCATTGGGATGGCCATTTCACTTCATCGGGCTCGGACTCGCGCGAGGCCTTCCATAATACGAAGTCGAGTGGGTCACGCTTGGCACTGGCAATTTCAACACGTTCGCCAGCGCGCAAATCATCCAATGATTTACCTGAGAGCTTGCCGTACCCCGCAAAATCACGCACCGAGAAATTAACGTCGCCATCACTGGCCTGATACGCCAAACCATTCGATTCAAGTTGCCCAATGAGGTGCAACATCTGCGGCACATAGGCAGTAGCGCGCGGCTCATGGTCCGGTGGTTGTACGCCCAATGCTGCTGCATCGTGGTTCATGGCATCAATGAAGCGATTGGTCAGCGCAGAGATAGATTCACCATTTTCTACCGCACGCTTGATGATTTTGTCGTCGATATCAGTGATATTGCGGACATAGGTAACCTCAAAGCCGGTACTGCGAAGCCAGCGCTGCACCATATCGAATACCACCATGACCCTGGCATGGCCAAGATGGCAGTAGTCATAGACCGTCATGCCGCATACATACATGCGTACCCTGCCCGGATCGATGGGAACAAAAGGCAACTTGTCACGCGCAAGCGTGTTGTAAATTTTGAGAGCACTCATGAGTAATGCAGACTCGGCAACGAACGCTACGACAACGCGTGCCGCTGACAGCACCGCGCTCCGCTACGCGCGCAGGGTTGACGGGCTGTCTTTGATAAAATGCGGGTTCGATCAAAGTATAGCATCGAAGCGCGCGCATCCAGAACGAATCAGCGCGTGGTCGTTGCACTGAAAAAGGAAGTGTATGTTGCACCTGCGTTTTATTGGCGCTGCGCTATGTGCCATGCTGATGTTGCTGACACAATCGACTGTCGTCCACGCTGGAACCACCACAGCACAAGCGAAACCAGCGACGGCCGGCCCCGCCCCCACGGTCTTGATTAAAACCAGCGCTGGAGAGATCGTAGTCGAACTCGACCCCGCCAAAGCGCCTAAAACCGTTGATAATTTTCTTCAGTATGTGAAAGCAGGTTTCTATAACGGTACGGTATTTCATCGCGTGATTCGCGGGTTCATGATTCAAGGCGGAGGTTACACTCCGCAAGGTTCAGAGAAAGCGACCCGTGGCCCAATTGAAATTGAATCTTCCAATGGCCTGAAAAACCGTCGCTACGCTATTGCCATGGCGCGCACCGCAGATCCCAACTCGGCCACCGCACAATTTTTCATCAACACCAAAGATAATCGCTTTCTCGACTACCCCGGACAAGACGGCTTCGGCTACGCGGTGTTCGGTAAAGTCATCAAGGGCAGCGAGGTGGTTGATCAGATCGAGGCGGTAGATACCGACCGGCGCGACAAACCCATCAAACCTGTCATCATCGAATCAGCAACGCTGGTTGATTAATTTTCTAAGGACTCATCATGTCAGTCGTACTCAGCACAAATCACGGTCAAATCACGATCGAGCTCGACGCCGAAAAAGCGCCCAAAACCGTTGAAAATTTTCTGTCGTATGTGCAGTCGGGGCATTACGATGGCACCATCTTTCACCGCGTGATTGATGGCTTCATGATTCAAGGTGGTGGTTTCAAGCCAGGCATGAAAGAAAAACAAACCGGTGAGCCGATCGAAAACGAAGCCACCAACGGCTTGGCAAATGAGCGATACACCATTGCAATGGCACGTACCAACGACCCTCACTCCGCCACGGCGCAGTTTTTTATTAATGTCAAAGATAATGACTTTCTCGATTACGCCGGCCCTGCCCATTGGGGTTACTGCGTATTCGGTCGCGTGACCGAAGGTACCGAGGTGGTAGATGAAATTCGCAAGGTCGCGACCGGCCGCAAAGGTTTTCATGATGATGTGCCGGTCGAAGATATCATCATCGAAAAGGCCGAGATTATTTAAATCGCCTGACCCGGCGCCTCGGTCGGCAACCCTGGCTGCTGCGGTCGCGTCATGAGTACAGCTCAAGCCACCACAACACTAGCGCATCCGGCAACGGCTGCGCTTTTTGTTTCAGACCTTCACCTGTCGCCGCACACGCCAAAAACAACTGCGGCTTTTTTTCAGTTCTTGCAGCTGCAGGCGTTGCATGCGCAGCGGTTGTATCTGCTTGGCGATATTTTTGAGTATTGGGCCGGTGACGACGATATCAATGATGGGTTTAATCGCAGTATTGTTGATGCGTTGAAGTCTGTCAGCGTTGCAGGAATTGAGGTTTACTGGATCGCGGGTAACCGCGATTTTTTGGTGGGTGAAAAATTTGCTGCTGAAAGTGGCCTAAGTTTGTTGCCGGACCCGTGTGTGATTAATGTTGCAGGCGTGTCCGTGTTACTAACCCATGGCGATGCTTGCTGCACCGATGATGTTGATTACATGAAGTTTCGTGATCAGGTTCGTAACCCGGCGTGGCAGGCTGGTTTTTTGGCAAAACCGCTAGATGAGCGCAAGCAGATCATCGCAGCCATGCGCGAGGGTAGCCGTGCGGCGCAACGCGAGAAGTCTATGGCCATCATGGATGTGAATCAGGCCGCTGTGGATGCGCTTTTCAGCCAGCACGGTATTGGACGCATCATCCATGGCCATACTCACCGCCCCGCGACCCACCAGCACGCATCAGGTACGCGCCATGTGCTACCTGACTGGGATTATGACCATGCACCGCACCGCGGCGGTTGGCTGGAGATAGACGCTACCGGGGGTGTTCATGAACGCAGCATCCAGGCAAGTACCGATTAGTGCAAATGGCTCCAGCGCCTTCTCAAAAAAATTAAGATGAAATTTCAACGAAGTTTCAACACCAAGCCTGTCGGACGGTACAATTTTGGTTGTAGGCGAAACCGTTTGCTTAGACCCGCTTGGCCGCGCAACAAGTGCGCCTGCAACCTGATGATTATTTGCTTCCTCCGAATTGCTTGAGTCTTTTTATGCCGATTTATCAGCTTGGCGACGTCAGCCCCACTATTCACGAATCCGCCTTCTTGACGGATTCAGTCACTGTCATCGGCGAAGTCACCATCAAAGCCAATGCCAATATCTGGTATGGCGTGGTGATTCGCGGCGATACCGAACCGATTGTCATCGGTGAAAACAGCAACGTACAGGAAGGTACTACCCTGCATACCGATCACGGATGCCCGCTGATCATCGGCGATAACGTCACGGTGGGGCACCAGGCCATGCTGCACGGCTGCATTATTGGCGACGGTAGCCTGATCGGTATTCAGGCGGTGGTGCTTAACGATGCAAAAATCGGCCGCAACTGCTTGGTCGGTGCCGGTTCCTTGGTCACCGAAGGCAAGGAATTCCCCGATAACTCGCTGATTATCGGCTCGCCCGCCCGCGCAGTTCGAACGCTCACCGAGGCCGAGCTCGACAGAATGAAGCAAAGCGCAGAGATGTATACCGCGCGGGCACGGCAGTACCGAGAGCAGCTCAAGCGTATCGGCTGAACCTGCACCCACATGCGCGATACGCTGCAAAAATTCATGTTCGACAACTCGTTGGTACGCGGCGAGTTGGTCGAGTTATCCGAAGCGTGGCGTCATGTGCTGAGCAGGCGCAGCTACCCCGCGCCAGTGGCCTCGCTGTTGGGCGAGATGATGGCAGCCGCGGCCCTGCTCTCTGCTAACCTGAAATTCAACGGCACCATTATTTTGCAAATGCACGGTGATGGGCCGGTCAAGTTATTGGTCGTGGAGTGCGACGCCGCTTTACAACTGCGGGCCACCGCCAAGCTCGGCGAAAACAGCCACATCGCCGAAGACGCGCGCCTGCAGCAACTGGTCAACCTGCACGGCGAGGGGCGCTTCGCGATCACACTCGACCCAATCGATAAACTCCCCGGCCAGCAACCGTATCAAGGTATCGTCTCGCTTGACGGTGATTCGGTCGCGACCGTGATCGAAAACTACATGCAGCGGTCCGAGCAGCTCGATACCAAGCTATGGCTAGCGGCCAATGACAGCGTGGCACGCGGACTGCTCTTGCAAAAGCTGCCTGAACAAGGCGGCACTGGCGGTAAAAGCACTCAAGCCGATAGCACCGACGATAGCGACACCTGGAACCGGGCAGTCACGCTGGCATCAACGATTGGCGATGAAGAATTGCTCGGTACCGACATCATGACCCTGCTACGCCGGCTTTATTGGGAAGAGCAAGTGCGCGTGTTCGAGCCGCGCCATCCACTGTTTCGATGCACCTGCACGCGCGAGAGGGTCGGCAATATGCTCAAACTGCTGGGGCAAGCTGAAGTGGATGATGCGCTGGCTGATCTGGGCAAGCTGGAAATCAATTGCGACTTCTGCGGCCAAGACTACGCCTTCGATAAGGTAGATTGCGCGCAGTTATTTGCAGCAGAGATTTTGGCGGATGCAGTACAAGCACCAGGGCAAGCACAGCACTAGTCACCCGTCCCGTTGGGCCGCTGGCGGCGTTGGCAGCCCCTTGCAGTACGTCTTGTATTGTCTGCGGTGACTACTGTTTGGTTGAATCCGGTACGCTGGCTTTCGTGCCCCCATCCAGCACCTGCACAAAAATCTCGCCGTCTTTCACCATACCCAGCTCGTAGCGGGCACGCTCTTCCACCGCTCCAGTACCTTCTTTGAGGTCTTGCACCTCGCCGGCCAGTTTTTCATTCCGCAGACGCAGCTCTTGCTCTTTTTCCAGCGCGGCATCAAGCTGTCTCGACAAATCCCACACCCGCAACCAGCCGCCCTTGCCCAGCCACAGCGGGTACTGAATCAGCACCAGCAGCACGGTCAAGACAATCAAAATCAGTCGCATAGGTCGAGTCGGGCGCGCGTCGGCAGGGCTAGCTGCTTACACCATAACGTTATAAATTGTAGAACGCATCACGGCCGGGGTAGGAAGCGATATCGCCCAAGTCTTCTTCGATCCGCAGCAGCTGGTTGTACTTCACCATACGATCAGAGCGCGACATCGAGCCGGTTTTGATTTGCAAGGCATTGGTACCGACCGCGATATCGGCAATCGTCGAATCTTCAGTCTCGCCCGAGCGGTGCGAGATCACGGCGGTGTAGCCCGCACGCTTGGCCATTTCAATGGCTGCAAAGGTTTCGGTCAGCGTGCCGATCTGGTTAATCTTGATGAGAATTGAATTCGCGATGCCCTCATCAATACCTTGACGCAGAATTTTTGTATTCGTGACGAACAGATCGTCGCCCACCAGCTGCACCTTTTTGCCCAAAGCCTTGGTAAGTGTTGCCCAGCCCTTCCAGTCACCTTCGTGCATGCCGTCTTCGATGGAGATGATGGGGTACTTGTCGCTCCAAGTAGCGAGCAAATTAGTGAAATCATCGGCAGATAATTTCAAGCCCTCACCATCCAATTGATACAGACCATCTTTGTAGAATTCAGACGCTGCACAATCCAAACCCAGCGCGATTTGCGTGCCGGGCTCATAGCCAGCTTTTTCGATCGCCTGCAAAATCAGTTGAATGGCTTCTTCATGGCTTTTCACCGATGGCGCAAAACCACCCTCGTCGCCCACTGCCGTCGTTAAACCTTTGTCATGCAGGATTTTTTTCAGCGTGTGGAATACCTCTGCGCCGTAGCGAATCGCCTCACGAAAACTGGGCGCACCGACCGGAATAATCATGAACTCCTGAATATCCAAGTTATTGTCTGCGTGCGCGCCACCGTTAATGACGTTCATCATCGGCACCGGCATCTGCATCGCGCCGGAACCGCCGAAATAACGATACAGCGGCAGACCAGCCTCTTCAGCGGCTGCTTTCGCCACGGCCATCGATACCGCCAGCATGGCGTTGGCACCCAACCGTGATTTGTTCTCGGTACCGTCGAGATCAATCATGGTGCGATCGAGAAATGCCTGCTCGGAAGCGTCCAGACCCATCACCGCTTCGGAGATTTCGGTATTGATGTTCTCGCAAGCGCGCAGTACGCCTTTACCGAGATAGCGGCTCTTGTCACCATCACGCAGTTCGATCGCCTCGCGCGAACCGGTCGAGGCACCCGAAGGTACCGCCGCACGTCCCATCACACCGGATTCAAGCAGCACGTCGCACTCGACGGTGGGGTTACCGCGCGAGTCGAGGATTTCGCGGCCGACGATATCTACGATTGCACTCATTCAGATCTCCAGGGGAAAAGGCAGGTATTAATCAAATCAAACCAAATTGAATTACATCGAAATTGAATTACATCGAAATTGAATCGCATTGAATTGCGTCGTGCTGCAACCATAAGCTGGTGATCAAAACAACCTCCGTGTTAAGCACCTTAACTCATAACGTCGTCACTGCTCAGTTGAAGTCGTTCTCAAGAAAAGGTTTACCCTTGACCACACGATCAATCGCCACCAGGCTCTCAAGTAGCTCTCGCATACGCGCCAGCGGTACCGCATTCGGGCCATCCGACATTGCTTTGGCGGGCTCGGGGTGCGTCTCCATGAACAAGCCGGCTACACCGACACCGACAGCAGCGCGCGCCAATACCGGCACGAATTCGCGCTGACCACCCGACGACGTGCCCTGACCACCGGGTAGCTGCACCGAATGCGTCGCATCAAACACCACCGGGCAACTGGTTTCACGCATGATCGCGAGAGACCGCATATCCGAAACCAGATTGTTATAACCAAACGAAGCGCCGCGCTCGCACACCATGAACACATCGCTCGGCAACCCGGCTTCCGCTGCAGCCTCACGCGCCTTCATCACCACATTGCGCATGTCGTGCGGGGCAAGAAACTGGCCCTTCTTCAAATTCACTGGCTTACCGGATTGCGCACAAGCGCGAATAAAATCGGTTTGCCGGCACAAGAACGCCGGCGTTTGCAATACATCGACCACCGCAGCAACCGGCGCAATTTCGTCCGCGTCATGCACATCGGTCAGCACCGGCACGCCGATCTGCTCGCGCACCTTGGCAAGAATACTCAAGCCCTTCTCCATGCCGAGGCCACGAAACGACGCTCCGGATGAGCGATTGGCTTTGTCAAACGATGATTTATAAATGAAGGGCACACCCAAGGCGCCGGTGATCTCTTTCAAACGACCCGCAGTATCGAGCGCCATCTGCTCGGATTCGATCACGCAGGTGCCTGCGATCAGAAAAAACGGCTGATCTGCGCCGGCCTCGAAACCGCAGAGCTTCATGCTGCTTTCCTTTGCTCGGACTCGGCTTTGTGCGCCAACGCGGCTTTAATGAATGAGATAAACAGTGGGTGCCCATCGCGCGGCGTGGATTTGAACTCGGGGTGAAACTGCACGCCCATGAACCAGGGATGGGCATGCTCACCTACCCGAGGCAGTTCCATAATCTCGCACAGGGATTCATTCGGCGTACGCGCCGACACCACCAAGCCAGACTGCTCAATGCGATCAAGATAATGATTATTCGCCTCGTAACGATGGCGATGTCGCTCGGTGACTGAGTTACCGTAAATCTCTGCGGCCAAGGTGCCGGGCTTCACAGCACAGGTTTGCGCACCCAGGCGCATGGTGCCGCCAAGATCGGAGTTTTCATCGCGCCGCTCGATCTGGCCGTCATGGTTTTGCCACTCGGTGATCAAGGCAACCACCGGATGCTCAGTCGCAGAATCAAACTCGGTGGAATTAGCGCCTTTGAGGCCAGCGACATCACGCGCGTATTCAATCAACGCCACCTGCATGCCGAGACAAATACCAAGGTAAGGGACCTGGTGCTCACGCGCATAGCGCACGGTGGCGATCTTGCCTTCGACACCGCGCTTACCAAAACCACCCGGTACCAGAATCGCATCAAACTTCGCCAAACTCGCAACGCCGTTGGCTTCAATTTCTTCCGAATCCACATACTCAATCGAGACGCGTGATTCGGTATGGATGCCCGCGTGGCGCAGCGCTTCGGTGAGTGATTTATACGATTCAGTCAGATCAACATATTTGCCGACCATGGCGATGCTGACTTCATGCTTGGGATTTTCGAGCGCAGTGATCAGGCGCGACCACATCGACAAATCAGCGCTCTTGACGTTGAGATCGAGCTTGTCGCAAATAATGCGATCGAGCCCCTGATCATGCAGCATTTGCGGAATTTTGTAGATGGTGTCGGCATCCCACACTGAGATCACTGCATCTTGCTGCACATTAGAAAACAGCGAAATCTTGGCGCGCTCGTCATCGGGAATACGGCGATCAGCGCGGCACAGCAGCGCATCAGGCGAAATACCAATTTCGCGCAGTTTTTGTACGCTATGCTGTGTGGGCTTGGTTTTGAGTTCACCGGCGTAAGGCAAGTAAGGCACCAGTGTCAGGTGCACAAACGCCGAGCTGTTGCGGCCGGAGCGCAGCGATAATTGCCGCGCCGCCTCCAGAAATGGCAGCGACTCAATGTCGCCGACCGTACCGCCGATCTCGACGATGGCCACATCAAAACCCTCGGCGCCGCGCTGGATGAATTCTTGTATCTCGTTGGTGATGTGCGGAATCACTTGCACCGTTTTACCAAGGTACTCGCCGCGCCGCTCTTTGCGGATTACCGATTCGTAAATCTGACCGGTGGTGAAGTTGTTCACCTTTTTCATCTTGGCGCTGATGAAGCGCTCGTAATGTCCCAGATCGAGATCAGTCTCGGCCCCATCGTCGGTGACAAATACCTCACCGTGCTGGAACGGACTCATCGTTCCGGGGTCAACGTTGATATAGGGGTCTAGCTTGAGGAGAGTGACCTTGAGGCCACGCGATTCGAGAATAGCGGCGAGCGACGCTGCCGCGATTCCCTTGCCGAGGGAGGACACAACACCGCCAGTGACGAACACAAACTTGGTCATTGCACGAT